>JBCDAX010000047.1:0-20452 GCA_039184805.1 Bacteroidota bacterium | reverse complement strand
CCTCCAGTGGTTTTAGCACATCGAAAACAATAATGTTTGTCATCTCGAGCGCAGTCGAGAGGGCTTTCAAAGCAAAAATTTTCAAAATCGGTCTTGACTGCGCTCGACCTGACAACTGATTACTGATTACTGATTACTGATAATTGTACTTAAACTGTCACACATATTACAGTATGCGCTTCGGGACTTTTTCTGAAAAAGAACTGTTGCAATTGGCCCAACAAAACCATGTGAGGCAATTGGTATTGACAGATATCAATAATACCTCCGCCTGTTTGAACTTTGTTCGCAAGGCTACTGAGTATGATGTACGTCCCATTCTAGGCATTGATTTCAGAAATGGTGTCCAACCTTGTTTTGTAGTCATCGCCAAAAACAACAAAGGCTATTTGGAACTCAACAACTTTTTATCACACCACCTTCATCACGAACTTGAAATTCCAAAGGACGCCCCTCAATTTCAAAATGCTTTTACCGTCTATCCCTTTGAACAGGTTATGCTCAATGAAAAACAACATTTTTGGGATACTGAATTCATAGGCATATCTATCAAAGATTTACGAAAGTTACCTTTTTCAAGATTGATGAAGTTCAAGGACAAACTGGTGGTACAACAACCCGTCACCTTCAGAAACAAACAAGATTTTAATGCCCATCGATTGCTGAGAGCTATTGACAATAACGTATTGTTAAGCAAACTTCCAAAGGAAGAAGAAGCGGAGGAGGATGAAAAAATGTATCCCATTCAAAACTTAGCAGCTGCTTTCTCAGAATTCCCTTTCATTTTAGAAAACACAGAGCGTTTACTGAACCAATGCAGCATCCATTTTGACTTTTCCAAAGGACGAAAACCCCAAAATTTAAAAAGCTACACAGGTAGTGTCGAAGAAGATGAAAAACTAATAGAAAAATTGTGCTATGAAGGACTCCCCTATCGTTACGAAGAAGTCGATACGTCTATCAAAAGCAGGTTGGACAAAGAATTGAACCTCATCAAAAAAATGGGTTTTGTTTCCTATTTTCTCATCAATTGGGACATTGTTTCCGAAGCACGCCGCAGAGAATTTTATTATGTAGGCCGAGGTAGTGGAGCCAATAGTATTGTGGCCTACTTACTGCGTATTACCGATGTGGACCCTATGGAGTTGGACCTTTACTTCGAACGCTTTATTAATCTCTATCGTGCCAATCCCCCAGACTTTGACATCGATTTTTCATGGAAAGACCGCCCGACCATGACCCAATATATTTTTGACCGGTTTGACCATGTTGCGCTTTTGGGCACCTATGTAACCTTCAAAGAGCGTGGGGTTATTCGAGAGCTAGGAAAGGTGTTTGGGCTTCCTCCGCAAGAAATTGATGTCTTGATTGAGGGACGCTATAATCCATCAAAACTGGATGGGGTTTCCAAACTTGTAATCAGATACGGTAGGCTCCTTAAAGGGAAACCCAATTATTTGAGCATTCACGCAGGGGGTATTCTCATTAGTGAAAAACCATTGCATTGGTTTTCCGCCACCCATCTTCCACCAAAAGGATTCCCCACCACACAATATGACATGGTAATTGCTGAAGATGTGGGCCTGTACAAGTTTGATATTTTGGGGCAAAGAGGATTGGGCAAAATCAAAGAAGCTTTGGAGATTGTCGCCTACAACCAACCTGAAAAATTTGAACAGGTTGATATTCATGACATCAAAGGTTTCAAGAAAGATACCTCTATCAACAATCTTATAAAAACAGCACAATGCATGGGTTGTTTTTATGTAGAATCCCCGGCTATGCGAATGCTGCTCAAAAAATTGGAAGTCGATAATTACCTGGGATTGGTCGCGGCAAGTTCCATCATTCGTCCAGGAGTTGCGAAAAGTGGAATGATGCGGGAGTACATTTTAAGACATCGAAATGAAGGTCGTGCCGAAGAAAAGGCCCATCCCGTAATGCTAGATATTATGCCCGACACCTATGGTGTGATGGTTTACCAAGAAGATGTGATTAAGGTAGCCCACCATTTTGCTGATTTAGATTTGGGAGAAGCCGATGTACTTCGTCGTGGAATGAGTGGAAAATTTCGTTCCCGGGAGGAATTCCAGAAGGTAAAGGATAAATTCATTTCCAACTGTAGGAAAAAGGAGTATCCCGATACGCTGATTTTTGAAATCTGGAACCAGGTGGCCAGTTTTGCTGGGTATGCATTTGCCAAAGGCCATTCCGCATCCTATGCTGTGGAAAGTTATCAGAGTTTGTTTCTCAGGGCATACTTTCCTCTGGAATATATGGTGGCTGTGCTCAACAACGGGGGTGGTTTTTACCGCTCCGAATTCTACATCCACGACGCTCGAATGCTGGGAGCAACAATTCATCCTCCGTGTGTCAATAATAGCGTAGCGGTAAATCGGATTGAAGGAAATCAGGTTTATTTGGGAATGATGTATCTCCGTGACTTAGAAAAGCGAGTGATGGAACGTATCATCCTCGAACGATTCCGAAATGGAAGGTTTTTGTCGCTCGAAGATTTTTTAGACCGTGTCTTTATTTCCGTGGAGCAGCTTTCCATTCTGATTCGCATTGATGCTTTTCGGTTTACGGGAGTCAATAAACATGAGTTACTGTGGAAAACCCATCTGATGCTATCTAAAAATGACCGTTTGGAACACCCTAAATTGTTCGCCCCCAAACATCAAAAATTTCAAATCCCTGAATTGCACACTACAAATTTGGAGACCGCTTTTGAACAATTGGAGCTTTTAGGGTTCTGCCTTTGTAGCCCTTTTGAGTTATTGGCAGAGCTTCCCAAAAACTCTAACGGACAACGCGATTTACAGAATCATCTGAACAAGCACATCGACATTTATGGCTATCTCGTGACCGTAAAAAACACAAGTACACATAACGGAAAGCGGATGCACTTTGCCACTCTGGTAGACCAACACGGCGAAGTTTTTGACACCGTACTCTTCCCTCCCGTAGCTGCCAAATATTATTTCAGGGGAAAAGGAATCTATCGGTTTTATGGCAAAGTCGTTGAAGAGTTTGGCTTTTTGAGCATTGAGGTAATAAAAATGAAGAAGGAAGATTATATTCCCGACCCTCGCTATGCGGATATGAAAACCAGCAAAAAGCTGCTCAATGCAAAATCAAACAACAAGCTTGAAGATTCTAACACGCTATAATAATTTCAGTCCATAAACCAGGTCACAACAAAAACGAATAAATCAATATTCATCAAAAAAACTATATTTGTATATATAAAGTATATATTTTGGAAAAGATTAGAAAGCTAATTGATGTAGATGAACGTACCCTTCAAATTTTAGAAATTGAAGCACAAAAACAAAAGCGCTCATTAAAAAGTTATTTGGAATTTACCTTGGAAGAAACCGCACGAAAACTTGAGTCTCCTTCTGAAAATTATAAAGCCATGATGGATGAGATGTTGGCTCGCATTGCCGAAGGCAATGCAGAGTACATCCCTATTGAAGAAATAGAGAAAAAATATGGACTTTAAAGTCCAAATGTTGAGAGAAGCAACAATTGAACTTCACACCTCAGAATGTTTTTTTGCCACCAAAAATCTTTCCAGACAATTTCTGGAGGACTTTTCAAGGCAAGTTCAATTTTTGAAGACCACCCCCCACTCTTTTCAAGTTAAATATCGTGGCATCCGGGTTTTAAATTTTGAACAATTCAATTATTCCATACACTACAAAATAGAGAATGATGAAGTAATCATATTTCGTATCTTAAATCAACGGCAAAGCTTTTAAACGTAACTTATGTTGAAACACCTATAATTTTATCACCTTTATGTCCTCCAAATTTCGTCGCAATATCTCGCTCACAGGTCCTTTGACATTTTCCGAAAATGCCAAATTCAAAGAACCTTCCGGATATGCTGGTGGACATCAAGCTGTTCAAAAAGCTCTTCAGCACACCTTTAAGGAGATGGGTGCACCCAGAGGTGTAAAGGGGCTCCTAAAAATGAACCAAAAAAATGGATTTGATTGTCCTAGTTGTGCCTGGCCCGACCCAGAAAAACCTAAGGCAGGTGTGGAGTATTGTGAAAATGGTGCCAAAGCCTTAGCCGACGAAGTTACCCTCCAAAACATAGGGTCAGACTTTTTTAAAAAAAACTCGGTTGAAGAACTTTCCCTGCTATCTGATTTTGAATTGAATAAACATGGAAGACTTACCGAACCTTTGGTTTTACGCTCAAATAGTTTGCACTATGAGCCTATTTCTTGGGAAAATGCCTATCAGCTTATAGCCGACGAATTTGGCAAAATGGATTCCCCAGATGAAGCTATATTTTACACATCCGGACGTTCGAGTAATGAAGCTGCTTTTCTCTATGGTACTTTTGCCCGAGCATTGGGAACCAACAATATGCCCGATTGTTCCAATATGTGTCATGAAAGTAGCGGTGTTGCTTTAAGTGAAACCTTGGGTATAGGAAAAGGGTCTGTGAAACTTGAAGATTTTGACCATGCTGAAGTAGTCATCGTCGCCGGTCAAAATCCAGGAACGAATCACCCTAGAATGCTCTCCGCTTTGGAAGCTTGTAAAGAAAATGGTGGAAAAGTAATTAGTATAAATCCTCTCAAGGAAGCTGGATTGGTCAACTTTAAAAATCCGCAAAAGGTTAAAGGGTGGATAGGTAACGGAATTGATTTGGCCGATATTCATTTGCAGGTAAATATCAATCAAGACATTGCATTGGTAAAATTGATACTAAAGAAGTTAATTCAGATTGACAAAGAGCAAAACGGCAATGTCTTTGATCACTCCTTCATCGAGAAATACACAGAAGGCTATGAAGCTCTAATTGCCGATTTGAAAAGTTATGACGAAAACCTTCTTTTGGAACAGGCCGGTGTGGATGAATCACAGGTTGATGCCACGGTGGAGTTACTTAGCAAAAAATCCAAAATCATTGTATGTTGGGCCATGGGTCTCACCCAACATAAAAATGGCGTAGAAAACATTCGAGAGTTTGTGAACCTTCTTCTTTTAAAGGGTTCCATTGGAAAACCCAATTCGGGAACGTGCCCGGTTCGTGGACACAGTAATGTTCAGGGAGACCGAAGTGTTGGAATTCATCACTACGTAAATCCTACTTTAAACGAACGGATTGAAAAACACTTTCGTTTTAAAGCTCCAACCCAAGTAGGATATGATACGGTTGAGGCCATTCAAGCCATGCACGAAGGTAGGGCCAGGGTTTTTGTATGTCTGGGAGGTAATTTTTTGATGGCCGCTTCGGATACCGAATATACTGCAGAAGCCATTCAAAACTGCGAGCTCACTGTCCAGATTAGTACCAAACTAAATCGTTCCCATTTGGTCACAGGAAAAACCGCCTTGATTCTTCCTAGTTTAGGCCGTTCAGAAAAAGATGAACAAAATGGAAAAGAGCAGTTCATCACCACTGAAAACAGTATGGGTAAAGTCCGATGGTCAAAAGGAATTTTTAAACCCACTCAAGGAAATTTACGTAGCGAACCCAAAATTATCGCTGAAATAGCACACACCTATTTTAAAGGTTCACATTCCGTACCGTGGGAACAATTGGGCAGTGACTATAGTTTAATTCGGGAATATATAGATAAAATCGCGAAGGGTTTTGAAGATACAGAGAACAAATCCAAGGGTTCTGGCTATTATTTACCCAATAATGTAAGAGATTTGGATTTTTCGAATCTCCCCAATGGAAAAGCTAAAATTACCATCAACAGATTACCTGACCACCATTTGGAATCAGAAGAACTCATGTTGATGACCATTCGCTCCCATGATCAATTCAACACTACGATTTATGGGATGGATGACCGATACCGGGGCGTTTACAATGAAAGACGAGTGTTGTTCATGAACGAATCCGATATGAAATCCAAAAGCCTGCAAAAACATGATGTGGTACACCTTATCAGCAAATACAATGGAAAAGAGCGAAAAGCAACCCATTTTAAAGTTATTCCTTATGATATTCCTCAAGGAAATTTGGCAGCTTACTATCCCGAGACCAATCTTTTAGTTCCGCATAATCATTTTGCTGACAGGAGTCAGACCCCCATAAGTAAATCGATAAAAGTCAAAATTGAAAAAGCTACGATTTAAGCTTAGCCAGCTAAATCTTGTAGCGCCTCCACCAGATAGTCAATGTCTTTTTTGGTAATATAAATTGCAAAGGAAAGACGTAGTGCATTTAAGTTATGGCTTGACATGGGTCTACAATCGATACCATACCTATTCCATAATTCTTGCTTTACGATTTTTACATCCTTTCCAACAAGCTCGACAACCTGTATTGCACCAGAAAGTTCATCCAAAGCTGGACTTTTAATTGCAAATCTCGGGTCGTTCTTAATTTTCGAACGAAAGTACTTTTTCAGTTCAAAAGCACGTTCATGAATTCGGGTTGCACCAATGGTATTGTGAAAGTCAATGGATGCTCCTAGGCCCAAAACCTCAGCTAGATTTCGAGTATTGTAATTCTCCAATCTTCGTATACTGGTATCTTTATGACCACGAGCGACCATAAGGGGCCTAAGATACTTTTGACTTTTTTCCTTTGCATAAAAGATACCTACCCCTTTAGGAGAGAACAACCATTTATGTGAACTAGCGGTGTAAAAGTCACAATCCAATTCCTTTAAATCAATAGTATACATCCCAGCAGATTGTGCACCATCCACTCCAACCAAAATTCCTTTTTCATGGGCTATTTTGGACACTTCTTTGACCGGCAATATCATACCATTAGTATTAACGATATGACACATGGAGATTATTTTAGTCTTGGGTGTAATGGCTTTTTTGTAGACATCCACCAAATCTGATACCTTTTCTGGAAGAATGGGTAATTCAGGACGAACTAATTTAATTCCTTTAGTCTCTTGCCATACTTCCCACGGAATGGTCCCGCTAGCATGTTCATGATTTGCTAATATCACCTCATCACCGGGCTGAAGGTCAAAGCTTCGAGCAATAAGGTTCATCCCTTCTGTGGTGTTATGAATCAAGGCAATTTCTTCTGAAGAAACTGAGAACAACTCAGCTACCTTTTTTCGGACTTCTTCTTTCTCTTCTTCCCAACCACCCCACATATATTTCGAAGGAAAACCATCCAGAAGATTTCTAAAATGATAGGTTTCCTGTTGAATATGGGTTGACGAAGCTCCTAAAGAGGCATTGTTGAAATAATGAAGACCGTCCGCTAAATTGAATTGGGATTTTACCAGGTTCCAAAATTCTTCCGAATCCTCTTGAAATTCATTTAATCCAATGGATTCCCAATGGGTTTGCAACTCGTTTCCAAAAACAGGAAGCGTGAAAGAGCCCAAAGCTCCTTGTCCAATTCGTTTTAAAAATTTTCTTCTAGAATTGGCATCCATATTTAGGCTTTTGGGAAAGGTTGTGCCTAAAAATACAGAAAATGAGCTTTAAACTATAATAGTAGCTAATAGTCAATATGCTATTTAAAAGCAGGGTGTCCTGTAATGTCCGCTCCAGTAATTAAAAGGTGAATATCGTGAGTGCCTTCATAGGTAATTACACTCTCTAAGTTCATCATGTGCCTCATGATACTGTATTCGCCGGTAATCCCCATTCCACCCAATACTTGTCGAGCCTCTCGGGCTATCTTGATAGCCATATCCACATTATTTCTTTTTGCCATAGAAATTTGAGCGGTAGTAGCTCGACCTTCGTTTTTCAACTGACCCAAACGAAAGGCTAATAGTTGTGCCTTCGTAATTTCAGTAATCATTTCGGCCAATTTTTTCTGTTGGAGTTGAGTAGCAGCAATTGGTTTTCCAAATTGCACACGTTCCTTTGCATATCTAAGGGCTGTATCGTAACAATCCATGGCTGCTCCAATAGCTCCCCATGCAATGCCATAACGAGCCGAGTCCAAACAACCCAAGGGGGCACCTAAACCTGTTTTATTGGGCAGCAGATTTTCTTTCGGCACTTTTACATTATCAAAAATCAACTCCCCGGTAGCAGAAGCTCTTAAAGACCATTTGTTATGTGTTTCTGGCGTAGAAAAACCTTCCATTCCACGCTCAACAATCAATCCGTGAATACGACCTTCTTCATTCTTGGCCCAAACCACAGCAACATCAGCGAAAGGTGAATTTGAAATCCAAAGTTTAGCGCCATTAAGCAAATAATGGTCGCCCATATCTTTATACTTGGTTTCCATTCCACCAGGATTTGAACCATGATTAGGTTCAGTAAGGCCAAAACAACCCATCCACTCCCCTGTAGCCAATTTTGGCAAGTACTTTTTTCGTTGTTCTTCAGTTCCGTAAGCATAAATGGGATACATCACCAAAGAAGATTGCACAGAGGCCGTAGAGCGAACCCCACTATCTCCACGTTCTATTTCTTGCATAATCAAACCATAGCTGATTTGGTCCAGTCCAGCCCCTCCATACTCTTCTGGAATGTATGGTCCAAAGGCACCTATTTCGGCTAAACCTCCAATAATCTGTTTCGGGAACTCAGCTTTCTGTGCATATTCCTCAATAATTGGAGAAATGTCGCGCTTAACCCACTGTCGGGCTGCATCACGAACTAGTTTATGTTCTTCGGAGAATAGGTCATCGAGGTTATAATAATCGGGAGCTTCAAATAGATCAGGCTTCATGCAAAATTCTGTTTTGACCAAAGGTAGGAAGGAAATACAACACTACAAGAGGTACGAATTACATTTTTAAGTAGAAGTCTTTGGTCAGCGCGATATACTCATCAGTGTATTGATGTCTTGCTATTTCTATAACAAGTTCATCTACTTTGGGTGTCACCGAATGGAATCCGAATTGCATAAGACTTCGCTTAGTATCACTTGAAGAATTCCCTCTCACCCTAGTAATACGATTGGGAAAAAGTCCACTATTCTTTGCCTTTATCACAAATGATTCTTCGGATTTAAATGGGATTATTACAGAAAACAAGCCATTGTCTTGTAGCAGTTTAGCCGCCCCCTCTATCAATTCTTCAAAGGGCAAGGATTGATTTTGTCTCGCAATATCTCGAGAAGCATCTCCGCTTGAGACGTCTTCATCATAAAATGGAGGATTGGAAACAATCAAGTCGTATTTCTCATCTATCTCATCCACAAACTCATCTAGGCCTGCATGGTAACAAAACAGCCTATCTCCCCATGGGGATTGCTCAAAATTGTCTACACATTGTTCATAAGCTCCTTCCTCCAACTCAATGGCATCTATAAGTTCGGTAGTAGAACGTTGTGCCATTTGCAAAGCAATGATTCCTGTTCCTGCACCAATATCCAAAATACTATCTGGGTTATGTTCCAAAGAAGTCCAGGCCCCAAGCAGGACTCCATCGGTACCAATTTTCATGGCACATTTGTCTTGATGAACAGTAAAATGTTTGAATTTAAAAGGTTCTGACATACGCTAAAGGTACAAATCAACCAAACCTTCCGGAGTTTTCACGTGAATGGTTTTGGATTCCCTATCCACCTTGGAGATGATATCATCATTAATTGGAATCAATAGTTCCTTCCCATCCTTTTCCACCTCAAAAAGTTCTTGCGAAGCACTATCATTTACAGCCTGGATAACTCCAATATCCCCATGAACCTCATCCATCAATCGAAATCCAATTACTTCGTGAAAATAAAACTTGTCCCCTGTAAGCGGAGGTAGAAACTGTAATGGGAGATATAATTCCGACCCCAGAATTTTATCAGCCGTAGCTTCATCTTTTACTTCTTCAAAATCAATACGTAGCAAAGTTGATTTGTGCAATCGACAGCGGTCAATAAAAAATGGAACCAGATTGTTTCCCAATGAAACAAAAACTGATTCCATGTTTTCGTAGATTTCGGGTTCGTCAGTGTCTAATTTTACCAACACCTCACCCTTAAAACTATATTTTGATACGATTTTGCCCAGGTAGAAACACTCTTCCTTGCGCATCGGTATCTTTTTTATTCTTCTTCGGCAGATGCCTCAGTAGCAGGAGCTTCCTCAGCAGGAGCAGCTTCTTCAGTAGATGTTTCAGCAGCTTCCGGAGCCTCCTCAGCAGAAGCTTCAACCACTTCCGTAGTTTCTTCTTCAACTTCCTCTTCTACTTCAGGAAGGGCGGCAGCAATTCGCTTTTCGTTGACTTCTTTTTCAGCTTCCAATGCCTTAGCTTTGGCATCAGCTTTGGCCTTATCCAAACCATCTACTTTCGCTTGAATACCTTTCTCTTTTTCAGCTAACCAAGCGTTAAATTTTTCTTCAACTTGCTCTTCGGTCAATGCACCTTTACGAACACCACCCACCAAGTGGTTTTTTAGCATTACACCTTTATAAGAAAGAATAGCACGAGCCGTATCAGTTGGCTGTGCACCGTTTTGCAACCATTTTACAGAGCTGTCAACATCTAAATTGATGGTAGCAGGATTGGTGTTAGGGTTATAAGTTCCCAACTTTTCCAAAAATTTACCATCTCTTTTTGATCTTGAATCGGCGGCAACTACCCAATAGAAAGGTTTACCTTTTTTACCGTGTCTTTGAAGTCTAATTTTTACTGGCATATCACATTAATTTGTAGGGTGCCCGACCCTGATTATTAATCCTTTTCCCGTGAACGCGGGAATCTTTTACTTCGCCTTTTCTCTAAAAGCGGGTGCAAATATAATCCAATTCATTGATTTCCCAATGATTTACTGGTTTTTTATCCGTTAATAAATGATAACAACTCTATTTTTTGAAATCCTTCTTCTTACTTACTTTTATTTATTGGCTTTGTACAGTTTCCAACTGTACTGAAACTGACAATAAAAGACTGTATGTACCTAATCTTTGATACTGAAACCACAGGACTTCCCAAGCGTTGGGATGCCCCAATTACCGATACTGACAACTGGCCTAGATGTATTCAAATTGCATGGCAATTGCATGACGAATTAGGCAATCTTGTCGAACAACAAGACATGTTGGTTAAACCTGATGGTTTTAATATCCCTTATGAGGCAGAACAGATACATGGAATTTCGACTGCCTTAGCGGAGCAAGAAGGTGTTTCAATGAATGAAACTTTGGAACTTTTTAACGAAGCACTTACCAAAGCCAAATTTGTAGTGGGGCAAAATGTTGATTTTGATGTAAACATTATGGGGTGTGAGTTCCACAGACTAGGCATTTCAAATCAACTTACAGAACTTCCTGTTTTGGATACCTGTACTGAAGCCACCGCAGAACTTTGTAAAATTCCCGGCGGAAGAGGTGGGAAATTTAAATTGCCAACACTTACCGAGCTTCATGAGTTTTTATTTGGCGAACCCTTTGCTGAAGCCCACAATGCAACCGCCGACGTGGAAGCGACAACACGTTGCTTTTTGGAATTGGTTCGGAAACAACACTACTCTTTAAAAGAATTGGATGTACAACCTGATTATTTTGAGCATTTTTCAGAGGCTAATCCAAAGGAAATTGAACTTATAGGGTTAAAGCACATCAACCTAAAAGCTGCCTCAAAAAAGATAGCGGATGCCCTTTGGGATAATGCTACCGAAGGAATTTCTGAAGAAGAAATCAGTACGAATGCAGAGAATTTAGTAGATGCCGTTTATGCTCATTTACACAACCACTCTCAGTTCTCTGTACTTCAGTCCACAATGAATATTAAGGGTCTGGTCAAGGCCGCTGTAAACCATGGGATGCCTGCAGTGGCCCTGACTGACCATGCCAATATGATGGGGGCTTTCCACTTTGTAAAAGAGGTAACGAACCATAACAAAGCAGTACGAGAAGAAAACAAGCAGCTGGAGGAACAGGGAGAAACCGATCGTAAGCAGGAAATCATCCCTATCGTAGGTTGCGAGTTTTTTGTTTGCGAGGACCATACCAATAAAAATGTAAAGGATTACGGTTATCAAATTGTATTGCTCGCCAAAAACAAAAAGGGCTATCACAATTTGGCGAAAATGTCATCCATTGCCTATACCGACGGTTTCTACTATGTACCAAGAATAGACAAAAAAATCATTGAGCAGTACAAGGAAGGTGTAATAGCCTTGACGGGGAATTTATATGGTGAGGTACCCAACAAACTTTTGAACGTTGGGGAAAAGCAAGCCGAAGATGCGCTTTTATGGTGGAAAGCTCAATTTGGAGACGATTTGTACGTGGAAGTAATGCGTCACAATCAAGAAGATGAAAATCGGGTAAATCAAAGTTTGATTCAATTGTCCAAAAAACATAGGGTCAAAATGGTCGCCACCAACAACACCTATTATTGTGACAAAAAGGATGCAGAAGCACATGATATTCTGCTCTGCGTAAAAGATGGGGAAAAACAGGCTACACCTATTGGGCGTGGTAGAGGGTATCGATATGGGCTACCTAATCAGGAGTATTATTTCAAGTCTTCAGAGGACATGAAAGCTCTCTTTAATGACCTCCCTGAAGCCATCCTGAATATTCAGGAAATTATTGATAAAATTGAGCCCTTTGAGTTGGCAAGGGACGTACTGTTACCAAAGTTTGACATTCCTGAAGAGTTCAAAGTTGCTGAGGATAAAACCGATGGAGGTAAACGTGGTGAAAATTCGTATTTAAGGCATATCACCTATAGGGGTGCGGAAAGCCGATATGGAGAAATTACCGATGAAATTACGGAGCGGATTGATTTCGAGTTAAAAACCATTGAAAATTCTGGTTATCCAGGCTATTTTTTGATAGTAGAAGACTTTATCCGTGAGGCCAGAAACATGGGAGTCTCTGTTGGACCTGGACGTGGTTCAGCTGCCGGTTCCGTGGTTGCGTATTGCCTTGGCATTACCAATATTGACCCACTGAAGTACGATCTCCTTTTTGAGCGATTCCTAAATCCAGATAGGGTGTCCATGCCCGATATTGATATTGATTTTGATGATGAAGGACGTGGAAAGGTGATGGATTATGTAATCAATAAATATGGAGCCAACCAAGTTGCGCAAATCATAACTTATGGAACCATGGCTGCTAAATCCTCAATTAGAGATACAGCCAGAGTTTTAGACCTTCCTTTAAATGACGCAGACAGAATTGCCAAGTTGATTCCTACCATGGGGAAACTGCACAAGATTTTTGGCATGGAAGAGTCTGATTTGAAAAAGAAGTTCCGTTCGGATGAGTTGGAGAAGGTTCATGAGCTCCTTAATATTTCAGAAAGTGATGATTTGGAAGGTCAAACCGTAAACATGGCCCGTGTACTGGAAGGTTCATTGCGAAATACCGGAATCCATGCTTGTGGGGTCATTATTACCCCAGATGACATAACCAATTTTGTTCCTGTAGCAACGGCCAAAGACTCAGATTTATATGTTACCCAATTTGACAACTCCGTAGTTGAAGACGCAGGGCTGCTAAAAATGGACTTCTTAGGGTTGAAAACCTTGACCTTAATAAAAGATACGGTCAAGATTGTAAAAGCGAGAACTGGAATTGAGCTTGAACCAGACGAATTTCCGTTGGATGATGAGAAGACCTATGAGCTTTTCCAACGAGGCGATACTGTAGGGATATTCCAATATGAATCACCAGGGATGCAGAAACACATGAAAAACCTAAAACCCACGGTTTTTGATGACCTCATTGCCATGAATGCCTTGTATCGCCCAGGACCTATGGAATATATTCCAAGTTTCATTGCCCGAAAGCATGGTGAAGAGGAAATCACCTATGACCTTCCAGAAATGGAGGAATATCTTAAAGACACCTACGGGATTACGGTCTATCAAGAACAGGTGATGCGGCTTTCCCAAAAAATTGCTGGATTCTCTAAAGGTGATGCCGACGTACTTCGTAAGGCGATGGGAAAAAAGATATTTGCATTGCTACAAAAACTAAGGCCTCAGTTTTTGGATGGCGGGGAAAAGAACGGACATCCCAGGGATGTGTTGGAAAAAATATGGAAGGATTGGGAAGCATTTGCATCCTACGCCTTTAATAAAAGTCACTCCACCTGTTACGCATTCATTGCCTATCAAACTGCCTATTTGAAAGCCCACTACCCTGCAGAATATATGGCTGCCGTGCTTTCTAATAATATGAATGACATCAAACAGGTAACCTTCTTCATGGAAGAATGCAAACGTATGGGATTAGAAGTTTTAGGCCCTGACGTCAATGAATCGTATTACAAGTTTGCTATAAACAAGAACAACGCGGTTCGATTTGGAATGGGTGCTATTAAAGGTGTCGGACGTTCAGCTGTGGAGACCATAGTGGAAGAACGAAAAGAAAATGGTCCTTTTCGTTCTGTCTTTGATTTGGCAAAACGGGTCGACCTCAGAGCCGCGAACAAAAAGTCCTTTGAAAATTTAGCCTTAGCTGGAGGATTTGATTCTTTTGGAGATACCCATCGTGCACAATATTTTCATCATGATGGTGATGGCATTTCTTTCCTGGAAAAAGCAGTTAAGTATGGCGCCAAATATCAAGAAAACCAAAATTCATCCCAAGTCAGTTTATTTGGTGAGGCTAGTGAGGTACAGATTCCCGAACCCGTAGTTCCGCCTTGCGAGGATTGGGGTACCATGGAAAAACTCAGACGGGAAAAAGAGGTGGTCGGAATTTATATTTCCGGACATCCTTTGGATGATTTCAAAAAGGAGATAACCGCCTTCTGTAATAGTAGTGTTTCCGCGCTAAATCAATTGGAGGATTATTTGAATCGAGAAATTACGGTAGCTGGTGTTATAACGGATGTTCAGCATCGCATTTCCAAAAATGGGAAGGGCTGGGCTGCCTTCACTCTTGAAGATTACACAGACACTTTTGAATTCCGAATTTTTGGAGAAGAATATTTAAAATTCAGACACTTTCTGATGATTAATTCTTTTGTCCATCTCAAAGTCTTTGTCCGAGAAGGATGGGTAAATCGGGAAACCGGGAAAAAAGGAGACCCTCGACTGCAGTTCAATGATTTTAAACAACTTCAAGATGTGATGGATTCGTATGCGAAAAAGTTGACCATAAAATTGGATATTGACCGATTGCAAGAAAAACGAATTATTGTGCTAAAGGATACGCTACGATCATTCAAAGGAGATTTACCTTTAAATTTTATAGTGTATGAAATGCAGGATGAAATAAAGCTGAACCTCTCCAGCCGAAAGCAAAAAGTAAAGATAAACTCCGAACTGCTTAATGTTCTGGAGGAAAATGATATATACTACAAACTCAACTGATTAGCCATAACATACACCAATGGCACGATAATGAAAACGAATACCTCTGCAGTAAGGAATGTGCCCATTATTTGACTAACTTTGCGAACATTAAATAAAACACAATGGCACTAGAAATAACAGATGCAACTTTTGAAGACGTAGTACTTAAAAGCGAAAAACCCGTAGTAGTCGATTTTTGGGCAGCATGGTGCGGTCCTTGTAGAATGGTAGGTCCAATCATTGACGAAGTAAGCAGTGAGTACGAAGGCAAAGCAGTTGTTGGCAAGGTAGATGTTGATGCCAATCAACAGTTTGCAGCTAAGTATGGCGTACGAAACATTCCAACGGTATTAGTTTTTAAAGATGGAGAAATCGTAAACAGACAAGTTGGTGTATCTCCAAAAAAGGCTTATACAGATGCTATTGAAGCCGTATTATAGTCTTTAGAAACCAAGTATAGTATTTTAAGAAAGGTTTGGCGGATGCCAAGCCTTTTTTTGTTTTATATTGGGTCTAGTATTATACTATGGATGTAAGGTCTGAACTTTCTAAAGCGCAACTTTTCCAAAATCTAGAGCTTCTAGCCAACCAGATTGTGGAAGGATTTATTAGTGGTATCCATAAAAGCCCTTTCCACGGTTTTTCCGCAGAATTTGCGGAACATAAAATTTATAATTCCGGAGAAAGTACAAAACATATAGATTGGAAATTGTTTGCCAAAACCGATAAGCTGTTTTCAAAGCGCTATGAAGATGAAACCAATTTGAGGTGTCATATGATTCTGGACAATTCCGCTTCCATGTACTACCCAGAAGTGCAAAAATTAGGTGTTCAAAACTTGAACAAAATTGGTTTTGGTGTTTTGGCCATTGCCGCTTTAATGCAGTTGCTAAAAAGACAACGTGACGCAATCGGATTAAGCATTTATTCAGATTCTTACACCTTTCATGCTTCAGAAAAAAGTAGCGAACGACACTTTCAGATGCTTTATTCGCAATTGAATACGGTAGTTAAAACTAATAGTAATTCCAACACGACCAGAACGTATACCTATTTGCACCAGATTGCAGAAAAAATACATCGCAGAAGCCTGATTTTTATGTTTTCCGATATGTTTCAAAATGAAACGGAAAGGAAAGAGCTGTTCGAGGCACTTCGCCATTTAAAATACAACAAACATGCAGTGGTACTTTTTCACCTATTGGACCATTCCCATGAAATCGACTTTGATTTTGATAATTCCCCAAAGCGCTATGTAGATGTAGAAAGTGGGGAACATATTGATTTATATGCCGAAAATATCCGTGAAGGGTATCGTAAAATGGTTCTAGATTATAAGAATGAACTTAAGCTCAAATGTGCCCAGTATAAAATTAAGTATGTTGTCGTTGATATTAACCAAGAGTTTTCACAAGTACTGAACACTTTTATGATTGAGCGCCAAAAGTTTGTGTAGCACAATGGTAATTTTGAAAAAAATTTTTGTTGAATTCGAATGAGAATGTATATTTGCACTCGCTTTGCAAAAAGCATTTGAACAAGATTTGAATCTGGCTGTTGTCAGAGTCTTTAAAGATAAAATCATTGGTCTGGTAGTTCAGTTGGTTAGAATACCTGCCTGTCACGCAGGGGGTCGCGGGTTCGAGTCCCGTCCAGACCGCCAGTAATAGCAAGGCTTCCGAGGGTTAACACTTTTGGAAGCCTTTTTTTCTGCACACTTTCTGCACACTTTTTTGTTAAAATTGAAATTTTAACATTTTTTGGGTCAAATAACCTCATTTTCGGTCAATCCTTATTAGAAATCACCATTTTTAGGGCTTTTGCTCATTAAAACAAACCATTCCCTCAGTATAGTTTTCATGTTTTCTGTTATTGTTATAGCTTTTATAATTAACAAGAAATAAGGCACAATAATTGATACTTATTTTTAATATGGTCTGACCTTTAGATAAAGCATAGCCCCAATTCAATATTGCTTTGACCTACAATGGTTACTAACGCTTAAAGGTCAGCTTATGGAACTACAACTACTATCTCAAGAATTTTCAGAAGAATTAGCTAGGATTGAATCAATAACCGGAGATATGGTCAAAAGGTGTGATCTCTCCATTGTGCTTTGCCGAAACCTATTGACCAAAATGAACCGATATATTTCCAAAGAATCGTTTTCAACTATTAAGAGCGAGATTTATTTTTTTAAGAATACCAAACAGGTTCCTCTAAGTAACCTGGTGTACTTTTTTGAATTAAAGTCATTCGAGTTAAACTTTCCAAAAGGAGATGATGCCAGCAAGAAAAAGTATACAATCAGGAAGCTTAAGAAACTGAATACATTCTTCTCCCAAAATTTAGACTTCATTCAGTACATCGATCAAGGAAAAGATTATCTGGACGATCATTACTTTACTCGTGAATATTTCAACGAATTCAATATCACCCATGCCAAATATTATTTCAGGGATCCTGATTTCAGTACCTCACATGATTTATTGTTGGCCAAGTTAACCGCCAATCGTAGATTGATATCATATTTAGACCTTAGGTTAAAAAATATAGGCCAGCTTAATGGATACAAGACGAATTCCTCAAACAGGCTGAATTGGACGGCCAGTAAAACGGATATGACGGAATTGGCATATGCCCTTAAAAGCAGTAGGGCAATAAATCAGGGCAAGGTCAGTATTAAAGAGATTGTACACGCTCTTGAGAATGTATTCCATTTTAAATCCGGAGATCCCTATCAAAACTATGGTGATATAAGAATCAGGAAAAAGAGCCGCACTAAGTTTTTGGATGATTTGACCATTAATCTTCTTTCTAATCTAGATAAAGGAGATCAATAAAATCCGTCGTAATTAGCAATCAAAAGAGTGTTAAAGTTTAACCCAACTTGGGTACACCTTGTGAAATTTATTTTTCCAACCAAGCCATATTTGCTTAGCAATTAAAACTAGGAGATATGCCAGCAAGTATAGTTACATCGGATGATTTAGAAAGGCTAAAAGAAGAAATGCATTATGAAATCAAAGAGATTCTAATCAAATATGAACGTATTACAATTGATCGATGGATAAAGTCGGGAAAGGTTATGGACAAGCTGGAAATAAGCCCGGGCACACTCCAAAATTTTAGGATAAACCAAACAATCCCCTTTACCAAGTTGGGAGGCATTATTTATTATGATGAAACCAAGATCAACGAAATCATGGTCAAGAATGAAACCAAATCAAAAATTTTGTTGCCATGAAGATAGCTTCCTACAATTTTCAGAACATTTTCTATCGGCACATAGATTTGGTGCAATGTTATCGTTCAAAACGCTTGCCAGATTGGAAAGAAGAATTCGAATCCCTTCAATTAAAAAGATGCAAGAATGAAAGTGACTTAAACCGATTACGTGAATTGGCCGTGCTTATCGGTTTCCATAGCGACGCTGGTTTTGAAAATGTACATTTAGAAAATATCGAAGGTGAGGTATACTATAGCCCGTTAATCGATAACCACCAAGGTCATGGAAATTCCACAAAGAACTGGGTAGGTTGGGCGAAAAGTAAATCCCTGTCCATTCCCATCAAAGCAATCACTAATAAAGCAAAAGTAATCCTTGATTGCAATGCGGATATTCTCATCGTTCAAGAAGTAGAAAATCGATTGGCACTATCCCATTTCAATAAGGTATACCTAAAACAAGCCTATGCGGAAGTCTTTTTTATGGAAGGCAATTCACTTAAAAATCGTGGACTGGGGATATTGCTGAAAAAAGGGTTAAAGCTTAGGACCATCAATTCTTTTGCCAATGAAAGGGATTCCTCAGGTGGCAGTTTATTTGAAAATGATGTTCAATTATATACGGTCAATGCGCCTTCTAACAAGGAAGTGTTTATTATCAATGCGCTGTTGGATGGACGTTCGTTAAGTGAAAAAATAGCAGAGCGATTTGATAAGTTGTATGCCATAGTCGAAATGTGTACACAATCAAATGAAAATTTTGTTTTGGCTGGCACCCTAGGTCTGCCTTCTTTTAATAAACATGTAAGGGTATTTATTGAGCGCTTTTCACTAAAGCAGATAAATGCCCACAAGGATTTTGAAGTTACTTTGGATACTGGCTCTGATTCCTCCTATTATAGGCTTGGCGCTTATACCAAAGGCGTTAACATCAAACAGCTAGATTATTTAATGGTGTCATCAAAACTATTTGAGAACACTCAAAACTGTGGTCTCAACCGAAAAGGAATATGGCCGGGTAAAAGACCCAAGTGGGATACCTATCAATCCATGGACGGCGAATTGAATATGGCCAGTGAACATCCACTACTGTGGTCCGAATTCAAGTGATGTTGAGTCAAACAAGGTAAGAAGAATCGCCAACGCCAATGCCTCCCTTTTTTCATTAAGTTTCAAATAGTTTGATTCATCCATGTTTGATAAAAATCCCATTTCAATCAGTACCGCGGGACATATGTTCCTGGTATCCCGTAATACCTGAAAATTAGCTGTTTTGCTTCCCCTATTTGCAAACCCTAGATTAGTTGCAATTCCTCCACTTATTACCTTGGCAAGCACTTCTGATTTTGACTGAAAATTGTTTGCGCTTTCAGTTTTCAAAAAGGTATACACCTCAATCCCAGTCGCCTTTTTATTTTGAGCGTGGTTACAATGAAGTGAAACAAACAAATCGGGTTTTAAATGCCTGGCCAACTTGGTTCTATGATTCAAACTTATGAGGGTATCAATGCTTCGCGTAAGATAAATATCAAAGTATCCTGATAACAATTCCTTGTTCCAATACTGCATCTTAAATGCAATGTCCAAAACAATATCCTTTTCGTAAAGATTGGCGGTGGCCGTTGCACCTGAATCTATCCCGCCGTGCCCTGGGTCCAAAACCAAAATCCTTTTCTCTTGGCCGTAACCTAAATTCATTATCATCAAGAGTGAAAAGTAAGCTATAAATGCTGTAGTTCTCATCTTCTTCCATTAGAGATTTCATTTCACAATTTTTATCAATTTGGCCCAAAGGCCTATTATTTTCCAAAAATTAACGCGTTCCACTGTTAATTTTTAGGGATTCTCGATCCAACGACTTCCTTAATACTAGTTTGCCTCAAGTTTATTCATCAGGCCCTGATCAGGCCACAAAACGAACAGTCATGAAAAAAACAAGTAAAGTAACCTGGGCCATGCTTCTTATGAGTTTGCCCACATTCGCCCAAATCGGTGGTATCGAAGATTCGGTAAATGATGTTTCAGATACCATTAGAGCCATTT
>JBCDAX010000046.1:0-20997 GCA_039184805.1 Bacteroidota bacterium | reverse complement strand
TCTGTTGGGTTGTCCGCCAAATTCTGTCATAGGTCTGGGTTTTTTGTTGTCTGAAAACATTGTGTTCTAGGGTTATGGGGTTAACATTTGTTCTTTGTATGATTCTAAATTTTTATGGATTTGGATGACTTTGTAATTATCCGATAAAACTACAAAATTCTCCTCTTGGATACGGTAGTCCCGGTTCTTTTTTATAAGCTCCACAAAGCCTAGGGCAAATTCTTGGGATTTGAAACCATGCACCACGACAAATTGATCTTCAAGATTGTAGATATCCTTGGAGATAACATTTCTGTAGTTTAAATCTTTTACTACTTCTTCCAACCTACTCTTTAAGGCTAACGCCTTTTCATTGTCTCTTATTTTATAAGGAAAAACAACTTTCCAATTTCCTGCTCCTTTTGAACCAACTTCGCGCGAAAATTCTTGGCTTGCCATTTTTGGAAGCTGTTCCTTGACCATGGTTTCCGCTCGTTTTCCTTCTACGTTATTAGGGTAGGTAAGGGCCACATAATTCAAAGCTTCTTTAAACGGTTCAAACCCTTGTAGCCTTCCAATCGCATTTGCCTTGAGCATTTCAAATTTTGGAACAATAGGGTCTCCTGTAAAACGATCAATATATTCTTGGCTTTGCGTAATCACTTGCAAAAACTCTTGTTTCTGGTATAATTTAAAGAGTTGCGAATACCTCGCGTCAGGGCTGTCCGTATCTCCGGCAAGCACCGCTTGTGGATTCAACAGTATTTCAGCATATCGCGTATCAGAGTGATTGGTAATGATATTTTGCTTCATCGATTCCGCCAATGGGCTTCCCGACTCCTCGTAAATTTTAAATAGGTTGTATTTGGATGGTAAAATCAAACGCTCCTCTGGGTCTGATTTTAAAACGTCTTCCAATTTTCCAGCGGCCAATAGATTCTCCTTGAACTTTTCCTTGTAAATAAGCCCCAATTGATAATTAGCGAAGTTCTCTTCTTTTCGAAGACTATCAATTACGGTAACCTCGGTAGGGATTCGAGATAGATAAAAGTCCAAATTATATTTTTGGTCCGGTGTCAAATCTTCTGGCGATTCCCCACTTGCCAAAACGTCAGTCCCCGTTGCTTCCGAAGGTAAGGCTCTACTTTTATTACTCCAACGCCAGTCATCCTCCAAGGCTCGATTCCCCCAACGAGTAGTAAAGTCATTCTTACCATATCCCAAACTCGTGATATTATAAAAGTAGAATTTACCTTTGTTGGCCTTACCTCCTTTTGATTCCCCAAAGGCTGCAAAACCCGCTGTGGTTCGTTTCAATTCTCGTTCAGCTTCGGCCTCATCTTTGCGCTTTAATTCCGCGATGTAATCTTCAAAATAGGCCTTGCGCTCGGCTTCGGGCATGCTATAAATGGTAATAACGCTATCCGCGTATTGAGCAATGTCCTCGTATTTGATTACATCTTCCAGATTATCCAACTTCTTCTTAATGCGACGATACTTGCGTGTCTTTTCATTTAAATTGGTCAATGTGCTGTCATAATAGGCCCCCGCTGTTTTGTAATTGTTCTCATCAAAGTAGTAATCCGCTAGGCTTTGATAATTAAGAGAGCTGAGTTTTCGATCTCCTTGATTTGCTTTCAATGATTTATTGTAATACACCAAAGCCAAACTATCTGATTCAGTGGCCAAATGGAATTGCGCCACTTCTCGATAAATCTTATCTAAAAACGGTCGGTTTTCACGATTCTCTTCCAAATCCGTCAAATACTCCAACACCTCTTCCTGATTTTCATCCGTGAATTCAATATTCTGAATTTTCTTGAGATGGGCATTAATCATATATACCCGTGGAGATTTCCTATTCAAATCAATCACCTTGTCAAAAGCATAGTTTGCACTGTCCTTATATCCCAATTGATTGAACAGCTGACCAATGATAAAGAGATATCTACCCTTTTCTTCGTTTTTCTTGGTGTATGCCTGGGCAATTTTCAATTTTTGAATCGCGGTGTCTGGTACTTTTAGATTAATATAGCTTTGGGCCATAACCGCGCTGGCATCTGCGTATTCCTGATTTCTCAAATCCTCATACCGAAACAAGCGTTTAAGATTTTTTATCGCCAACTCTGGATTATCCAATCGCATATGGGTCTTCTCTCTCCAAATACGCGCTTCATTCAATTTATCACTTGCCACATATTTACGAAGGATGTAATTGAAGGATTCCAAGGCAGGGATATAGCGCTGATCAAAATACCGCGCTTTCCCCAACAATAAAAAGGCTTCATCAATTTGTGGGTTTCGCTCTTGGTCTTTGACATCCATACTATGTTTCTGGATGGCCTTGGTCGCTTTTTCTTCAGCTATTTCAAAATTGGGATTGTTATCTTCGGAATCAAGCTTCACCTCATCCGTCACTTCCAACCGTTCCACAGGAAGTATCTCCCAAAAATCATCTCGGTAATTGGCATTGAGTTCTTCCCGGCCAACCTCAAAAGCAAGATTGCCGTTGTACAAGGTGTTGTACTTGGTGTTTAATGCGTGCCAATTTCGGTTGATGAATTTGTCTTTTTTCACTGAACACGAGTTCAGTAATGCCCCAACCAAAAGAAGTGCCCCAAAAAATTTTTGAAAATGCTTCAAAATAATCTGTAATCCTATCTAAACTAAACTCAGAAAAGGTAAGATTATTATAAGCTTTATCGATAAAATGCCGAATTCTTTTTTGTGTTTAAGTTCTGGTACTTCACCATGCCGAAGGGCTTTCATAATTTGCCCTTACCCGATTGTACTTGCTTTTGTACGCTACTGGGGAAAGACCTACGTATTTTTTGAAAATGGTTCGAAATGCTTTTTGGTCCATATAGCCCACTTGATACATCACCTCATTTACATTTTGTTGGGTAGATTCCAAACTGCGTTTTGCCGCTTCCATTTTCACTCTTTGAATGTACTCTAAAGGCGTGTTCTGTGTCGCTTTTTTAAACCTACGCACAAAATTTCTACCACTTATGGCAAACTTCTTCGCTAGCTCTTCCACGGAAATTTTATGGTTTACATTTCGCTCAATAAATTCCTGAGCTTCCTTAATGGCCTCATCATCATGATCCTTTTGGCCTTGAAAAATAGCGAACTGGTTTTGGTCCTCCCGGTCAATATCAATTTCCAAAAATTTTGAGACATAAATAGCCGTGGGCCTACCGCAATATTTTTCCACAAGATGTGCCATGAGGTTTAAAAAGGAATACGCTCCGCCGCTGGAATAAATCCCATCCTCTTCCGTCACGATTTTGTTGGACACCAAATTGACCTTTGGAAACAATTTTCTAAAAATCTCCATTCCCGCCCAGTGAGTGGAACACTGCTTTCCATCTACCAAACCGGTCATTGCCAAAACAAAAGCTCCCATACACATACTGGCCACCTCTGCCCCATGTTGGTTCCTTTGTTTCAGAATCCAAGGCACGTAGTCTCTGTTCTCTTCCATTTCTTCCAACAAAAAATCAGGTCGAAATGCCGGAAGGAGAATTATATCGGTTTTATCGACCTCCTCAATACTTGCATCGCAATGTATGCTAAAGGCTCCATCATAAAGCACTGTTTCTTTTTGTAATCCTACAAAATGAATATCAAAAAAATCGTCTTCTCGAACTCCGGTTTTCTTTAAGAAAGAATTGGCTACGGAAAGTACTTTGAACGGACCAACAACACTACTTAAAATAGCATTTCGCTTGGGAACTAGAATCGATACATGTTTCATTGTGTGGAATTTAGCTTCATTCAAAAATAAAAAAAGCCTTTGGCAGAATCAACCCTTAAAAGTGTCTGATATGCCCTTTTTAAGAGAATACCTCTTTCGTAGTTTTGAGGTATGGAATTCGAAAAGTTTAATGAAATTCGGCAAAAATTATGTTTGCAATACCCTCGGGTCACGGAAGGTAAAATGATGAGTTCTCCCGCTATTCATTTCAACAAAAAGGTTTTTGCTTTCTTTTCTAAAAAGAACAAAATGGTATTTAAATTGGGGACTACCCTTACATCAATTTCAGGTGCTGAACTAGTCGAATTCAACCCTTTTAAAAACAAAGGGCCTTTAACAGGATGGTATGAAGCGGACTATGTGGATCATGCTATTTGGGAAGAATTGACCGAAATGGCATTACGCTTGGCCAGGAAAAAGACATAAGGCTTTGTCCAATGTAATATAGTCAAAACGTCTTTTTCATAGAAACCTAAAAAATTGATGAGATGATCAGTGAATCTTACAGTACATTCTTTAAAGAATTGGCAAAGAACAATCATAAAGAATGGTTTCATGCTAACAAAAAGCGGTACGAGAACGATGTGAAAGTGCCTTTTCTTAATCTCTTGGACACCATTCTACCAAGTTTACAGGAATGGGAAAGTAAAATTGATGGGGATTCCAAAAAAGCTTTATTCAGAATTAATCGAGATATTCGCTTTTCCAAAGACAAGTCTCCTTACAATACAATTATGAAAGCAGGCTTTTCAGCAGGCGGCAAGAAATCAGAATTACCTGGTTTTTATTTGGGTATTGACGCGGAGAATATTCATGTAGGAGGGGGGCTCTTTATGATTGCCAATCCAGAACTGAAGGAATTGCGGTACCATATTGCACAAAACCCAGAGGCCCTAATTTCTATTGTGGAAGAAACCGATTTTGTACAAAATTTCGGAAAACTAAAAGGAGAAAAAGCCAAGCGGTTGGATAAGGAACTCATGGCTGTTTCTGAAAAGACAGATTTGATTTTCAACAAACAGTTTTATACCATGGCCGAATTTCCCTTAGCTCCATTTTATGATTCAGATAGCTTAGCCAATGAAATTTTACATCATTTTGAGGCGATACGGCCCCTCAATAACTATTTAAGCGATGCATTAGCATAACACAGTTTATTTATTAATCATTAAAAAACAAACACATGACAACACAGGAAGTAGCCAATACACTAGTCAACTATTGTAGACAAGGTCAATTTGATCAGGCAATGCACGAACTATATGCCCCAAATATTGAGAGCATAGAACCAAAAGGAGCACCTATGGAACGAGTTGCTGGTTTTGATGAAGTAGTTAAGAAAGCTGAGTTCTTCAACAATATGGTGGCCGAATTTCATGGGAATGAAGTTTCTGACCCGATTGTGGCCGACAACTTTTTTTCATGTCGCATGAAAATGGATGCTACCTTCAAAGAAGGAGGCAGACATTCCATGGAAGAAATTTGTCTATACCAAGTGGAAAATGGAAAAATAGTCAAAGAAGAATTTTTCTATACTCCGACTGGAGGGCAATAAATTTCAAGCAACAATAAACCAGTAAAAATAACAGTATAAAAGCGCCAATAATCGGCGCTTTTTTTATCCTCCAAAGAAGGTTTCCAATTCCTTGAGCGTTTCCGCAGAGGTTTGGATATCCTTCACCACCTCACCTTTATTCAAAACCACGATTCGTTCACAAACCTCGGTCACGTGCATCAAGTCATGGCTAGATACCAAAACGGTTACATTCTCGCTCTCGGCCAATTCCTTTATAATCGCCTTTAGGCGTATTTGGGTAGTAGGGTCTAGATTGGCAAAGGGTTCATCCAAAATGACTACTTCGGGATTTCCTATGAAAGAAGCGACAATACCAGCTTTCTTTTGATTTCCTTTAGAAAGGTCTCTTAAGAATTTTTTCTGACCCAAGATTTCTCCATGAAAAAAATCTTCAAACTGGGCCAAGAGGGCATCCACATCTGCTTTATTTCTCCCTCTCAACTCGCCAATAAAATAAAAGTACTCTTCTGGTGTCAAGTATCCAATCAAAAAGGATTCATCAATAAATGAGGAAGTAAAAGGTTTCCAATCCTCACTGGCATTCACCTGTACCTCATTGTTTACAATTTGACCGGAAGAGGGTTGAATCAAATCCAGCAAAAGACTAAAAAAGGTAGTCTTTCCAGCTCCATTATTGCCTACCAAACCAAAGCTTTGCCCTTTTGGAATTTCCAGGTGGTCAATATTCAGTACAAGTTGTGACCCATATATTTTTGTAAGGTTATCTGCAGTAATCATATTTACTCGGTATTTCTTGTTTTGTTGAATTAGCTGTTTTTTTCTTTAAAACCTGCAATCATTCCGTATTTCTTTTTTCTGTATTGCTCCGTGATTGCATCAAGCAATTTGTTTTTGAACATAAAGCCCACAATTCCCATAATGGAAAGCACAGCTACCCCCACCTCAACTGAGAAAAAGAGATAGCAAATGGAGAAGATGAGTATCGGCGCTCCTAGAACTGGAAGCATAATCAAAAACTGCGTTCCACTGGTTCCCTGCATATTTCCAAAGGGGCTTTTATCCAATTCTATCCTTTTTTTGTTGAATGAGCCGAAATACAAAATCACAGGAATGTTCACGCCCAAATTATAAATCGCACTTCCAAAATTGATGGCCAGGGCTTCCCAACCAAAATAGACGTAGGGAATGGTCAACAAAAACATGACCACCACACTTACGGAAATTAGACCTGCTTTAGAGTCTAAATATTTGCGCAAGGGAATATTCTGCGACATCATCATGCTATAATAGGCACTATCCCATGCTGGGATGAACTGTCCAAAGTTGGCTAAGAAAATTCCTGTCATAAAAATTCCTAGGAAAGCGAACATTGGCATTGCGTTGGCATAGACCTCCTGTGTGTAAAAGAATAGTCCGTAAAAAACGAAAAGCAAGGAAATAAAAACTTGCGCTTTCGTTCGTTTATTCCGCCAAATCAGCTTTAAATCTAATTGTAGGAATGGCGCAATATCTCCAAATCTTCTGGTCCAGGCCAAATCAGATGACTTTGCTTCCTGTTTTTTGGCTTTTAGGGAATCATCCAAGAAAAGCCGATTCCTGAGGTATTTAAAATTAATCCAGTACACAATAAAAACTAACCCTATAGGAATCAGAACCGCTAGTGGATATGCATACAATCCATGAAAAATTGGGCCAAAAAATTCTTTGACGGGAACTATCTGAAAATAGTCCAATCCATAAAATGTTAAGATAAGGCCAGCAATTACGAATAGAGCTTTGTCATTTTTATTGATGAGAAAGTTCACATAATTGATAATTAGTACAATTGCAAAAATGGCAACTAGCCAAAGCAATACATTCAACCCCTAGTATCCATTAAAAAGTAGAACAACTGCAAAGGGAACAAAAAAGAAAATAGCAAAGAGGTTATAGATTGAAGCCCCCGACCTGCCTAAAATATAATGCGTAATCTTCCCTTTGTTTATGGGAACTATCAAGAAAGGTTTGATGTCCATCACCGGCAGCTTCTGGAGAAAATATCTAAAGAATAACTCAATAAGAACCCAGTACAACATGTATTGACTAATAGTCCACATGGGGCTCTGGTCTGGAAACAGCTTTCGAAGTATAAAGTAAACTCCTGCACCGGTTCCAATTAGTGCGACCAACATATAAATTCCAAAGAAAATCATGAGGATTTTTAAGGCAAGCCCCTTACCAAAAGAAGAAGACCTAAAAAAAGACTTCCACTGCAGTCGAATAAAGTGTTTGAACATGGGTTGGCAATTTTTCTTCAAGTTAGTAATCAAAACCCTGGTTTTGTTACAAGCCCTTACTATTTTATAAAAACCGAGGTGAAAACACGGCTAATCCTTAATTTTGCGCAAAAATTGTTTTCATGAGTGATTTTCACGCCCTTAAGATTTCGGATGTCCAAGCGTTAACTTCTAATTCTGTTGCTTTGACTTTTGAAATTCCAAGTAATCTTCAAGAAACGTTCAGTTATACTGCAGGACAGTATATTACCCTAAAACATAACCATAATGGGGAGGAACTTCGCAGGGCTTATTCCATCTCTTCTGCACCTTCTTCTGGGAAACTGACCGTGGGCATTAAAAAAGTACCGAACGGAACATTTTCTGTATATGCCAATGAATCTATAGCTTCTGGGGATACATTCGAGGTAATGCCTCCCGAAGGACGATTTGTTTTTGAAGGTGCGAATAGTAAAAAGGATATTGCTGCTTTTGCTGCGGGAAGCGGAATTACTCCAATCGTGAGTATTGCTCAAACGGTGTTGGAAAGTCATCCTGAAAATACTTTTGTCTTGGTTTTTGGCAATCAAACACCAGATGAGACTATGTATTTGTCTAAAATTCAGGAACTTCATCAAGAATATACCGAAAGGTTTAAAGTGCAGTATTTGTATAGCCGCTCCCAAGAAGACAATGCCCTTTTTGGCCGTATTGAAACTTCAACTGTCAATTTCATTACCAAAAACAGGTTTAAGGATATAATTTTTGATGCGTTCTATTTGTGTGGGCCCGAGGAAATGATAAATACTGTATCGGATACCTTGAAGAAGAATGGTATTTCTGAAGACAAAATCCTTTTTGAATTGTTTACGAGTTCAGAAACTGAAGACACACTTGTCCAAGATTTAGATGGCAAAACACAAATGGAAGTGATTGTGGATGACGAGATCTTCCAAGTTGTCATGGATAAAAAGGAGCTTATCTTGGATGCCGTACTCAAACAAGATATTGATGCTCCCTATTCCTGCCAAGGTGGGGTTTGCAGCAGTTGTATAGCCCGGGTTACGGAAGGAAAAGCGGAAATGGTGAAAAACCAGATTCTTACGGATGGTGAAATTGAAGAAGGATTGATTTTGACTTGTCAATCGCACCCATTGACCCCTACCTTAAAGGTAGATTATGATGATGTTTAAAAAATAGCTTTTGAACCCTGATTCATTCAAGGATTTTATAACAAAATATGTTTTCCTTCCTGAAAAGGATTGGAAAAAAATTTTAGGTTGTTTAGAGCCCTTGTCGGTTAAAAAGGGTATTCTTCTTTTGGAAGAAGGCCAACTATGCAACCATGTTTATTTCTTGGAAAGAGGTTTGCTTCGTTTCTCCATGTTAAAGAATGGTGAGTATGTAACGAAGTTTTTTACAGAACCCCCGTATGCTTTTACTTCACAATACAGTTTCTCCAATCGACTGCCTGCTCGAGAAAATATTGAAGCCCTTGAAAATTCTGATGTATGGAGAATTTCATATGAAAAAAGTAATGAATTGCTGCGCTTGGAATCTTGGAACACCTTCGTTCGCAAACTAATTCAAGAAGTACAGTTTTTTACGGAATTAATTTTGGAAGAAGCTCAAAACGAGACTGCCGAAAAGCGATATGCCAAATTACTCCAAAACAGACCTCAACTGGTTCAACGGGTTTCCCTTAAACATTTGGCTTCTTATTTAGGGGTTACTCCGCAATCTTTGAGCAGAATCCGAAGCAATATTCAAAAACCATCCTAATTTATCATATGGTAAGTTTTTCATAAGCATTCCTGCCTAGGTTTGCTAAAAAACAATGAGAAACACCATTATTTGCTTAACCTTGGCTTTTCTGCCTTTGCAAAACAGTGCCCAAAACAAAGAGCAGTCCAACAAACACTTTTGGAATACTGCCAAAACTTCAGCCACTCCTGAAAAAATTTGGGCCATTTGGACAGATGTCCCCAATTGGAAAATGTGGGATTCAGGCCTTAAAGATGCTACTTTGGATGGAACCTTTGAATTAAAAACCAAAGGCAAAATTATCTCTTTAGAAGGCCGGACCTCACGATTTAAGATAACAGCGTACATTCCTGGAAAATCCTATACCTTCAGAACTAGATTGCCTTTAGGAGCTCTGAATTTAAAGCGCTATCTAAAAGTAAAACAAGGGGTTACCTTTTTTACGCATGAAGTTTGGTTTACGGGTTTGGCTGGGGGCATCTTCGCTAAGCGATTTGGCCCAGAATTTAGAAGCTTATTGCCCGAAGTGATGGAAAAAATAAAGATATTGGCAGAAGAATGATACTTTTACAACTTGTTTATATCGCGAATATTCTAGTAGCAGGCTGGATTAGTATTACCAGCCTCTTCAACCCTAAAAGGGCAGTTAGTACTGTTTTTCAAAATACAGTGGATTATTCAGAAACCATCCGTTTGGTAGGTTGCTTATGGGGTGCCATCTTCATTTTATCCATTTTGGGGCTTTTTTATCCCAAAAGAATGGCTTTAGTGCTCCTATTTCAATTGATTTACAAAGGAAGTTGGCTTCTTTTTGTGGCTGTACCAGCGATTTTGGAAAAGAAACCCTATCCATCCGGAATGGCCCTGTTTTTTGTCATTTGGTGCGTGGTATTACCTTTCGTGATTCCCTGGAAGTTTATTTTTCAATAAGTAGGGACTCCATTGCACGACTACCATGCTCATATCCAATCTGGTAGGCCTTTTCGATTCCTTTTTTATCCAGCACACCAATCTTTTCAAGCTCCATGGGCTCAATGAATAGGTCGCATTCGGCCAGTTTTTTATGGCTGGATGCATAAATCATCAAACCTGTTACCCTTCCCGCTAGTTGAAGGGAATTTTTTAGGTCTTTCTTTTTGACCTCTCCTGCTATGGATACATTGCTACCTATGACAAAATCCACTTTGCCATCTACATATTCCTTGGGGAAGTTGTTCATCACCCCACCATCCGCATATAAGGTCTTTTCAATTTCCACAGGGCTAAAAACAGGGGTTAAGGCAGCGGAAGCGAGTAAAGGGTGAATCAATTCCCCTTTGGAAAACACCTTTTCCAAACCTTGCATCAAATCAGTGGCTACCACATAAAGTGGTTTTTCCAAACTTTCAAAGCTGTTTTCTGGGAAAAATCCTTTAAAAATGGAAAAATAGCGGTCTGTATCAATAAACCCAGGTTTGTTGATAGCAAAGAAGTTATACTGAAACAAGGGAGTCTCTCGAAAGAATTGCAACATATCCGCCACAGAATTTCCATTGGCATAAAGGGCTCCTACCAGAGCCCCAACACTGGTTCCCGAAATGACCTCAGCCTCAATATCATGTTCTTGCATAGCCTTAATCAATCCAATATGGGCCATGCCTCGGATTCCACCTCCGGAAAGGACCAATCCAACTGATTTTTTATTGATTCCAATTTGAGACATACTTGGCAGTGCTTAAGGCAGTACAAAAGTACGATTCAGGTGTAAAATTTAGGTAGGAAACCCTCGATTTTAAGAAAGCTTTACAGACTAATGGGTTTGTGTGTCATTTGCCGACGAATGGAAGTTGCATTTCATCGATCAAATGCATTTCGTCGACTACAGTATGGCATACTTGGCCCTTTTTGACACCAACTGTCCGGTCGGTTATTCAATTTAGGTGAATACAAACAGTATTATTGAGCATGATATCAAAATTGATAGGTTTCAACAGGTTGAATTTCCCTAATTTTAGAAAAACTGAATCAAGGAACGTCCTATGAAAACTTCAATTGAAAACAGAATACAAGAATTGGGCTTGGAATTACCTCCTGCACCTCCTCCTGCAGGTGTATATCGTCCTATTTTGGTGGTTGATAATTTCTTGTTTGTCTCAGGTCAAAGTCCAGTCAATTCTGACGGCTCTCATATTACCGGAAAAGTAGGTAGGGATACGGATAGAGATGGTGGAAAATTGGCCGCCCGGCAAGTTGGGCTTACCATGTTGTCCACCATAAAAACCCATTTCGGTGATTTGGACCGAATCAAAAGAGTGGTAAAGGTTTTAGGCATGGTGAATTGTACTCCGGATTTTGGTGATCAGCCTTATGTTATTAATGGATTTAGTGAGTTAATGGCTGATGTATTTGGGAAAGAAAATGGGATAGGTGTACGGAGTGCCGTGGGGATGATGCTTCCCAGTAATGTGATGGTAGAAATTGAAGCGCAATTTGAATTACACCCCTAAAATGTCTGAAAAAGATTGGTTTTACGTTGAAGGTATTGAGGAAATACATACCCCATCACTTTTGGTTTTCCCCGAACGTGTGGAGCATAACATTCGCGAAATGATTCGCATTGCGGGTTCGCCTGAACGTCTTCGACCGCATGTGAAAACCTATAAAATGGCCGAAGTCATCCAAATGCAAATGGCACACGGAATCAACAAATTTAAATGTGCTACCATTGCGGAAGCGGAATTATTGGCTTCTGTTGGGGTAGAAGACATTTTGTTGGCCATGCAACCCGTGGGTCCAAATATTGTACGATTTCTTGAGATTGCGGCGCACTACCCTAAATTGAATTTCTCTTGCTTAGCGGACAATCCTAAGTCCGTGGAAACTATCGCAACAGAGGTACAAAAACGAAACCTACCCCTTGGTATTTTTATCGATATCAATAATGGAATGCATCGTACGGGTATTGCACCAGGGTCGGAAGCACTAATGCTGTTCCAATCCATTGCTGCCAATCCTTATGTGATGGCAAAGGGTTTCCATGTGTATGACGGTCATCTACGAATTCCTGATTTCGAAGAACGCAAAAAAGCCTGTGCCAAAGCTTTGCACCCTGTTTTGGATATGAAAGTCAAGCTTGAGCGTCAAGGTCTTGAGGTTGAATCGATAATTGTAGGAGGTTCACCTACTTTTCCCGCCCATGCACATCGAAGCGATGTAGTTTTATCGCCCGGAACGGTTTTACTTTGGGATGCGGGATATGGGTCTAAATTCCCAGAAATGAACTTTCAACATGCGGCCGTATTGGCTACTAGATTGATCAGTAAACCTAAATTCAATCAATTTTGTTTGGATTTAGGGCACAAGGCTTTGGCTTCGGAAATGGCTTTTCCAAGAGTACAATTTTTGAATACCCAAGAATTTGACCAGTTGGGCCAAAGCGAGGAACATTTTGTGGTATCGGTCAAGAATTCCGAAAAGTATGAAATAGGTGATGTTTTCTATGCCGTTCCCATGCACATTTGCCCAACGGTCGCGAAATACCCTCAGGTGATTACCGTTGAGGATGGAAAAGCTTCCGGTACTTGGAAAGTGGCAGCCCGCGACCATAAGATTACATTTTAGAATATCAATACTCCTGCTTTTTACTCCTGGACTTGCATTTTCCATAAATACCTAAGGATAGAAATAAAGGTCTAAATGTTAAATTTTTAATTTTATTGCTTTCATACGTAATGACAAGTGATTTAATTCGAACAAAAGGGTATGGTTTTTTGTCGTAAGTTTACGTAAAGGCTTTACTAGTTGCGCAATACATTTAAGCATGATACCGCTATTCTCTTCTTTGCCAATTCCGCAGAGAAGGATTTCGCACGTAAAAATTTTAATCATGTTGCCGTTTCCCTTTTTCAAGATTTAACCCAGCATACCTTACGAACCATTGAACGTACTGGACTTCCCTATTTTCATTTCACGGAAGAGGAACAATATGGTGACACCTTTGGAGAAAGACTTTCCAACGCCTTCGAGTCCATTTTTGATTTAGGGTTTAACAAGGTTATTTCAGTAGGGAATGATAGCCCAAACTTGACTTCAAAAAACATTCTTGAAGCTCAAGCGCTAGTTTCAAAAGACCATGCAGTTATAGGGCCAAGCTTGGATGGCGGTTGCTATCTCTTGGGATTGCATCGGGATGACTTCCAACAAGAAGCTTTTGAGACCTTACCCTGGCAGAGTGCATCCCTGTATCAACAATTGGTGCTTCAATTGGAAATGCGAGATGTCAACTTGGCTTATTTGACCACATTAAACGATATTGATTCGATAGCGGATATAAAACGCCTTTCCAATTACATCAAGACATTTTCCGCCCATTGGATATCACTTTTCAATACAATTTTCAATTTTGGGGAATCCAACACCGTGGTTCCCAGTCCTATTTATAAGACCCGTTCTTCTTCTACCTTTTTTAACAAGGGCTCGCCATTCAATAGCTAATTTTCCTGTTGTCCAAACCTCAACTCTTGAGGCATCCTTTTTTATTCATGTTTATTCATGCACCTTGGTGCACATCACAAAATTTATAGAACAAAACACAATGGCAAATTCATATTACGATCCAGCAGATTTAAGAAAGTTTGGTAAAATCACCGAATGGAGTGAAGAGTTGGGCAACAAGTTTTTTGATTATTACGGTAAGGTATTCGAGGAGGGTGCACTTAGTGCTAGAGAAAAATCTTTGATTGCACTAGCCGTGTCTCATGTGGTAAAATGTCCATATTGTATTGACGCCTATACCAAGGACGGTTTACAACGGGGCATTACCAAAGAAGAAATGATGGAGGCTGTACATGCTGGTGCCGCTATAGAAAGTGGCGCTACTCTGGTTCATGGGGTACAGATGATGAACAAGTACAATAAACTGTCTATGTAGTTGGATGCTTAATGCTCGCTGTTAAGTATTGAAAATGACAAACCACTATCAAAAAAATTGAAAGAAATGGCTCAAAGTATAATGCCTCAAATTAAAAAGGCAAAAAAATCGCTCAAAGCTCGCGAAGGCGAATTGGCTTCCATTAACAAACAGATGGAAATTCTGAATGGAAGCGTTTTTGCAGACGGCGAATTGCCTTACTTTAAAGATAAGATTGCAGAAATTGGGCATTTCCCCTTACGCCCTAAGAAATTGGAAATCCTTCAAATTAATGTGGGCTACATGTGTAATTTGGTCTGCGAGCATTGTCATGTAGATGCAGGACCTGATCGAAGGGAGATTATGACCCGGGAAACCATGGAGCTTTTATTAGAAGTTATTCGAAATACGGGAGCGCATACTTTGGATCTTACTGGAGGGGCGCCAGAAATGAACCCTCATTTTAGATGGTTTGTAGAAGAAGCAGTTAAAGCAGGTATCCAAGACTTAATTGTGCGTTCCAATCTGACCATCATTAAAGCGAACAAGAAATTTTACGACCTCCCTGACTTTTTCAAGCAATTTAACGTACATGTGGTTTCTTCCATGCCGCACTACACCAGAGGTAAGACAGATAAGCAACGAGGAGATGGGGTTTTTGATAAATCCATACTGGCGCTACAGGATTTGAACGCCGTAGGCTATGGAAAACCAGGAAGTGACTTACAGTTGGATTTGGTGTACAATCCATCTGGCGCTTTTCTGCCTGGTGACCAAGCGGCCATGGAACGTGACTTTAAAAAAGCCTTAAAGGAAGATTTTGATATAGACTTTCATAATCTATTCGCTATTACCAACCTCCCAATCTCAAGATTTTTGGATTATTTAGTCGCTTCTGAAAATTATGAGGATTATATGTATGCTTTAGTTGAGGCCTATAATCCGGCAGCGGTGGCCAACGTCATGTGTACGAACACCATCTCGGTAAGTTGGGATGGTTGGTTGTACGATTGCGATTTTAATCAGATGTTGGACCTAAAGGTGGCCAGTAAAGTAAAACACATTAAGGACTATAACGAGGATGTACTGAACGACCGTAATATTCTTATCTCCCAGCATTGTTATGGCTGTACAGCGGGTGCCGGAAGTAGTTGTCAAGGTACCGTAGCGTAAACTAAATCAACCCACCAAATTACGCGAAACGCTTAATCAATAATCCTAAATGAAAAAATTCTTTATGCTAGTTGGGCTGGTATGGTCCACTGCTTTTATACATGCCCAAGAAACCACTGGGCGATTAGAAGGAAAAATAATGACTTATGAGGATGAACCATTGGCATTTGCGAATGTGGTGGTAACAGACTCAGAGACCAATTTTAAATTCGGTGCTATTTCGCAGGAATCCGGTTATTATTCCGTACAGAATATCCCCCCAGGGAATGCCTATACCATTACTGTTAGTTTTTTGGGATATCAATCCGCCGCTATTCAAGGGGTAAGAATAAACCTCAGTGAAACCACCTATCATGACTTTGTTCTACCAGTGCAAGGGGAATCTTTGGATGAAGTAGTGGTTATAGCTGACCAGAATCCTACCTCAGAATTTGAACAGACCATTGATTCCGATGCGCTACAAAACACCCCTACCATAACCAGAAGCATACAAGATTTGACTCGAAACCTGCCTGAAGCGAATCTTAACTCCTTTGCAGGGGCGAGTAACCGCTTCAATAATTTGAATATTGATGGTGTGGCCAATAATGATGTTATCGGTTTTCAAGAACCTTCAAGTGGGGCCGCTGGTTCTTCTGCCAACGGTAGTCCAGGGAGTTTGGCGCGTACGCAGCCCATCGGATTCGGTGCTATAAAGCAATTATCTGTAAAAACAACCCCTTTTGATGTGAGTATTGGGAATTTTTCCGGAGCCAATCTAGATGTTGTTACCAAAAACGGAACCAATACTGCACAAACTGAAGTGTATGGTTATGGTAACAATCAAGCCTTGGTAGGAAGATATGCTGACGGCATAGAGCAGAACGTGCAATCATTTTATGACTTTCAGGTTGGTTTTTCCACGGGGGGAGCCCTCAAAAAAGACAAGCTTTTCTATTTTGTTAATTTTGAACAGGCCACTTCCAATAATCCAGTACTAAATGCTCCCGGAAGCTCTAGCTCCAATATTTCCATAGAGACCATTAACCTTATCGTTGATAAACTTCAAACAGATTACAACTATGACCCGGGTGCCTTTACGGATGCTGCCTTAAAAACCAATAGTACCAAACTTTTTTTGCGATTTGATTTCAACATTTCCGACCGCACAAAACTGACCTTACGAAACAACTATGTAAACAGTTTCGCCGATAATTTGGAATGGAACGAATCCATTTTCAATTTTGGCAACCAAGGATTCCGTCACAACAGTATCGCCAATAGCCTTACTGCAGAATTGAAATCAAACTTTGACAATTCGAGTTCCAATCTTTTGAGTATTGGCTATAATTATGGAAAAGAAGGTCGTGATTTTGATGGAGACCTTTTTCCGCATCTTCAGATTTCGGATGCATCCAATCGCATTTTTGCAGGAACCTACCGGGAGGCCTCAGTTTACAATACCCAGTTGAACACGCTTCAAATTTCAGATAAGTTCACCGTGTTCAAAAACAAACACACCTTTACTTTTGGGGGTCTGGCCCAGTATAATGATATTGATTACGGCTTTTTATCGGCTTGGAATGGACGTTGGGAATATAGCTCCGTAGAGAACTTTTTGAACGATCGACCTTCGCGTATTCGAGGGGTGTATCGACTGAACGACAACAACTTCGACTTTGTTCAAAACACCCCTTCTGCCACAGTTGATGTTTTGGTGGCCGGTTTGTATGCCCAAGACCGATTTCGATATTCCGATAGACTTGCTCTGACATTTGGGGTCCGCTTGGATTCCCAATTCTTATTAAATGAAATTCCATTAAGTGAAGAGGTGACCCAAACCCCAGAATTCAGTCAATTCAGCAATGAGATTCGAACCGCACCACACATCAATCCCCGGTTTGGGTTTGAGTATACCTTTGATGCCGACCGAAGAGTAAAGCTTCATGGTGGCTCAGGACTTTTTACTGGCAGATTACCCTACTTGTGGTTTGCCTATGCCGAATACATCTCGGGCACCCAATATTTTAATGTAGACATTCGCCCAGATGGAGTGCAGACCATTGTGAACGATGTATCGGATTTGGCCGGCGATTCCCCTATCGCAGAAATAAATTTGGTGGACAACGATTTTGAACTGCCCAGAGAGTGGAAAAGTAATCTTGGTTTCAATGTGAAACTCCCCTACAATTACGATCTTACTTTTGATGCTTCATATACGAAAGTACTCAAGGGCATTTTCTTTCAATCCATCAATAGACAGGATAATGTGGGCACTTTTGATGGAGCGGACAACCGCACCTATTTTTTGGAAACGGGTGACGCGATTAAAATCAATCCCAATTTCACCAATGTGTTTTTGTTGACCAATTCCAATGATGGGTATCGCTATAATTTAACCCTTGGTCTTTCCAAATCCACGTCAAAGTACAATGGTTATTTGGGGTATACCTTTGGTAAAAGTAGGGACATATCCAGTACGGTACGGAGTTCTCCTGCCGCCAATTTTGAATGGAATCAGTCCATAACTCCCAATGCACCGAGTCTGTCCGCTTCCAATTTTGATTTACGACATCGATTTGTGAGTACCCATACTTATGCTTTTGATTTCGGAAAAACCAGTCAACTGGAAGTTTCAGCCTTGTACAATGGAACCTCTGGCAGTCCATTTTCATTTGTATATCAAGGGGATGTAAATCAAGATGGCTCCTCACGAAATGACCTCATCTATATTCCCAGGGATGCTTCGGAAATCAACCTCATTGACATAACAGATGCCAATGGCACTGTTACCCAAACCGCTGCGGAACAATGGGAACGTTTGAACGCATTTATTGAGAGCAACGACTATTTGCGAAACAACCGCGGTGGGTTTGCTGAACGGAATGAGTCCAAAACTCCCTGGAACCATAGGTTAGATGCCAAACTGGCCTATAACCTGAACCTGGGCGGAAGAAACCGCTTGCGTTTTTCCATGGATATTTTCAATGTGTTCAACCTCATCAACCGCGATTGGGGCCGTCTGGTATTTGTACCCAATGTAGTCAACTCCAATTTCAGTTTGTTGCGATTTCGGGGTATAGAAAATAATCAACCCTTATTTCAGTATACCAATACCGATGCCACCCCATGGGTTGTGGATAACCAAAATTCGCGTTGGCGTATGCAGTTTGGCGCTACGTATCAGTTTTAAGAAAGAAGGGACAACATCTTTATTTGTTTGTTTTTAAAATGATTATGGAGATTACAGAAGTACCGCAAGCACTTGCCAAAGGTCAGTAACTTAGGCTAAATTAAACACTTTTAAAGTAAAGCGAGTTTGCACGAGTTGCTTACTCACCACGCGAGAGACTATAAAGCTTTGGCAAATGTATCCCTTGCATAAAATATGCCCAATAAAACAGTTACTAGGAAAAATGCAATGGCGAACACTCCAAATGAGAGCACCCCAAAAATCATTAAGACAAATGACCCTACCAATACAAGTGCCATTACTATAGCAGATAAACGAGGCACCGTTCCATGACTATGAAACCCTTGGTGAAAATAAATAGCCAAAACAACGAGTTGAAAAAATGCACCAAAAAAGAAAAAATACAAGGCAATTCCCCGTATCGAATCAAATACATAAGGGTGGTCATCAATTACGGCGAGAGCGTCATTATAACTTCCCAAAGTGATTCCAAACGATAGGACACCTAGTAAACTACCCAAACAAAATATGGCCCAAAACAGGCTTGAAGGAAACCATCCGATTTTTACGGAACTTTTCATGAACAGCATTGCGGCAAGGGTAAAAAATACATTTCCTAGTAGAGCCCAGGTCCAAATCATACTCATTTCACTCCAGTTCTCGAACAGAAAAGTGCCTGCTTCATAATTGGTCCTTTCAATTTCCGTAAAAAGTGAGGCCCAACCGGCATTAACTTCCAGAAGTATGCAAAGTATCGTAGTTAGTCCACCCAAAATCAAGAGGATACCCCCGTATCTTAATTCGGCTTTTGTTTGATTTTCCATGTATATTGATTTTGGTTTTTTAGTTATTTGAGAATTTTGAAACTATGAGTCCCTGAACTGTTCCACCAGCTACTAGTCATTGTTTGCATTTTCATCAGGTGCTACCATATTGCAATCCAAAACAATCTCTTCTGGAACCGGTAATGTTGTCCGGTAAAATTCTTCGCGATACGACTCTCCCAATTCTGAAAATCCTGCTTCCAAAAAATCAAGGTATAGTTTGGCTACAATATAGTTTTCAGGTTCATCCGTCTTAGGGATCTTAGTAAATTCTGGTATAGCCTGATAGGCCCATACTTTTCCGTTTGAAACGCTGAATTCACGGATGTTGTTGGTGACCTCAATGCGTTGATAACCTTTCTCGGTCTTGTCTATGGGTTCCAAGTCTTCTTCATCAATGATAAAGAAGCAACAGTTGATGGACACGGAATCGTTTTTTCGGATATTCAAGGCGGAACCCCATTTTGGAAATATGGAATCTCCTGCATAGGAACACTTTACCAAAAAACCAACCGGTGGAAATTCCAATGTATTTGGGGTAGTCGCCGTCCATGTTCGCTGATAGCCTTCCAAATGAATGACCTCCACGCCGCCAATATAGGGTTTTCCCAATTGGGCCGCCATTTGTTTACTGGACGTCAGCGAGCCATATCCTATTAAACCCACCTTCCCCTCTGGAATTTCGATACTTGTTTTCTTATTGGGTTGGCAGCTGGCCAATAAACCGAACACGAATAGAAAAAACACTATTACTCTCATGCTGAATTTGTTTAATGATTTTTGAACTCCCTTTACTTTGTAAAAGTCATCAAGCAAAAAGAAACTCAATATCACACATCTCCCAAATGTTATAGCAGATGTAACAGAAAGACGTTATACGGATGTTTGCCTCTTTAAAGCATTCTGATAGAGCTGATATACGCCCAAACAATAAACAGAACTTGCAAAGGAATTCTAAACCAGAGATAGGAAAGCCCATTTCCATCAAAGGTTCCTTTTTGGTAGTTTACTTGGTGAATAGCGGCATAAATATTCGCCGGCAACATCAATAGGAGAAAAATAATCAACGTCCATCCACTAATCACTTTTACCCTAGGAATAAGCAAACCAACGGCCAAAAGGATTTCAAAAATTCCTGTCAGGTGAACGAAGGTTGTTTTGAATGGAATAAATTCCGGTATCATCATGGACATACCTTTGGTGTAGATAAAATGCCCCATGGCCGTAAAACACAACATTACGGACATGGCTATTCGTGCCGATAAAGCAAAATCATATTTCTTGTAAATAAGTTTCACCACAAAAATGGCAATCACGAAGCTGGATAGAAGTACAATTAATGGTTTCATAAGGTCATCCTTTAATTCATTTACAAAATTCATAAATGATTCCAGGGCAGACAATGAACCCCGGTTAAGTAATTCGCTTTCGTATTCTACTCAAGGCTTGAGGGGTAACCCCAATATATGAGGCAATGTATTTTAATGGAATCTGTTTCAATAATTTGGGGCGTTCCTGGAATAAGTCCAAATAGCGTTCTTTAGCAGTTTTGCTCAGTAGGGCAATTTCCCGTTTCGACTTTATCAAGAACATTTTTTCTGCCATTCTCCTACCAATAATATTTCCGCTTTCGGTTTTTTTATAC
>JBCDAX010000045.1:0-21638 GCA_039184805.1 Bacteroidota bacterium | reverse complement strand
CTTTGTAGAAAGTGGTATGGACAATCTTGCCGCACTACAGACGGCCACCTTAAATCCAGCCATTTTCATGAATAAGGAAGAGGACTACGGGAATATTTCAGTTGGCACAAAGGCCAGTTTGGTATTATTGGATAAGAACCCATTGGATACGATTGCTAACACGCGGGCCATACATACCGTTGTACTTCGAGGGAAAACATTCACAAAACCCAGAATTGACCAAATGCTAGAAGAGGTTAAACAACGGAAAACAAGGACCTATTACAGCCAATGGCTAAGTTCAAGTATGGAACTTAACGGTGTTGAAGTGGCACTGGATAGTTTGGACATTCTTTTGAAAAGCCAAGAATCCCCATATCGTTTGGGCGATATGGACTTGAACTATTTTGGGTATCAACTGATGCAGCAAGGCAATATGAATGCCGCGGTAAAAGTATTGGAGAAAAATGTACAACTGTTCCCTGATGAATTCAATACCTATGATAGCTACGGGGAAGCCTTGTTTTTAAATGGCGAATTGGAAAAGGCCAAAACTAATTATGAAAAAGCCACTCAGATGAATCCCTATTACGCTAATGGAAAAGTAATGTTGGATTCCATAAACATCTTATTATCGGAAAATAATGGCAATTGAAGCTATCGCACGCAATTATTGAAAAACCATTTTTATAAATAGACCACCACAAAATGAAGTACACTATAGTTTTTATCGGGTTACTTATTATTTCATGTAACACTCCAAAAAAGGAGGAAGCCAAATTCACCTACCCACCAGAATGGGTAGCCCAAGAATCGGTCTGGATAGACTTTCCTGACGAATCAGAATGGGGTGGCGGTATGTTTCCAGCAGATCATCCAGCAAGAATTGAGATTATCAAAAGTTTGGTGAAGCACATTCCTGTCAACATCGTTCTTCCTTCAGATAAGATGCGTAAGGTATTGGACAGTATGCTCTTGGAAGCCAAAATCAGTAAAGATAAAATTAACATCTTTCAACATCCCGATGTGGTCGGGGCTTCGATACGGGATTACGGGCCAGTACTACTTACCAACGGAAAGGAGTATCAAATGGCAGACTTTGGATACAATGATTTTGGTGGAGCAATGTTTTCGGACTCCACTTTTGTTAAAAGAGCAAAAATTGATAATTATTTAGCGGATTCCTTAGCGTATGCCGTAAAGTCCATTGACCTCAACAGCGAAGGCGGAGGTTATATTACCTCGAGCAAAGTCATTTTATTATTCGAGGAATATGCCAAAACAAGAAATCCCGAGTTGTCATTAGATGAGATAGGGGCTAGATACTTGAATGCACTAGCGCTGGAAAAAGTGGTTTGGGTCAATGAACCGATGTTATTGGATAAAAATTGGCATAAAATTGAAAATACCTATGGGCAAGGTGGCAATTACCATATGGATGCCTATCTACGTTTTGTAAATGACAGTACGATACTAATTCCTAAGATTGCCCCAGCCATCAAGGATAAAACGCCACTCCTAAAAGCTGATTATGAAGCCTCCCTTGCCAATCTAGAGCAATTAAAACAGGAGACCAATGTTGATGGAAAACCATTCCACATTATTGAAATACCTCATCCTGATGTTTCCTTATACCAATATCAATTTCCTTTAAGTGATTACAATAAAGACTTCTTCAATTCAAGTAAAGTTGGCGATACGATCACCTATGTGCCTATTATGGGGTATTCCAATTTCTTGATTACCAATGGTGCTGTGCTGGTTTCCGAATACTGGAAACCTGGTCTTCCAGAGCCGGAAAAAGAAAATGATGAAAAAATGAAAGCCATACTCCAAGAGTATTTCCCCAATCGAGAAATCATAGGAATCAAAAATGCTCTTATGCTCAATTGGTTTGGCGGGGGCATCCATTGCCAGACCATGCAAGTGCCAAAAGTCAATTAAACCATGTATAGCTTTAATTTCTTGTAAATGGAGGATAATAATAGAAGGGATTTTATCCGTAAAATGGGATCGTTTTCGGGCCTATGTTTGACGGGAATACCTGGAGCATATTCCAAGGTGTATTTTTCTGATAAAACCGAAGGAATGATTGTAAGGGCAAGCGAAGGAGAAACATGGTATATAGGCAATGAACGCAAAGCGGAGGTGATTATTAAAGTTGCCAAAAGTGAAAATCACACTCCTGAAATATCCTTGCTTACTGAAAAAATTCCCCCTGGAGATGGTATTCCCGTCCACAAGCATTTGAATGAAGAAGAATTTATTTTCATTCAAGAAGGGCGAGTTGAAATTACATTGGACGAGACTGTTCAAGAAGGGAAAACTGGTGATTTAGTTTATGTTCCTAAAAACATCTGGCACGGATTTAAAAATATAGGCCAAGAAGAGGTGACCATTCTATTTGGGTATTCCCCTGCTGGAGTCGAAGATTATTTCAGAGCAATCGGAACCAAAAATATCGATGACAATCTTGATTTTACGGTAGAGGATTGGATACGTACCAATCAGAAATTTGGAGTGGTTTATAAAGAGTGATTCTTGAATGAAGTCCTGTTCTAAAAAACGAAATCAATTGACTTTTATAAGTAATTACCCTAAAACTTAAATAGCAAAAAAATGAATCCTGTATTACATCAATATCGAAATGCCCATAAATGGATGATTATTCCTTGGTTGATAATCATCGTGGGTTTTACTCCACAGTACTTTATGTCATGGCTGTCAGAACCTTGGGCCTACCATTTACATGCGCTTTCAGCAATGGCCTGGTACGTTTTGATGGGGGTTCAACCGTATTTGATTACCCGTGGCAATGCCAAACAGCACCGACTATGGGGTATGTTGGGCATATTCATTGCAGGGGCTGTGGTATTTTCTGCCCTGTCCATTGTGCCCACCAATGTGTATTTTGGAGCCATTGGTGGTTTTGAACCTGTTTTACCTGCTTCTTTCTTCTACGGTTTGGTACTAACCGAATCGCTTGGGGTGATTGGTTTTGGATTTGCTGTGATTATGGCCGTAAAAAAATCAAAAGAGGCAGATGAACATGCCATATGGATGTTGTCCACCCTCTTTTTTGGATTAATGCCAGGATGGGTAAGATTGATTATGTTTCCTATTTTAATAACAGGTGAAGGCGGTGGATTGACTGTTCAAACCTGTCTTAATATGGGCATCCCTATTTTCATTCTTGCTGTCTTAATCGTTGGCTATCGACTTAAAAAGCTAAAGCACCCGGCAATACTCTTATCCATTATTTTGGTAATCTTGATGCTTTTTACTTTGAAGATTGGAGAACAGCCAGCTTTTCAAGAGCTTGTAACTAAAATCATGAAACCTATTATTCCTTGGAGTTTATAGTTTGAATCCCAGCTTTTTTGAATTCAAGTACTTTCAAAAAAATCCCTCACTTTTTGGCGATGGCTGGGGCCAATGGGAAGTTCTAGTTTGTCAATTTCCACATCAAGTTTGGTATAGCCCGTCACATAATTGGTGTTTATCAAATATGAACGATGTATTCGAAGGAAATTAGAGTTCACCCGTTTTTCAAAAACACCAATATTTTCCTTCACTTGAAGCATCCCTGTTGAACGATGGATTTTAATATAGTCTTTAAAACTTTCCACATATTTGACACTGTCCAATTCAACCTTGATTTTCCGATGGCCCTGACTGACAAAGATAAACTCGGTCACCCCCTCGTCTATCCCAGTATTACTATCCATCTGAACTTTTTCTTTCTGAATAGTCCTAAAGAATTTTTGTATCGCCAAGAAAAAACGTTCAAAAACAATGGGTTTTAAAAGGTAGTCCAAAGCACTTACTTCAAAGCCTTCCAAGGCATATTCCCGATGGGCCGTTGTAAAAATCACTTGGGGTTTATTGACCAGACTTTTAAAGAAATCCATTCCTTTAATCACAGGCATATTGATATCCAAAAACAGAAGGTCAATCTGTTCTTTAGCTAAAACCGAAGAAGCTTCTAGAGCATTGCTGCATTTTCCCACCAATTTGAGTTCGGGTATTTTGGCTACATACTCCGCGATAAGTTCCTGAGCTAAAGGTTCATCGTCAATAATAAGACAACTATAGGTTATAGACATAGTTCCAATTCTGTAGTGTACGTATTGGCCTTATCCCTAATGTTTAATTGATGTTTATTGGGGTACAACAGTTCCAACTGCTTCTTCACATTGGATAATCCCAATGATTTTCGTTCTACCGCATCTTGTTTCACTTGTGGTTTGGAATTTTCCAATTCGAAAAACAGTGTATTATCCTTGTTTTCCACGTGAATGATAATGGATGCATTATCTATAGCTTCAGAAACTCCATGTTTAAAAGCATTTTCTACAAAGGTCAGCAGCAGTAGCGGAGCAATTTTTTCCTCACCCGTTATGGATTCATCAAAAGTAATACTCACTCTTTTTCCATATCGGATTTGCTCCAGTTCGATGTACTTGTTAATAAGTAAAAGTTCATCCTTAAGCGAAACAAACTTTTTATCACAGCGATACAGCATATAATCCAATATATGTGATAGATTTTCTATGACCCTTACCGTTTTGTCCGATTTTTTAAGGGCTAGCAGGTATAGACTATTTAAGGTATTGAACAAGAAATGGGGATTGAGTTGATTCTTAAGCGCATTCAACTCAGCTTCCCGTTTTTTCTCATGAAGTACTAAGAGTTCCTGTCTTTCTCGGTAGAATAAAATTGCGATTAAGATGATACAGGGATAGGCATAGTACATCGACCTGTAGAAAAATTGGTTTAGGTTGAAAAAGACATCTTGAAAAGTTGGACTCTCGAATCGCTTTAAATACGCTTCATAAGAATAGGGATAGGAAGGAACCAAATATTCCAATAAAAACAGGGTGCATAACGCATAAACCAAAGCGAACAACACAAAAACAGAAAGAGAAAATAGAAGAACCTGCTTTCTATTTAAAATTTTGGGCACCATAAAACCGATAATGGTGTATGCCACTATCATTTGTAGAAAAACTCGAAAACCATATACCTCAAAGAGCTCTCTGGTTTCCGAATAGTACCATGTGGCACTTGCTGTAGAAAAAAGAAATACACAACTCCAAAAGAGGATATGTAGTCCTACTTCCCGTTTTGAATAAATCGGTTTCATTTGTTATCCAATGCTTTAAAACCTTGCCAAGATACTGGTAATTCCCAAAAAACGGCGCAGGCGATGACGAATAGGCTTTTTACGCATATGAATAGTGTTTTAGCTAGAACAAAAGGATTCATCTTCTGAAATAATGCATTGTTATCCGGAATCCTATCATTCATCTACACTCAAAATTTAGCGTGACGCAAGCAGATAGATTTGGTGGAAATTAAAATCAAGTCATAGTGCGATACATCATTTTTTTACTATCTCTATTCCTGTGCACTTTTATTTCGGCACAGGATACAGGCATCATTTCAGGTCTTATTGTCGATAAGGCAAATGACCAGCCTTTGGCTTATGCAAGTCTCGTCCTCAAGAATGATAGTGGAGCAATAGTCAATGGTACAATTACCGATAGGAAAGGGTCTTTTCAATTTACTGAATTAGCTACCGGAACCTACCTGTTGGAAATTGAATTCATTGGGTACACTCCGCAACAAGTTCCCGTTACGCTCGATGCGAAACAAAACCTAACACTGCCTACACTGGCATTATCCGAAAGTGCCGAAATTCTTGAGGGCGTCACCTTGACGGCCGAGAAGTCCACAGTAGAGCAACGTTTGGATAGAAAAGTTATCAATGTTGGAGCCGATTTGATTTCCCAGGGACCTTCGGCCATAGATCTCATGGATAACCTTCCCTCAGTCAATATAAGTTCTGATGGGAGTATTTCATTTCGGGGAAGTGACAACGTCAGAATATTAATAGATGGGAAATTGAGCAATTTGGAAAACCCAGCTGATGTTTTACAGCAAATACCTTCCAATTCCATAAAAAAAATAGAACTGATAACTAATCCCTCGGCAAAATATAATCCTGATGGCTTGAACGGAATCATAAACATTGTGCTCAAAAAAACCTCTCAAGAAGGCTGGAACGTAGCATTCGGGGCTAACTCTATAATTGCTCAAAGAGAACGATACAATAGCAATCTCTCCCTTAACTACAAATCTGGTAAATCCTACTACTATTTCGAGTACAGCAACGGTTTTGGGGACCAAATTACAGACGGAATAGTTAACCGTTTTGATTTAAACTCAAATCAAATCACCCGTAACGTAAACAATCGTGAATCCCACTTTATAAAATTGGGTGCGGACTTTTATCTGTCTGATACATCCATTCTTTCGCTTTTCACAAGTCAGAATTTGTATAACGCCATTTTTGATGGTCAAAAAGATGTGATTTTTGAAGAAGATGCAACAAGCAATCTGTTTCTGGATGATTTTTTGATCCGGGATAACCATACCCAAAACTACAATACGGATTACAAGTGGCTTATCAATGGTGAATCGCACTTCTTTGAAATTGAAGTGAATTACAACCTTTTCCAAAGTGATTTAGTCAATGATTTCGAATTTTCTGGCAATACGTCTGTTCCCTCCTATACAGAAAATGTGGATGATACCCGTTCAGTGTTGACCTTAAATTTGGATTATAGCTTGCCAATAGGAAACAAAGGAAAACTGGAAATTGGTAGCGAGGGTCGAATAAACCGTATAGATAACCTGTATAGTTCTACAAATTTCCAATTGGAAGATTCCTCTTTCGAATACAATCGGGATATCTACTCCACTTATTTTATGTACAACCAGACTTTAGGGAAATTCAAACTTAATATGGGTGCTCGATTTGAGCAATATCGAGTAAATGCGCGATTCGACCAAGAGTTATCTGGTTTGGAAGTTTTTGACCAGGATTTGTTCAATATTTTTCCTTCAGTTTTTCTCAGTTATCAAACCTCGGAGGAAAGTCCACATCAGTATCAACTTAGTTATGGTAGACGCATTGAACGTCCCTCGTTCAATCAGGTCAATCCTATTCGACAAACCACAACGCCGCAGCTTCTCGCTACGGGAAACATCGCCTTGCTACCTCAGTTTAGCAATACCGTGGAAGCAAACTATCTATATCGTTTTAATAAAGGTTCCATAAGTTCTGGGGTCTTCTACCGATATATTCAAGATGAAATCAACCGAATTGGCATATTTGACCAAGATGACCCCAACCTGTTGCGATTGAGTTATGACAATTTTGACAACAACAACGCCGTGGGGGTGGAAGTTGGTGGGAATATAAGATTAACGGATTGGTGGCGCTCCAATGTCAATATTGAGTTTTACAACAGACAACAACGTGGCTTTATAGAGGGTGAAGAGGTAGAGGTACAAAACGCTTTGACGAATGTAAAATGGACCCAAAACTATCGATTGAACGATAAGCTTGGTGCCTCGCTGTTTGCATTTTACAGTGGTCCTCAGGATATTCTGCAGTACAGGTTGAAACCCAATTACTATCTAAACGCCGGACTGCGATACAGTTTTGCCAACGGAAATGGAAGTATCACCGTAAACGCCAATGATGTTTTCGGCACACGTCGCTTTGCATTCAGGACGTTCAGAACGGTGTTTCAAGAAGGTGAATTTCTACGGGATACCCAGCAAATATTCTTCGGGCTAACCTATCGAATGGGGGGCAAACTATCCTCACGCTCTCGGAAGAAAAGAAACAGCAACATAAAAGCTGATCGCTTTTTATAAACTCAAATAAACTATTTAAATCGTAAACTATGAATACTAATCGTGTAAACTCACTCTTCCTATTTATTTTCATCTTCTCTTTTTTTTGCTACGGACAAGATAATTTAGTCACTATTGATCTCAAGAAGGGGGAAGCCTTTGATATTTTATTCTTAACAACGAGGGAAGGCACCCAAGATCTTTTTAAAGAATATAGAAAAACAGCATTCCCTGTAGCTACGGAAATGGGCTTTTCCCCAATCCCCGGATTTAAGATAAGGGAAACGGTTCAAGGTAATTATGAACCCCAAAGCTTGATTTTGGCTAAATGGACCAACCTCTCTTTACGGGAAAAATTCCTTGCTGAAATCGAGGGTCGCGTTCCGAACTTTCATGAGATGCGAAAAAAAATATGGTCTCTTTTCAACTTGACTTATTATGAAATACAACAAGAACAAACTATCCAATTGGACAGGGAAAAAGTGATTGTGGCCACCGCATATTGGAAAAAAGAAAATATGCAGGATGATTTCGCTAATTTCTTGACCCAATTGAAAAAAGTCATAAAGAAAACCAACGGCACCCTAAAAATAGAGCTAGTGAATGGCCGCTCACCAAAAGGCTACGTTTATAATCCAGATTACATGGTTATTACACAATGGGAAACCAAAAAGGAATTTGATGCTTTTCAAAAGAAAAGTTTGAAAATGGGCTTCGATTTCCTGAAGAAAGTCAACCAATTTAGGTTAACCGATTAAACTATTCTTTATAAAATCCTGTTTCTCGTCATGAAACAAAAAAGGCGACCAATAGGTCGCCTTTTCTTCTATGATTAAAATATCTTATGCCAAATCAAAACGGTCCAGGTTCATTACTTTATCCCATGCTTTCACAAAATCGTTCACAAATTTTTCTCGTGCATCATTCGAAGCATAGACCTCAGCAACAGCTCTTAGTTCTGTATTTGAACCAAAAATCAAATCTGCTCTGGTTCCCGTCCATTTCAATTCACCTGTACGTCTATCTCTTCCTTCAAAAACCGTATCCTCATCGTTTGCAGCTTCCCATGTGTAGGTCAAGTCTACCAAGTTTTTGAAGAAATCGTTGGTCAAGCTTCCTACGTTTTCAGTAAAAACACCATGCGCTGAACCATCAAAATTCGCTCCTAGTGCTCGCATACCTCCCACTAAGACCGTCATCTCAGGAATAGAAAGAGTCAATAGGTTTGCCTTATCAATCAATAGATTTTCTGCAGCAATCTCTTTGGTATTTGCATTCTGATAGTTTCTGAAAGCATCCCCAACTGGCTTTAGATAATTGAAAGATTCAATATCCGTTTGCTCTTGGGAAGCATCTCCTCTACCTTGCGTGAAGGGTACGGAAATATTGTGCCCTGCATTGCTGGCAGCTTCTTCTATTGCGGCAACTCCGGCTAGGACGATTAAATCAGCCATGGAAATTGTTCCGCTAAACTCATTTTGAATACCTTCCAAAACACCAAGAACCTTGTTCAATTCTTCCGGATTGTTCACCTTCCAGCTACGTTGTGGTTCCAATCTAAGCCTACCTCCATTCGCACCACCTCTTTTATCTGAACCTCTAAATGTAGAAGCAGAGGCCCAAGCTGTTTTAACTAATTCGGATATACTCAATCCTGAAGCCAAAATCATTTTCTTGAGGCCAGTAATATCAGCATCAGAAAGTGTATAATCCACTTTTGGAATTGGATCTTGCCAAATAAGCTCTTCGCTAGGCACTTCTGGTCCTAAATAACGTACCACAGGTCCCATGTCTCTGTGGGTAAGTTTGTACCAAGCTCTTGCGAAAGCATCTTCAAAAGCTTTGTGATCTTCATAAAAACGCTTGGATATTTTCAAATACTCCGGGTCTGTTTTCAAAGCAATATCTGCCGTTGTCATCATTAACGCCTGTGTTCCATTGGCGTCACCCGCTTTAGGTGCCATTCTTGCCTTAGACTCTGCAGTAGGTGTCCATTGATGTGCTCCAGCTGGGCTTTTGGTCAGTTCCCATTCATAGTTCAAAAGAACGTCAAAATAGTCTGCATCCCATTTCGTTGGGTTTGGAGTCCATGCTCCTTCTATTCCACTTGTTATGGTATCATCTAGAACACCACTGTTATACGTATTTTTCCATCCAGTGCTCATTTGCTCTATAGGTGCTCCATGAGGCTCAACGCCAACAAACTTTGAAGGGTCAGCCGCGCCGTGAGCCTTACCAAAGGTATGTCCACCTGCAACCAAGGCTACAGTTTCTTCATCGTTCATCGCCATTCTGCCAAAAGTTTCACGAACATCATGCGCTGAACCTATTGGGTCAGGATTTCCATTTGGACCTTCAGGATTAACGTATATCCACCCCATCATTACAGCGGCCAATGGGTCCTCTAGGTCGCGACCATTATATCGGTCCTCATTAGCACCCCATTCTGTTTCACTACCCCAATACACGTCTTGTTCTGGTTCCCATATATCTTCTCTTCCTCCAGCAAAACCAAAAGTTTTAAAGCCCATCGATTCCAAGGCGCAGTTACCTGCCAAAATCATAAGGTCCGCCCAAGAAATTTTTCTACCATACTTCTGTTTGATGGGCCACAACAAAAGTCTAGCTTTATCCAAGTTTCCATTATCCGGCCAACTATTAATAGGAGCAAAACGTTGGTTTCCAGCACCAGCACCACCTCGCCCATCTCCTACTCTATAGGTTCCGGCGCTGTGCCATGCCATACGTATCATTAACCCCCCATAATGACCATAATCTGCCGGCCACCAATCTTGGGAATCTGTCATTAAGTTTACGAGGTCTTGTTTTAGCTCATCAAAATTGATGCTATTGAATTCGGCAGCATAATCAAAGTCTTCACCCATTGGGTCTGATTGAGCCGCATGTTGCCTTAGAATATTCAATTTAAGTTCATTGGGCCACCAATCTCTGTTTGAAGTACCTCCCCCTGCAGTCTGATTCATATCACCGCTTAGAAAAGGACACATACTCGGGTCACCACTAGGATGTGTTTTATTGTCCATGTCGATAGATTAATTAATTTGTTCATGTTAAAATTACAATCCTAAATCCACCAATACCTATTCTCTTCATTAATAAAACTTATTTTTTGATTGGCTCACTTTATAGGGTTACTTGGATTTTGGGTTTTTCCTATCAAAAAGAGGTGATTAGACGAACGGGGGTTTTTACACGATAAACGACCCAAAACATGATTTTAAGCCCTAATTACTCTTTAAAGAGTTAAAATTTATTCGTTGAACGGTAGTTTTTCGTCGATTAACGTGAAAACCTATGAAAAATTCATAAGTATTCCTTCATTTTCTTTCTCCAACTTTGTCATGTGTTAACCCCCAAATTCAATATCATGACACATTCAATTACCTACAGAATCGTATTTATTTTAAGTTTTATCATTTCGCTTACGTCCAATGCACAACTTGCACCTGGAACCGACACAAAATTTGAAGACAACCTAAGGGTTGAGGATTATCTTGACCTTCTGAAACAAGGTTATTCTGAAGAGGAGATTTTTCAAGATTTAGGAAATGCCCACTTTTTGGCAGGGAATTTTGAAACTGCAGCTTTTTGGTATGAAAAAGTACTAAAAACTCCATCGCTTTCAACTGTTGAATTGGATTATAAAGGTCTCTTCCAATTTGCGCAGTTGCATTCAATTGAGGGAGTGAACAAATCCCAAAATGAAAAAATAGTATGGGATGAGCACATCCAGTCCTACTATTCAGGTAAAGAAACACGCAATACTATTACTTCCAAAATAGCCAAGAAGCCTGAGATGGAAGGAAAACTATCAACCTTAGACGGTTATATGCCTTCCATGAGTGTTACTAAGGATGGTCAAACAGCCTATTTCAGCAAAGCTACCTACCAAAAGCCTTTGTATGGTGTTTTTTCCAAGAAGGAAATAGTTCATGAAATATTTCGAGCTGAAAACATTAATGGTAAATGGAAAAATGCCACTAAGGTTGCTGTATGTCCTAAATACGCTTCAGCAAAGCATCCCACCATTTCTGAAGATGGCACACGTTTATTCTTTGCGTCAAACATGAAAGGAAGTTATGGCAAGTATGATATCTATGTAGTGGATATCAAAACAAATGGAAAACTAGGAGTTGTTAAAAATCTGGGTCCCAAGGTAAACACCAAGGAGGATGAATTATATCCAAACCTATACAACGGAACCTTATTGTTCTTCGCTTCTGCAGGAAGAAAAGGATATGGTGGTTTGGACCTGTATGCCACACAAGTTGCCAAAAGTAGTCTTACTGCATCGGTAAACCTAGGAGCTCATATTAATAGTAACAAAGATGACTATAGCATAGCCTTAAACCTTAATAAAGGCACAGGATATGTTGTTTCAAATAGAGGTCAGAACAGGACCATTGCACAGTATGCTGTTTCGTACGGTAAGCGTAAAACAGAAAATACTGCAGTGGCCAATCGTGAAGATAGGTTGAAAAGCATACTTAACAATGAAACAACTGTTGAGTATACAAACACTTCTTTTGAAGAGTAATGCTTCAGAGAAAAGAAAAAGGTAATTGAAACAAAATCGGTCAGCTACCTGGGGGTTATTTGATATCCAGTATTGCCAAAACATAGTGTCCATAGCCAAAAAAGGGACTTAAACAAGGCAGTTGTATCATAGAAACGGGTTGTACTATTTCAATCTGGCCGATTTTTCAAAATAAGACAGGATGCTCTAAAAGGCATCCTGTTTTTTATTTAATTTACTGAATTACAGCTATTTGTTTTTGTAAAAGCGATACTATCGGCGGTAGATTAAATCAAAACGTTTTGTGCATTTGAACGAAAAATTCTACAATTCAGCGATGGCGACTGAAAAAAAGTGTAATTTAATTTTTGAAATAGTACTAACCCAAATCTTAATTTACATGAAAAAATTGCAACTCCTTAAATTTCATTTCCGTTAAAGGAACTGATTTACTTCAACTTTTTTTAAACATCTTTTTTGATTGAACTGTGGCTTGCCCTCTATTGGAGGTATTGAGCCACAATCCTTAATGCAAGGAACAGATTTCTATTGACTTTTTTAATCGAATGATGAAAAGTCTATGGCTATGGACCCTTGGCATAAGAAGGAAGTGTATTGTCCAAAACCAACGGTAGAGGACCATTTAAAAAATAGGATAACCCCCAAATCTATTTTGGCATGAAAACACATCACACAACTATTGTTATAGTAGACCATGAAGAAAAACTACAACTAGCTTACAAATACTTTCTCGAAGAGAATGAACGATTTCATCTTTTAGCGATTTTTAAATCGGTAAACGAGCTCTTGTCCCAATTCGGAAAAATGAACCCCGACATCATTATATCTGAAACGTCCCTGCAGGGTATTTCAGGTATTGATGGCATAGAATTTATCCGTAAAAAGAATAAGGACGTTAAAATGTTAATGGTAAGTCATCAAAATGATTTTGACTTGGTAAAAGAGGCCTTTAAAAAAGGTGCCAATGGCTTTCTTTCAAAGCCAATAAGCAAAGACCGCTTTTTGAACGCTCTGGATACCATGGATGAACATGGAGTTCTTATGGAGCATGATATTTTAAAAAAGGTAATCGGTTCTTTTCAGAAAAAGTCCTTTGAATCATTTTCAAAAAAGGAAAATCAAATTATTGAACTCCTCACACAGGGATTTACTTATAAAATGATTGCGGATAAACTTTGTGTTACACCAAGTGCAGTTAACTTCCACATCCAAAACATCTATGTTAAGCTCAACGTAAACTCAAAATCTGAAGCACTCCAAAAACTCAGAGAATTGGAAGTCCGGCGATTGAATGCTGCTTGACTTTCGTTTGAATTAGTCCCAAACAAAAACCCTTGGGAATTCCAAGGGTTTTTTTATCTATCGTGAAGAAAATTTATTTCACTTCTTCGAAGTCTACGTCCTCTACATTATCGCCTTCGCTAGCACCACCTCCAGCGTTTGCCTCAGGTCCTGCATCACCTGCCTCCGCTCCGGTTCCATTTGCCTGAGCTTCAGCTTGCGCCTTGTACATTTCTTCAGATGCTGTTTTCCAAGCTTCATTGATTTTCTCCAAGGCAGGCTCAATCACAACCAAATCTTTGGTTTCGTAAGCTTTCTTCAACTCTTCGAGGGCCTCTTCAATAGGCTTCTTTTTATCATCGGAAAGCTTATCTCCAAATTCTTTAAGCTGCTTTTCTGTTTGGAAGATCATTCCATCCGCTTCATTCAACTTATCGGCAGTTTCCTTTGCTTTCTTATCAGATTCTGCATTTGCCTCAGCTTCAGCTTTCATTCTTTCGATTTCTTCCTCTGTCAATCCAGAAGACGCCTCGATACGAATGTCTTGGGTTTTATTCGTCGCCTTGTCTGTAGCAGAAACCTTGATGATACCGTTTGCGTCAATATCAAAAGTCACTTCAATTTGAGGTGTTCCTCTTGGTGCGGGTGGAATACCATCCAAGTGGAATCTACCAATAGTCTTATTATCGGCGGCCATTGGACGCTCTCCTTGCAAGACATGAATCTCAACTGAAGGTTGATTATCTGCAGCCGTAGAGAAAACTTGTGATTTCTTCGTTGGAATGGTGGTGTTTGCTTCAATCAATTTAGTGAACACACTACCCATGGTTTCAATACCCAAAGAAAGTGGGGTTACGTCTAAAAGAAGAACATCTTTCACATCCCCAGTTAACACTCCACCTTGGATGGCAGCACCAATAGCCACAACTTCATCCGGGTTCACCCCTTTGGAAGGTTTCTTCCCAAAGAATTTTTCAACGGCCTCCTGAACAGCAGGAATACGTGTTGAACCACCAACTAATATAATTTCATCAATATCGCTCTTTGAAAGGCCCGCAGCTTTTAGCGCAGTTTCACAAGGAGCAATTGTTCTTTTCACCAAATCATCAATCAACTGCTCGAACTTAGCTCTTGACAAGGTTCTTACCAAGTGTTTTGGGCCTGAAGCTGTTGCGGTCACATAAGGCAAATTGATTTCAGTCTGGGCAGAAGAAGACAATTCGATTTTTGCTTTTTCAGCAGCCTCTCGAAGTCTCTGCAATGCCATGGCATCATCTCTCAAGTCCAGTCCTTCATCTGACTTGAATTCCTCGGCCAACCAATCAATTATCTTTTGGTCAACATCATCCCCTCCTAAGTGGGTATCTCCATCCGTAGCCAACACTTCAAAAACTCCGTCACCCAATTCCAAGATGGAAACGTCATGCGTTCCTCCACCAAAATCGAACACCACAATCTTTTGGTCTGTATCTTTCTTATCCAATCCGTAAGCCAAAGACGCCGCAGTGGGCTCGTTTATTATACGCTCAACTGTTAGACCGGCAATCTCGCCTGCTTCCTTTGTGGCTTGTCTTTGCGAGTCATTAAAATATGCTGGAACGGTAATTACTGCCCTTGTAACATCCTGCCCCAAATAGTCTTCCGCAGTTTTCTTCATTTTTTGAAGAATCATTGCAGAAAGTTCCTGTGGGGTGTATAAACGACCGTCAATGTCTACTCTTGGCGTATCATTGTCACCTTTGGTTACATTATATGGAACTCTATCTGCTTCCTTTTTTGATTCTGAGAACTTATTCCCCATGAATCTCTTAATGGAATAAATAGTTTTATGTGGGTTGGTCACCGCTTGTCTCTTAGCAGGGTCCCCTACCTTTATTTCCCCGCCTTCCACAAAAGCAATTACCGAAGGAGTGGTTCGTTTTCCTTCTGCGTTTGGAATCACTACTGGCTCATTACCTTCCATCACGGAAACGCAGGAGTTGGTAGTACCCAAATCTATTCCTATAATCTTGCTCATTTTATATAAAGTTATATCTGTTATCTATTATTTTCTGATTTCTAAATGTCAATGATTATGCCATGCCAGAGAATATGACAAGCTGTCATATTGATTCTTAAAATGGATGACTAAGGATTGCCAAGAGCTTCCTATATTTGATTTAGAAAAACAACCTAACCGTGGAATCTATCAGTGTTTTTGACATGCTCAAAATTGGGGTTGGTCCTTCCAGTTCCCATACTTTAGGGCCATGGCGTGCTGCCGAACTATGGCTTTCTGAATTAAAGGAAAAAGAGCTGTTTAAATCGGTAACCAGTGTTACTGTTAATTTATTTGGCTCCTTGTCTCTTACAGGAAAAGGTCATGCTACAGATACGGCTGTGATAATGGGCCTTTTGGGAAAAGACCCAGAGACAATTCCCACGGAAACCATCTCCGATTTGGTTTCTTTAATTTACATAGAAAAAAAGTTGCTGTTGTCAGGGGAACTATCAATTCCCTTTGACATTGAAAATGATATCGTTTTCAAAAAGGAGTTTTTACCATTTCATGCCAATGGTATCCAATTTTTAGGCCATTTAAAAGATGGTACATCCTTCATGGAAACATACTACTCCATTGGCGGAGGCTTTGTTGTCAAAGAAGGTCAGGAATCCAAAGACAAAGAGGCCATTTTTTTATGTTTTCCACATCCCATTACTACAGGGGATGAGTTGCTTAAATTTTGTACAGACTGGGAAAAACCTATATCAGAAATTGTTCTTCAAAATGAACGCTACCTCAGAAGCGACAAGGAAATTGATGAAGGTTTACGACGCATCTGGGATACCATGCTACAGTGTATGTTTGAAGGTTGTCATACTCAAGGAACACTTCCTGGCGGATTAAACGTCCGAAGAAGGGCGTATGAAATGCATGAAAAACTAAAGGGCAATCTTCTATACCCCAATGCACATGAGTGGTTAAAAGTTATTCGAAGGACAGAAGTTAAATTTCGGCAAATTTTAAAATGGGTAAGCTGCTTTGCACTTGCAGTGAATGAAGTCAACGCATCCCTTGGAAGAGTGGTCACGGCACCAACCAACGGAAGTGCAGGTGTAATTCCCGCCGTTTTGATGTACTACATTGTTATTGAAAATCATAAAGCAGATTTTGAACATGTGAAGAAATTTCTTTTGGTGGCCGGGGAGATAGGTAGTATTTTCAAAAAGGGAGCAACCATCTCAGCTGCTATGGGTGGTTGTCAAGCTGAAATTGGAGTGTCATCTGCCATGGCTGCAGGAGCCCTATGTGAATTGTTGGGCGGCACGCCACAACAAGTCTTAGTGGCAGCGGAAATTGCTATGGAGCATCATTTGGGATTAACATGTGACCCCATTGGAGGTTTGGTACAAGTACCCTGTATTGAGCGAAATTCCATGGGAGCCATTAAAGCTATAAACGCTGCAGAACTAGCTTTGGAAACCAATCCAGAAGAAGTGAAAGTTCCTCTAGATACAGTGGTCAACACGATGTGGGAAACTGCCAAGGATATGAACAGCAAATACAAGGAAACTTCGGAAGGAGGCCTAGCTGTTGGAGTTAATATGAGTGATTGCTAATCTAAACAACCTGATTTTCCGCGAGTATCTATCAAATAGATTATTTTCCACTCGCCATCAAAGTTGACCATCTGGAAAGAATTGATACCACAATGACTAAATTTTCCATTCAACCAAAATTCGTACCCCACCCAAGCATTGGCCATGGTTCTATCCACTTGAATGGACCATGAGGTTAATTTTTCTTGAAATTGAATACTATCTGGGATACTAACAATGGATTGGTATAATTTTTCAATGGGAGTAGTTTGAAAGAGAGTCTTGCCCTCCTTATTCCTGCCTGTTGTCTGTAATACCACTTGACCCGCCATAAAGCTCTTCATCGCAATGGAATCTTGTTTATGGAAAGCTTCAAAAAAGCCTTCAACCGTTTTTTGCACCAAAACCTTATCATCCATCTGGGCATTGATAGTGATACACGCGAAGAGTCCTAAAAAAATAGTTGTTCCAATTCTCATAATGTCCGCTTTTGATTAGCTTACAAATTAAACAAAACTGTTTACATTTAAGCTCATAAAACAAAAAGAATGTCTGTTGCAAAGAAAGAATACAAAAGAGTCACGGTAAAGTCATTAATAGAAATGAAACAAAATGGGGAGAAGATTTCTATGCTCACCTCATACGACTATTCCATGGCCAAAATTGTGGATGCCGCGCAAGTGGATGTCATTTTGGTTGGTGACTCTGCCAGTAACGTAATTGCCGGGCATGAAACTACGTTACCCATTACTTTGGACCAAATGATTTATCATGCTAGTTCCGTTGTGAGAGCTGCCAAAAGAGCGTTGGTGGTGGTAGATATTCCTTTTGGCAGCTATCAAAGTGACTCAAAAGAAGCACTTCGTTCTGCCATACGCATTATGAAGGAAAGTGGTGCCCATGCTGTTAAAGTGGAAGGAGGTTCGGAAATCAGACAATCCGTTACTCGTATTCTTGAAGCGGGTATACCAGTAATGGGACATTTAGGACTTACTCCTCAATCCATTTACAAATTTGGTACATATACCGTACGTGCGAAGGAAGAGCGAGAAGCCGTAAAGTTAAAAGAGGATGCTAAAATGCTGGAAGAACTGGGTTGTTTTGGTATCGTTTTAGAAAAGATTCCTGCAGCTTTGGCCAAAGAAGTAGCAGAAAGCGTATCTATACCCATTATAGGAATTGGTGCAGGGAATGGAGTTGATGGACAGGTTCTTGTAGTTCATGACCTTTTAGGGATGACCCATGAGTTCAATCCACGTTTCTTACGAAGATATATGAACTTGTATGAAGACATGAGCAAGGCAATTTCGGAATATGTTACTGATGTTAAGAGTCAAGATTTCCCAAATGAAAATGAGCAATATTAATTTGCTTTGAAAAGAACCCCAGTTGTACATTCAAATGCCTCTAATCTTCAAGTTCTATATGAGGACAACCATCTTATTGTCGTTAACAAAAGACCTGGGGATATTGTTCAAGGTGATAAAACGGGCGATGCACCCCTTAATGAGGTTGTCAAAGAATACATAAAGATCAAGTATAATAAACCTGGAAATGTTTTTTTGGGGGTGGTACATCGGTTGGATAGACCAACTTCTGGGATTGTGGTTTTTGCTCGAACCTCAAAAGCTCTTCCTCGCCTAAACGCTTTATTTTCTCAAGGTAAAACCAAAAAGACGTACTGGGCGATTGTAAAGAATTCACCTAACAAAGCTTCAGCCACCTTAACGCATTGGTTGGTACGTAATCCCAAACAGAACAAGTCCTATGCCCATAATTCTGAGGTTCCCAACTCAAAGATAGCCATTCTGTCTTATCGAATTCTCAAAGAATTGGACAACTATACTCACCTAGAAATTGATTTAAAAACAGGAAGACACCATCAAATACGAGCTCAATTAGCAGCAATTGGATGCCATATTAAGGGAGATTTGAAGTATGGCGCACAAAGAAGTAATCCAAACGGAAGTATCCACCTACATGCACGCAGTTTAGAATTTGAGCATCCGGTAAAGAAAGAGCCTTTACAATTTATCGCCCCAACACCATCCGAGGATTCCTTATGGAAAATCGTGGATTAACGTGAAGCAACAAGGGCTTTCTCACGTATAATATCACCCACTGGCCTGTTTTCCAGGTGACTTTCCAACCAGGAAAGAATATCCAAATACAAAAATGCCCGTTTTTCGTAAGGATGATTTTCGTACTTCTTTAGCTCGTTGTAGAGTTTCTGAAACTCATTCTGGAGTTCACTGGGATAAATGTCACCAAGGTTCCTCAAGAACTTTATCATCTCTCTTTGTACGGCTTGCAAGTCATTCATTTTGAGAAGAAACTTATAGGTGCTTTTTAATTGTACCTCTAGGTGGTAATCCATACCTGCCTCATAATGAGCCACCAAACTTAATACACGAGCAAAGCACATTAGGTCTTCCCGCATTTTTAAATTCTTGTTGGTAATGATTTTTTTGAGATATAAAATGCAGTTTTTGTGGTCCGAGTTTCCAAAATATAAGCAGGCAATCTTGTAATACAGGAGCATCACATGGTGCGCATCTATACGGTCTTTATGTTTTTTTATACCGTATTCAATAATGTTAACCAGATACAGTCCCCTACTAAATGTTCCTTCCAAAAAGTGAAGGTTCAGTTTGTTGGAATTGATATAGAGGAAAGTAAGTGAAGCTATATTATCATTTTGTGGAAATTTTGGATGATTCACCTGAGACTCCAAACGTTCCAACGTGTCTTTGAATTGGGTGCTATATTTTACGAAAAACAAAGCTTCCAGTAAATAGTGATTTCCTTTCAAGAAAAAGACTGGGTTCAAGGATATCATATCCTCGTTTTCATAGAACAAATCCACCCACTTACTGGCATAACGATACGCAGACAGAAAATCTTGGGTCAAAAGACTGTACCACAGATACGCTTTATAAAGCCAAAGCTTTTCACGAAAGCCCAAATCTTCCAGCCGATATTCTGGTAAATGCGAATCAAAATAATCCTTTACACTCCTCAAGTCTTCGTCATTTCGAACATAACCTACTTTCAACATCATACTATACAACTGCAGGGAAAGGTTAGATAACTTACTAGTCATCACATTTTGTTCTGACAATTCTTTGGCCTGAACTGCCAATTCATCCGCTCGTGCGGGAATACTACGTGTGATGTATTGCGTTTCTATGATTTTTTCAAGCTCTACAATTTCGTAGGCCACATTTTTTTCCTCGTTTTCAATAGCGAAGTTTTTGGCCTTATCTAAAATTTTAAGGCTCTGCTTGTATAATCCTTTTTGATATAAGATGGTAGCAAAGTCTAACTGTTCACGAATTTGAACTCTAATGTTTTGATTCACAGGGTTTAATCGAAGACTTACCAGAATCTGTTTATACAGGTGGGCTTTCAAATTAGATAGCTGTGCTTTTTTTACAATGCCACTCTCCAGAATCTGCTTCTCATTGTACATCCGCATTCTGTCCAAAAGGTTGAAAAGTGCTAAAAACTTTGCGTCAGCGTTGACCCCTAATCTACCCACGTAGAGTTTAAATTGCCTTTTTTCAGATTTGGATAAAGACTTTACAAGTACGAACAAGGTATCCTTATGGGCATTTGTCATCGTAAAAAATAGAATTTAATAATCTGATTTACAGATATTTAATTTATTTGAAATGCAATTTAACGTTGTAATGGATTTCAGTGCTTTTCTTTACCAGCCAACTCCTACCATATCTTCGTATTTCGAGTAAAAAACCGACTACACGAATGGGTAAAGATAAGGTACAAATTTTTGATACAACCTTAAGGGATGGTGAGCAAGTCCCAGGTTGTAAGCTTGATACTACACAGAAACTAGTTATTGCGGAACGATTGGATGAACTTGGAGTTGATGTCATAGAGGCAGGATTCCCAATTTCAAGTCCTGGAGATTTCCAATCTGTACATGAAATTGCAAAGCTGGTTAAGAACGCTACCGTATGTGGACTTACCAGAGCAGTAAGAAAAGATATAGAAGTAGCAGCTGAAGCTATAAAAATTGCGAAAAGACCAAGAATCCACACAGGTATTGGAACCTCGGATTCCCATATCAAATTCAAATTCAATTCCACAAGAGAAAAAATAATAGAGCGTGCCATAGAAGCTGTAGCTTATGCCAAGACGTTTGTAGAGGATGTCGAGTTTTATGCGGAAGACGCTGGCAGGACCGATAACGACTATCTAGCACAAGTTTGCGAAGCAGTTATCAAGGCAGGCGCTACAGTACTTAACATTCCTGACACTACAGGATATTGTTTGCCGGAAGAGTATGGAGCTAAAATGAAATACCTCAAGGAAAATGTAAAGGGAATTGATAAAGCCGTTCTTTCATGTCATTGCCATAATGATTTAGGTTTGGCTACGGCAAACTCAATTTCTGGAGTAGTTAATGGAGCAAGACAGATTGAGTGTACTATTAACGGAATCGGAGAAAGAGCTGGGAATACATCTTTGGAAGAGGTGGTCATGATTCTTAGACAACACCCCTATT
>JBCDAX010000044.1:0-24561 GCA_039184805.1 Bacteroidota bacterium | reverse complement strand
GGGGAATCGAACCCCTGTTACCAGGATGAAAACCTGGCGTCCTAACCCCTAGACGAACGGGCCATTATTTCATATTCATTTGAAAACCTCTTATTTTATTGGTTTCCAACACTTTGTAGCCCGTAGGGGAATCGAACCCCTGTTACCAGGATGAAAACCTGGCGTCCTAACCCCTAGACGAACGGGCCGTAAGGTCGCATAATTGCGGATGCAAAAATACAACTATTTTTAAGTATTGCAACTGTTACCGGAATTTTTTGGACGGTTTTAGTATGCCTTTGCAAATAGCACTCTTTGCTCAGAAGGATTGCCCGTCACCATACAGCTACCTTCCTCCTTTTCAGCAGGAAACGGAATACAACGGATAGTAGCCTTTGTTTCATTCTTTATACGCTCTTCTGTTTCGGCGGAGCCATCCCAGTGTGCGGAGATAAAACCTCCTTTTTCCTCCAATACGCCTTTGAATTCATCGTAATTATCCACCTTAGTGATATGGCCAGCTCTGAAATCCAGTGCTTTTTTATAAATATTCTTCTGAATTTCATCTAAGAGCGCAACAATTCTATCAACTACCTCTTCAGCTTTAACCGATTGTTTCTCCAAAGTATCTCTGCGGGCCACTTCGAACGTACCGTTTTCCAAATCACGTTGTCCAACAGCCAAACGAACAGGAACTCCTTTCAACTCATATTCATTGAATTTAAACCCAGGCTTATGTGTATCACGCTTATCAAACTTCACCGAAATACCTTTTTCTCTTAGGGATTTTATCAAAGGTTCTACTTTCTCAGCTATAGCATCCAGCTGTTCCAGACCTTTATATATAGGAACGATGACCACTTGGATAGGTGCTAATTTTGGAGGCAACACCAATCCATTGTCGTCACTATGGGTCATGATAAGTGCTCCCATCAATCTGGTGGAAACACCCCATGATGTTGCCCAAACATAATCCTGTTTCCCTTCTTTGGTAGCAAACTTAACGTCAAATGCTTTCGCAAAATTCTGACCCAAAAAGTGTGAAGTACCCGCTTGAAGTGCTTTACCATCTTGCATCAAGGCTTCAATACAAAAAGTCTCCTCCGCCCCCGCGAAACGCTCACTTTCCGTTTTTGTACCCTTAATTACGGGCACACCCATATGATTTTCAGCAAAATCCGCATACACATGCATCATTTGTTCAGCTTCATCCATGGCTTCTTGTCGGGTAGCATGGGCAGTATGCCCTTCCTGCCATAAAAACTCTGCGGTACGTAAAAACAAACGTGTGCGCATCTCCCATCGGACTACATTGGCCCATTGATTTACCATAATAGGTAAATCTCTGTAGGATTGAATCCACCTACGATATGTATCCCAAATAATTGTTTCCGAAGTAGGACGAACGATAAGTTCCTCTTCAAGCTTAGCTTCTTCATCCACAACTATTCCACTACCATCTTCCGCATTCTTCAAACGGTAATGGGTAACCACGGCACATTCCTTGGCAAAACCTTCTACATGGCTTGCTTCCTTGCTTAGATATGATTTAGGTATAAATAAGGGGAAATAGGCATTCTCATGTCCTGTTTCTTTAAACATCTTATCCAGCTGAGCTTGCATTTTTTCCCATATGGCAAATCCATATGGTTTAATGACCATGCAACCTCTTACCCCTGAGTTTTCGGCCAAATCCGCTTTTACCACCAACTCATTATACCAACGAGAATAATCCTCACTGCGACTCGTTAAATTTTTACCCATTTACCTTAGTTTGGCACAAAACTTGTGTCTTAATACATGAAAATAATTCGGTAAAACTAATTATTTTTAGTATGTTCAACAATAAAAATTGCGACATGATAAAGTCTTTACAACTCCACAACTTCCAACTTTTTGCCGCGCTTTCCCTGGTCTTAATTTTATCCTCTTGTGGATCTTACCAACAAGCTTCTTATTATGAGGATGATGGTATTTACTCTAGTGGAAATGAAGTTGTACGAGTAGAAAAGAAATCTCCTCAAGCCGTTAGAACCGAAAATCGGGAAAGTGATATTTACGGCGATTATTTTGGACAAAAAGCTGATGAGTTTGGCGAGATTTTGGAAGACGAAGTTTTTACCGATGTAGATAGTTATTCTAGTAACAGCCCAATTGATAGCACTGCTGTAGGTGCACAAGCCGACTATTTTGATATTAATGCAAACACTTATAATGGTAATGCAGGTTGGGGAGACAATCCTAACAATGTCACCATCAATGTCTATGACAATTGGGGTGGTGGCTTTGGCTGGGGTGGCGGCTTCGGTTGGGGCTGGAACAACCCTTGGTTATGGAACGGATGGGGCTGGAACAACTGGGGTTGGGGTGGCTTCGGTTGGGGTGGCGGCTTCGGTTGGGGCTGGAACAACCCATGGTATTGGAATAGATTTGGATTTGGTTATGCCGGGTTCTACGGTGGCTTCATTGGAGGTGGTTTTTACGGTCCTTATTATGGAAGAGGCTTTTATGGGCGTGGCTTTACTAGAGGTGTTGCCTTTAACCGAACCCGGAGAGGATACTCTTCAAGAGCCATTCCTGGTACTACCTTGCGTACGGGTCGCTCTAACTTAGGGTATCGTTCAGTACGAAGTTCGGCAACAAGAAGTAGAGCTGGGGTATCTCGAACGGCAACGAGTCGAAATTCTGTGGCATCGCGAAGCAGTAGAACATATCGAAGTAACGGTACGGCACGAAGAAGTGTTAGTGCAGATGCCGCAGCAAGAAATAGAAGTTACAGATCCAGCAGAAGTACCCGTACTTCGCCGAGATATGGAACAAATTCAAGAACCTATCGTTCGTATGGGTCTTCACCCAACGGAAATAGCAGAACCTATAGAAGTGGTAACGCTGCGCGTAGTTCGTCTCGATACAGTTCAGGTAGAAGTACTCGAAGTTACCAAAGTAGAACAGCTCCTAGAGGCACTTATAGTAGGTCAAGCGGTGCAACGAGAAGCAGTGGGTCCTATAGAAGTTCCGGTAGCAGAAGCTCAAGGAGTTCTGGAAGTTTCAGAAGTTCCGGTGGCAGAAGCTCAAGAAGCTCTGGAAGCTTTAGAAGTTCTGGAGGAGGACGTTCCTCAGTAGGTAGATCTTCTGGAGGAAGAAGTAGTAGAGGCGGAGGAAGAAGAAGATAAACTCCCAAGCACCTTATCGACAAACAAAATTTAATCAAAATGAAAAAATTATCAACTTTCATCATAGTACTGTCATGCACTTTTTTAAGTGCCCAGAACATTAATGATGTACTACGCTACAGTTTAGAAGAAACACAGGGAACCGCCAGATTCCAGGCTATTGGCGGGGCTTTTGGAGCCTTAGGAGGCGATTTATCCGCTTTAAACGTGAATCCTGCTGGATCTGCCGTATTTAACTTTAGTGAATTTTCCTTGACCGGTTCCAATTACAACAGGGATAATGAGGTCTTGTTTGGTAATTCCTTTACCGACAATAACATCAATTCAGTGAAATTAAATCAGGTCGGAGGTGTTTTTGTCTTTAAATCCTCCGATAGTCCATGGAAGAAACTTGCATTGGCTTTCAATTATGACCAAGTACGAAACTTTGATAATGAATTTGTTGCGTCAGGAACTACTACCCAGGGAGTTGACAATTATTTCCTCAATTTTGCCCAAGGTGTGGAATTAGGACCTTTACGGGTGCAAGAAGGAGAATTCATCGAAGATGCGTATTTGGACATTGGTGCGTCCCTAGGTTTTGGAGCCCAACAAGCATTTCTTGGGTTTCAATCGGGCCTAATCGAACCTACTGCCGACGAAGACACCAATACCTCTTATGTTTCAAACGCTCAGTATAGTGCGGTTAACCAGGAGTATTTGCAAAGCACATCTGGATTTAACAGTAAGTTCACAGCAAACTTTGCTGGGCAATATCAGGAAAATCTTTACGTAGGGGCTTCCTTGAACTTTCATTCCGTTCTTTTTGAGCAATTGACTCTACTGGATGAAAATGGCTATGACCCTACCTCTCCCGTTCAGTTCACAACATTTGATAATTTTCTACGTACTGAAGGTTATGGTTTCTCATTTAGTGTAGGTGCAATCGCTAAACTAAACGATAATATTAGGATTGGGGGTAGCTACCAATCCCCTACATGGTATAGACTTACGGATGACACCTCACAACGCATCAATTCTACATTGGCAGAACCAGATATTGACTTCATAGATTTTGGCATCGTCAACCTATTTGAAGAGTACAACATTAAAACTCCAGGAAAAATAACAGGAAGCGCCGCAGTAGTTTTTGGAAAGGATGGCTTTTTAAGTTTTGATTACGGGTATCAAGATTTCTCACAAGCTGAACTCACACCCAATGCAGACCCTAATTTTGCGGCGGAAAACGATTTTATTGCCAATACATTGGGCATTGTTAACTCCTATCGAATCGGAGGTGAATTTAGAATTGATAATGTTAGTCTAAGAGGCGGTTATCGTTTTGAAGAAAGCCCTTATGAAAATGGAGAAATCATTGGAGATCTAGTGGGATATTCCGGAGGTATAGGTTTAAATTTTGGGCCAAGCCGATTGGATGTGGCCTTTACCAGAACCGAGCGCGATATAAACGAATTGCTATTTTCCTCAGGTCTTGATAGCTCTGTGGATATAAATCAAATAAACACAAACATAACTTTAGGATATAGCTTTAAATTTTAGAACTCAAAAAAAGCTAAAAGAAGAAAGCCAGGAAATTCCTGGCTTTTTTAATTTTATCGGATTAGTGAAAAGTGTCTTCGTACGGATCGAGCTACCAAAACACCTTCATCATCCCGTTCATAATCCAAACGGAACCAATAGTCTGAAGAAGGTAAAGGTCTACCATTAAAAGTGCCATCCCATCCCAACGTATTGATATCTAATTGTTTTAGAAGCTTTCCATATCTATCAAAGATAAAGATGCTTGGATTCGTTAATGTCTCAACTCCAAGAACATTCCAATTATCGTGAATTCCATCGCCGTTGGGCGTAAAGAATTTGGGATACCCTACGACTAAAAACTCAATAGGTTCGGTGGTTCCACAACCGTTTTTATCATTAATGATAACCGTGTTTATTCCAGGGGGGACATCCAAAAACACAGGGTCATCCTGAAATTCCCCTCCATTAATAGCATACTCGTAGTCACCATCTCCCAATACCGCTATTTCAATATTGTAAGGGTCGGTTTGGTCACTATTCACCAAATCATCTAAAACCCTGACTTCATCCAACACAGGAACTCCAAAGAAAGTAATTAGAATGTCATCCGTAATTATGGTCGCAAAAGTGGTTTCTATAGTAACTCGGTAACGTCCTGAGTTAGGACTGGTCACTGTAAGCTCGGTAGCTCCTGCTCCTGTTGCTAAAACTTGGTCATACACCCCATCGTCTTCAACATCTACTTCCCAAGTAATATTGGCAATACTAGGTCCAGCAGGCGAGTTAAGTGCGCTTAATACAATATCAGGATCTCCTTCACAAGCGATAATATCCAATCCCAAGAACTCGTCACGAAGCGTACAATCCAAAGCGGTGTTTTGGTCAGCGTCCACAGAACTTCCCGTAAAGGTTAGTGAAAAAGGTTCTGGATCTCCATCAAAGTTTGTATTGAAGTTGTTAATGAACAAATAGTAGATTTCCCCAGCTTGTACATCCAACCACTCATCATAAGTATTCTGACTTGCTCTCACAAAAGGTGCCCCAACCTGACCACTGATAGGGTTTACCCCTACTCCCGTAAATCCTGTTTCGTTGATTTCATAATTACATCGAATAGGAATTTCATTCCCATTCCCAATGACAGTACAAAAATTTGACCCTAAGGTCTGGTCAAAGGGTCCATATAGAGCAAAATCCAACTCTGAGGTAACTATACCACCAGGGGTAACCGGCAATGCTTCGATGTCAAATCCAATTTGACCATCTGTACCTGCTCTAAAAACATACCACGAGGTGTTATTCTCAATATTTGCAGAGGCTACGCTTCCTTTTTCTAAACAACCGGATTGCGTAATGACCATAGGATCAAAATCATCAATATCACCACTGCCATCCGTAGTGGATAAAATGGGCATATCGGCACAGACCGGAATTGCCGTTCGGCAGTCTCCAGAAACCTGGGCGTTCAATTCCATAAAAAACAGGGAGAAACAACAGATAGCGCAAAATAGAGCTCTCATAGGGTTTGGGGCTAAAGGTTATGCTGTATTTTATCTAACCATAACTGATTTTTCACCCTTTTTAGTATCCTTCAACCTAAAAAATCTACAGTTAATCGATAAAATGCACATTTGCACTTCAATTCATTGCATAAATCCAAAAAGGGTTTGTCAAACCGAATTGTTGAAAACCATCGCTTTAATTTTCGCAAATATGCTATCATAGAGTCTTAGCTTAACAATAATTTATAGCCTCAACACCTAGAGTTCAGGCATTAAATAGGTGTTTATTGCATATCTTTGCACCCTTATAGCAAAAAGAAATGAAAGTAGAACAGGCCTTGGAAGAGCAATACGAAGAACGTGGTGACGGACACGTCGGTTCAGCATCCGAAACCCCAATACGGGAAGATGCTTTTGCTTTGAGCGACCAAGAGAAGATAGAACGGATTCAAGGTAATGTGAAGGATATTTTGCATACCCTTGGCCTCGACTTGACCGATGATAGCCTAATGGGGACTCCAAAAAGGGTTGCAAAAATGTTTGTGAACGAGATTTTTGGAGGATTGCATCCCGATAGAAAGCCAAAGTCTTCCACCTTTGAGAACAAGTATAAATATGGTGAAATGTTGGTGGAAAAGAACATTGTGGTCTATTCCACTTGTGAACACCACCTTCTGCCCATTGTTGGAAGGGCACATGTCGCTTATATCTCAAATGGAAGAGTTGTAGGGCTTTCCAAGATGAATCGTATTGTGGACTATTATGCCAAGAGGCCACAGGTCCAGGAACGAATGAACATTCAAATCGTAAAAGAACTGCAACGTGTTTTAGGCACTGAGGACGTAGCCTGCGTCATTGACGCCAAACATTTATGTGTGAATTCAAGAGGAATCAGAGATATAGAAAGCAGCACTGTGACGGCCGAATATGGCGGTAAATTCAAGGAAGAATCCGTCCGTCGCGAATTTTTGGACTATATCAACCTGGAAACCGAGTTTTAACTTCTACCACATTCATGCAGTTATATAAAAACCAACAGCTAAAGGTATACAACTCACTTACTGGAAAAAAGGAGATTTTCGAACCCATAAATGAGGGCCACATTGGAATGTATGTTTGTGGACCTACGGTGTATAGCAATGTACACTTAGGTAACTGTCGCACCTTTATGTCCTTTGATATGATGTTCCGATATTTTAAGCATTTGGGATACAAAGTCAGGTATGTACGAAATATTACGGACGCCGGACATTTGGAAAACGATGCGGACGAAGGCGAGGATAAAATAGCCAAGAAAGCTAAGTTGGAGCAAATTGAACCCATGGAGGTGGTTCAACGCTATACTGTTGATTTCCACAATATTCTGCAGCAGTTCAACTTTTTACCTCCGAGTATTGAACCTACAGCAACAGGGCATATCATTGAGCAAATTGAAATCATAAAGGATATTCTGAAAAATGGATTTGCTTATGAAGCCAATGGCTCTGTGTATTTTGATGTACAAGCTTTTAACAACAAACACGAGTACGGCAAGCTAAGTGGAAGAAAGCTTGAAGATATGATTGCCAATACACGTGAGCTTACCGCACAAAGCGAAAAAAAGAACCCGCAAGACTTTGCTCTTTGGAAAAGGGCAGACGAGCACCATATTATGAGATGGCCTTCTCCCTGGGGTGATGGGTTCCCTGGTTGGCATTTGGAATGTACAGCCATGAGCACAAAATATTTGGGAGAAACGTTTGACATTCATGGAGGCGGCATGGATTTAAAATTCCCTCACCATGAATGCGAAATTGCCCAAGCCGAAGCATGCTGCGGTAAGTCCCCAGTAAAGTATTGGCTACATGCCAACATGCTCACTTTAAATGGGAAGAAGATGTCCAAATCCATTGGAAACAATGTATATCCCCACGAAATATTCAGTGGTGATAATGATCTCCTAAGCAAGGCGTATGCTCCCGCTATGGTCCGTTTTTTTATGATGCAGGCTCACTACTCAAGTATTTTGGATTTGAGTGACGATGCCCTTCAAGCTTCTGAAAAAGGATACCACCGCCTTATGGAAGCAATCTCGATTTTGGCCAAACTAGATACAAGTGCGAAATCCAATTTTGACGTTCTAGCATGGCAGCAAAAATGCTATGATGCCATGAACGATGATTTTAATACGCCTATCTTAATTGCCCATCTTTTTGATGCCGTTAAACACATCAATCAGATAAAAGAAGGGAAGGAAGCCATCACTGAAAAGGATTTGGAGGTACTTTCGAGCACCATTTTAACCTTTGTCCATGATGTCTTGGGTATTGAACACGCCGCACAGTCCAATGACGATTCGAATACACTGAATGGGGTGATGGGTTTGCTGATTGACCTGAGAAATCAAGCAAGGGCCAACAAAGATTTTGAAACTTCCGACAAGATTCGAGATGAGCTTACCAGCCTGGGAATCCAGCTAAAAGATGGGAAAGACGGAACTACCTTTAGTGTAAAGTAAATCATGGGGCTTTCTGTATTTTAGTATCAATTCTAAAAAAATGACTTTAAGAAAGGTTCTTATTGCCCCTTTTATTTTTCTGGTAAGAGCCTACCAGCTACTCATTTCTCCCTATACTCCAGCCACTTGTAGATACTCCCCTACCTGTTCTGCATATACATTGGAAGCTCTAAAAAAGCACGGTCTTTTTAAAGGAGGCTGGCTTTCGTTAAAAAGAATCTTTAGTTGTCATCCATGGGGAGGTAAAGGATACGACCCAGTTCCTTAGCCATACCTGAATACTTGTTTTTGTTTTTAATGAAATAAGGTTGGGAAAAGGTAAAAAACCGTTAATCCGATTCGCTAACCATTCAAAGTGGTTATATTAGCCCAAAATCTGATGTATGTTTTTTTTAGGTTTCGATTGGAATCCTGATGGCACCTTGTTCAAACTGGGCTTTATTCAAATCAAATACTACAACCTGCTTTGGATAGCGGCTTTTGTCGCTGGTTGGTTCCTCATGAAAAAGATATTTCAAAAAGAAGAAAAGTCGGCGGAAAAGCTTGACTCTCTTTTTATCTATTCTGTGGTTTCCATTATGTTGGGGGCACGATTAGGACATGTTTTTTTCTACGATTGGGATTACTACAAAAACCATTTAGTGGAAATTCTTTTACCCATACGGGAAAGTGCCAATGAATCCCTTTTTGGAATCATTAATGGTTATGAATTTACTGGGTTCACCGGTCTTGCCAGTCATGGTGCAACTATTGCTGCCATTATTGGAATTTGGTTGTATTGTAGAAAGTGGGAAGACATTAAAATGCTTTGGTTGTTGGACAGGATGGTAGTGGTATCCGCGATTGGTGCTTGTTTTGTTCGTTTGGGCAATTTCTTCAATTCTGAAATCAATGGAAAAATAGTTGATGGTTCTTTTCCTTTAGCGACGCGATTCATTCGCGATTCGGACGATATGCCCTCATACAAGGCTATGACGCTAACCGGTGAAAAGACACCAAGTGCGGCATACAACGCTATTGAAAACAATCCTCAATTTGCTAATATTTTAGAGGTGATTCCTTACCGTCATCCTGCTCAATTGTATGAAGCCGCGGGGTATTTGATTCTTTTCATCATTTTGTATCAGCTATACTGGAAAACCGATAAAAGCAATAAAACTGGATTCCTTTTTGGTCTTTTTATGGTCGGCTTATGGACTATACGATTCTTTGTGGAATTTGTAAAAAAGAGTCAAGGTGGTTTTGAAGATTCTCTTGGAAATACCCTGTCTACAGGACAATGGTTAAGCATTCCCATGATTCTTCTTGGACTGTACTTTATGTTCAGACCTACAAAAACAACTTAAAACCCTTTCCCATGCGAAATGCAATCCAAATTTGTCTAGTGGTTTTATTGATGTTGGTTTCCTGCAAAACGGAAACCAAGCAGGAAATAAAGACAGAGACTATTTCATTTACAAAGGAGGGCCAACTTATCATAACCCAAGATGAATCGGGAAAAGTTCTGGCAAAATTGGATATTGAGATAGCGGACACCGAATATGAAACCCAAACAGGACTCATGTATCGGGAAGGAATGAGAGATTCTCAAGGAATGCTTTTCATCTTCAAAGATGAAGCCCAACATTCTTTTTATATGAAAAACACCCAATTTTCTCTGGATATTATATACATCGATGCGGACTTAAAAATTGCCAGCTTTCAAAAAAATACTATCCCATTTAATGAAACCGGTTTACCCTCAGGCGTTCCAGTTCAGTACGTTTTGGAAGTAAAAGGAGGCTTGTCGGATATTTGGGGACTTCAGGTTGGAGATAGTATTGAATTCAATAGAATATAAATGTCCAAATACCTTCTAGAAGGACAATCAACCGAAAGACTGTTATTCAGAAAAGTGGTGCCCACTGATTTTGAAGCTTGGCTTCCGTTTCATGAAGAACCTTTATCATCCCAATATTGGGAGGGTTTACCCCCTGACCCCAAAGGGGCATGTAAGCAACAATTTGACCGGATTTTTGAACGTTACGAGCATGATTTAGGCGGGATGAACGCACTTGTCCTAAAGGAAAACTCCAAAATGATTGGGCTTTGCGGGCTTTTGGTACAATCCGTTGATGAAAAAGAGGAGTTGGAAATCGGGTACTCTATTTTACCAGAATACTGGCGTCAAGGACTTGCCTTTGAAGCCGCTCGGCAATGCAAAATCCATGCTTTTTCCAACGACCTAACCCAATCACTTATTTCCATTATACATGTTGACAATGTCCCTTCCCAGAAAGTGGCTATCAAAAATGGGATGAAATTGGACAAAACTACAAGCTACCGAGATAATCCGGTACATATCTTTAGGGTGAATCAGGCATAATTGCTACTTTCATTGCTCTAGATTTCCTTCAAAAGAGTATGCCCAAGCACTATGTCATCTTTGTGGATAATGAATCGCAGATTGAACAACTTGCATTTCAAGTGCAAAAAGGTATCCCTAGGGAGCACTTTGAACATTTATCAGCAAAAAAAGGTGCTGTTTTTTCGAATACTGAAATTGAACGTTTCATTTGGGAGGAAGAGCAGCATGATATAAGGGAATTAGCAACTAAAAGGACACAATCGCTTCGGTCTTTGAGCAGCGGAGAACGAAAAAAAGCCTTGTTGGAGCATATTTTGGGAAAACATCCTGATTTCTTAATCCTAGTGAACCCATTTGATAATTTAGACATTGCTTCCCAAAAAGAATTGCACGAAAAATTGCAGGTAATTTCAGAGTCCCTATCACTCATTCAGCTTTTGAATCGCAAAGAAGACCTCCTTTCAAACACAGATACCTTCCTTACCTTTTCCAAAGGCACTTTAATCCAACATCATGATACAGATGCACTTCTGCATGAAACGTGGAAGGACAATTCCAATTTCCTGGAGCGTATCCCACTCCCAATACAGGATGGGGACCTTCCAAAGGAAGAGAAATTGATTGAATTCAAGAATGTAACAGTAAGCTATGGTCAACGATGTATACTTAATAAAATCAATTGGACTATCCGAAAAAATGAATTCTGGCAACTAATCGGACCTAATGGCAGTGGAAAAACTACACTACTCACTCTAATAACAGGAGACAACCATAAAGGATATGGTCAGGATTTAACCCTATTTGGAAGAAAAAAAGGTAGTGGTGAAAGTGTTTGGGATATCAAAGAGTTGATTGGATACTTTACGCCATCCATGATAGACCAGTTCAGAGGATATCATACTCTACTTCATATGGTAATTTCAGGATTACATGATTCGGTTGGGCTCTACCAGGAACCGACTGATGCAGAAATACGATTGGGTATGGCTTGGCTCAAAATCATTCAATTAGAGCATAAAAAAAATGTGCTTTTCAAAGAATTAAGCAGTGGAGAAAAACGTCTGGTTATGTTGGCACGCGCCATGATAAAACATCCTCCATTGTTAATTTTGGATGAACCTACAGTGGGACTTGATGATAAAAATGCTGGTTTTTTTGTGAGTCTGGTGAATAAAATTGCACAAGAAAGTACTTCTGCCCTTGTTTTTGTCTCCCATAGAAATGAAGTCGGGTTGCGTCCTAAAATGCTTTATGAACTTCAACCCAATGACTCAGGGTCTATTGGTAAAATAACACTGATATGAAAAAAGTTGTAAAAGCCACACTAGATGAAGCTACCATCATCGCTCTATTAGCCAGAGTTACGTTTACAGAAACCTTTGGTCACTTTTTTTCTGATAGAAATGACCTATTAAACTATTTAGAAAACACCTTTAATGTTTCAAAAATTGAGCAAAGTCTGGCTAAATCAAACAATGTGTTCTGGCTTGCTTATGTGAATCAATTACCTGTGGGATATGCAAAATTGAAAATAGACTCCCCTTCTCCCTTCTTGGAGGAGAAAAAAGTAAGTCAATTGCAAAAAATATATGTCTTAAAGGACTTTTTATCCCAAAAGGTTGGTTTTGCCCTTCAAGACGCCTTACTTCAGGAAGCTAAATTATTGGGGAGAGAACATATATGGCTTTCTGTTTTAGAAGAAAACAAGAGGGCGATTGGCTTCTATCTTAAAAATGATTTTACCTTGATTGGAAAACATAACTTCCAAATCGGAAAAGAACAATTTGAGTTTCAAGCTATGGCCAAAAGCCTGTAAGAGTCATAGTTTTTACTTGTATCTTTAATTGTCATAATCTTAAGATTTAATCACAATGTCTACTTTGGATTTTTCAGAAGATCAATACAAGAAGCTTTTGAATAAAAGCACCGAACTTGTGCTGAAACAGTTTGCTACCATTCAAACCCAGAAGGGTTACCATGACCATCCGCAAAAAGAGGTTGAGCTTTGGTTTGAAGAAGACCTGCCGGAAGAGGGAATGGACCCGTCTGTACTTTTAGACGAAGTGGAAAACAAAGTGCTCAATACAGCCACTGGTAATCTTGGTCCGCATATGTATGCCTATGTAATGTCTGGGGGTAACCAAATGGCGATAGTAGCTGAAAAACTGGCGACCACAATCAATCAAAATCAGACTAAGTGGCACTTGGCTCCCGCTATGAACGAAATTGAAAAGCGGGTCATTCGATGGACCGCCCAAATGTTAGGTTTTCCGTTGGATTCAGGGGGTGTTTTAGTAAGTGGAGGTTCTGCGGCAAACCTGACAGGATTGACCGTTGGTAGAAATGTCTACTTTGAAAAAGAAGGAATTCGTAAAACTGGTCTTTTTGGAATGAAACCATTTGTGGTTTATGCTTCTGAAGAGGTACATAGTTGTGTGGACAAAAGTGTGGAGCTTTTGGGAATTGGCACCAATCATTTGCGAAAAATAAAAACCAATACGTCATTTCAAATAAACATAGCTGCGCTGGAAAGTCAAATTAAAGATGACTTATCCCAAGGGTTACAGCCTTTTTGCCTTATTGGTAACGCAGGAACCGTAAATACGGGAGCCATTGATGATTTGGAAAGTATGGCAGAGTTAGCGAAGCGATATGATATGTGGTTTCACGTAGATGGTGCATACGGTGCTTTGGCCGCCCTATTGGATGATTTGAAACCTGAATATAAGGGCATGGAAAAAGCTGACTCCATTGCCATAGACTTTCACAAATGGCTGTACCAACCTTTCGAAGGAGGGTGTACCTTGGTTCGGAACTGGGATAACCTTCGCAGAACGTATTACAAAAAAGCGGCGTATTTGGATACAGAGCTGGCCAATGATGGCAACCGTCTAGAATACAACGAACACTATTTTCAATTATCCCGAAATGCAAAAGCCTTTAAAGTATGGATGAGCATTAAGGCGTATGGTATGAAACGACTCAGGGATATGATTCAAAAAGATATCGACTTGACGGACTATCTTAACGAGCAAGTAAAAAAATCAGAAGATTTTGAACTAGTGGCTGATTCCAAATTAGCGGTTTCCTGTTTCCGATATATTGGAAACATGGAATCCAAAGAAGAGATTGTCCAGTTTAATCGTTTGTTGATGCCAGAGCTTGAAAAGGACGGGCGAGTTTTCATTATGGGAACGCAACTTAAGGGAGATTATGCCATCCGGGCGTGCTTTATCAATCATAGAAAAACGGAGGAAACCACAGATTATCTGTTAGACGTTATTCGAGAGGTAGCCGAAAAAATGGTGATTCCGAAAAACCAACTAACTGTATAGCCATGACTAGAGAAGATGTAATACAAATACTAGATGAGATTGTCGGGGACAATCCCAACTTTGAACGAAAGGGGAAAACCATGCCTTACACATCTGCCAATGGCCATATGTTTTCTCAAGTAAACAAGGTGGGGGAATTAGGCATTCGGTTGTCTAAAGAAGATACCTCTGAATTTGATTCCAGCTATGGGGCAAATCCGTTTTTATCATACGGAGCTACCATGCGCGAATACGTCTTGATACCGGAATCATTGCTCTCAGAAAAAGAGACCCTTGGTAAATTATTACAAAAAGGATATGAGTACGTTATGTCCCTTCCTCCAAAATAAAAAAGGCCGCATTTAGCGGCCTTTTCCTGTATTGATTACATACAAATTTAAGCTGTAGCCAAAGAGCCTATTTTCTTTTTTAGGGCATCGAACATAATCGGAGTTGCAATGAAAACGGAGGAATAGGTACCTACCAAAACCCCAACAATCATGGCGAACATAAACCCTCTCAGACTTTCACCACCAAAAACAAAGATGGCCAAAAGTACGATTAAAGTAGTAAGCGAGGTATTCAATGTTCTACTCAACGTACTGTTCAACGCTTGATTTATATTTTCGCCGTTATTCCAACCCTTTAGGGTTACGATCTCACGGATACGGTCAAACACAACCACGGTATCGTTCAAGGAATACCCAATTACCGTTAATATTGCCGCTATAAAAGCTTGGTCTATCTCCATATTGAATGGCATAATTTTACCTGTCAAAGAGAAGATTCCCAATACAATCATGACATCGTGGAATACCGCAATCACGGCTCCCAAAGAGAACTGCCACTTTCTGAATCTAAGTAAAATATAAAGGAAGACTACCGCCAACGAACCAATAATGGCCAAAAACGCATTATTCTTAATGTCATCTGCAATAGTTGGTCCCACTTTTACAGATTGTAATATACCGATGGATTTTTCAGAAGCACCGACAGTGAAATCTTCAAAAGAAGTCCCATCAGGCAAATACTTTTGAAGGGCTGTGTATAACTTAGTTTGAATCTCGGTATCTACTTCAATTCCCTCTACGTCCACTTTATAAGGAGTTGTTACCTTAATCTGATTGGCCTCTCCAAAAGTTTTTACGTTGGTACCGCTTCCAAAAACAGTGTTTAGTTCTGAAGTAATTTCAGAAGCATTGACCGCTTTTTCAAAACGCACCTGGTAGGAACGACCCCCTACAAAATCGACACCTTCTTGTAACCCAGTGGTGAACAAAGAAAAAGCTCCTACTCCAACTAATAGGGCTGAAATGACATAAGCGATTCTTCTTTTACCCAAGAAGTTGATGCTCAAATTCTTGAATAGATTCTTCGTGATTGGTGTTGAGAACTCCAAACTTCTTCCTTTTTTGGAGATATAGGAATCGACCATCAAACGCGTAATGAAAATAGCGGTAAACAAGGAAGTAACGATACCTATTAAAAGGGTTGTTGCGAAACCTTTGATTGGTCCAGAACCAAAAACGAAAAGGATGATTGCTGTTAGACCTGTGGTTATGTTTGCATCAAGAATGGAAGACAATGCGTTGCTGAATCCATCTGCAACCGCTTGAGCTTTCCCTTTACCTCGAGCCAATTCCTCTTTGATTCTTTCGAAAATAAGTACGTTGGCATCCACAGACATACCGATAGTCAATACGATACCGGCGATACCAGGTAAGGTAAGTACGGCACCAAGACTGGTCAATACTCCAAAAATTAAAACAATATTGAAAATCAAGGCGATGTCAGCGAAGATTCCAGCTTTTCCATAATAGAAAATCATCCAAAGTAAAACAAAGCCCATTGCAATCATAAACGACATAAAACCACTGTCAATAGCTTCCTGTCCCAATGATGGGCCAACCACTTCGGATTGAATGATTTCTGCAGAAGCAGGAAGTTTACCTGCTCTCAATACGTTGGCAATATCCTTCGTCTCGTTTACTGTAAACGTACCCGTAATCTCAGAACGTCCACCGGAAATTGGTCCCGTAGAAACTCCAGGAGCCGTGTATACTTTGTTATCAAGAACAATGGCAATACCTGTTTGATTGTTGAAGGCATCTCCTGTCAATTTCTCCCACTCCTTAGCCCCACGAGTATTCATGGTCATGCTAACCGCAGGCTTATTGAACTGGTCAAACGTATCTTGTGCATCAGAAACTACATCACCACTAATACGTGGCACTGCATCTCTATTGGATTTCAAGGCATAAAGTTCTGCAACCTCGACATCTTTAGCAGGTCTTTCCCAAAGGAATTTGGCAAACTGCACATCATTAGGCAATAACCTTTTAATTTGAGGCATTCTCAAATATCCTCCAATCTCAGCGGTATCACTTACCAACGCTCTGGCAATGGCATGACTACCTGGATTCGCAGGAATCAATTTGCTCAATAATGGGTTCACTTGTGGAGTTAAATCCAATGAATCCTGAGCAACATCTGAAAGCAAAGAGTCAATCTCGGATTCAGGTTTGGAAATCTCTTCATCTTCTTGCGTCTCTGGTTCCAAAATCTCTTTCAAGCGCTCGTTGGCATTAACAAAAAACTGCCCCAAGCTTTGATTGCTTTGTGGGTAAGTTTCCCAAAACTCCAACTGTGCCGTACTTGAAAGAAGTTCCTGTGCTCTTGCAATATCACGTGCACCAGGCAACTCTACCAAAATACGACCTGAATTTCCTTCCCTTTGGATATTTGGCTGAGTCACCCCAAAACCATCAATACGTTCACGAAGTACTTCAAATGCAGATACGATAGACTCATCAATCTTTCTACGAATCACAGGCTTAACCTGATCATCTGTCATTTGAAAATTGATATCATCGCTTAATCCTTTGTTGGCGAAAATATCAGGAGAAGCCAATTTAGTTTCTCCCTTAATATTATCGAAAGCCTCGAAAAAGAGTTCTAAATAAGTATTGTCACTATTTTTTGAAGCAGCATCGGCATCGGCAAGCGCTTTATTGAAAACAGGGTTTTTGGTGTTATTGGCCAACCCTTTTAAAATATCCTTTACCGAAATTTGAAGGGTAACATTGATACCTCCCTTAAGGTCAAGACCTTTGTTCAGTTCCTTAGTCTTCGCATCTTCATAGCTTGTAAACCCGAAAACGGATGCGGGTCCAATGGAATCCAAATATGATGCTTCTAAAGCCTCACGCTTAGCTACATAATCCTCCTCTGCTTCCGAAATTTGGCTGATTGCATATGCTTCTGCATCACCTTCAAGTTTACTTGTGATAAACGTAAAGGATAGCTGATAGATACTTACCAAACCAAAAAGGATCGCGAAAAGCCTTATAAGTCCTTTATTTTGCATTGATTACTAAAATTTTAGAAGTTTTCTTAAACAGCGTGCAAATATATCATTTCCGATAAGATTTGCCAATAGAAATTGTGGGAATTGCAATGGCTGTTATTCTCGAAGGGTGTTAAAATAAAAATTGTCATTCCGAATCCGAAGGATGGGGAATCTTTCATAAAAAGATTTCTCGCTTCGCTCGAAATGACAATCTTAGAACTACTCTTAACGTCTTATAATTGAAGAAGTCCGTTGGTCTTGTTTACCCCTTCTGCGCTTTCTTGCATTTTGGCCTTTTCTGGATCACTAAGCTCAATTTCTACGATTTTCTCGATTCCATTTTTGCCCAACAACACAGGAACACCGATACAGATGTCATTCAATCCATATTCCCCTTCCAAATAGGTGGAGCAAGGGAACATTTTCTTTTGATCGCATGCAATGGCTTGAACCAATCCTGAAACCGCAGCTCCAGGTGCATACCAGGCACTGGTGCCTAGAAGTTTGGTCAGCGTAGCCCCTCCGACTTTAGTTTCTTGGACAACATAATCCATTTTGTCTTCTGATAAAAACTCAGATACTTTTACACTATTTCGGGTAGCATGTCCAATTAGAGGCACCATTCCTTTGTCGCTGTGTCCACCGATTACCATACCATCTACATCTGAAATAGGAGCTTCCAACGCCTCGGCCAAACGATATTTAAAACGAGCGCTATCCAAGGCTCCTCCCATACCTATAATTCTGTTTTTAGACAATCCAGTGGTCTTATGTACCAAATAGGTCATGGTATCCATAGGATTACTTACCACAATGATTATGGTATTTGGAGAATGCTCTAGCAAACTACTGGAAACTGTTTTAACTATACCGGCGTTAATACCTATCAACTCCTCACGAGTCATACCTGGTTTTCTAGGAATACCTGAGGTTATTACTGCTATATCGCTACCTGCCGTTTTTGAGTAATCATTGGTGCTGCCTGTTATTTTAGTATCAAACCCGTTCAGGGATGCTGTTTGCATCAAATCCATCGCCTTTCCTTCAGCATATCCCTCTTTGATATCCAACAATACAACTTCTGATGCGAAATTCTTCATCGCAATATATTCAGCACAGCTTGCCCCAACGGCACCTGCCCCAACAACAGTAACTTTCATGATTTTAGGTTTAAATTTTAACAGCTTCAAAAATACGGCATTTAGGGGAGAAAAAACCTGACTTTTATCCATTTTAAGCCTATACTTTTCTCTCTTTATAAAAGTGCGTAAATTCCTGTCAATGTTAAAAAAGTATGCCTTTTAACGAGAAAATGCATTGCTGAATTGTCATACATCGAAAATAGAACAATAGATTGTCTCTTTCCTGCGTTCTCCTAGTCCCAAATTTTACCTAACGTGATTGACCTATGAAGAAGATTTTCTCTTTGTTGTTCATTGTGCTTATTATCGCTGTGAGCAACTGTACTGATATTCCTGAAAATAACGATCCCATTCTAGGGATTTGGACACGAACCGATCTTGTTTCTGAAGATTCTAAATCTTCTTCCGTAAGGGAAGAATGGATTTTTAACGATGTCTATTTAGGGAGATACCAAAGATATTCCAATAACACATTAGCTTTCTACACTGATTTTAAGTGGTCGAACGAAAATGGTGTGTACACCATAACGTATTCTGGAACTGATATTGAGGAAGTTTCCGTTAGTTTGGAAGAAAGCAACCAGCCTGAAACATTAGCGCTGGAAGACGGAGCTGTTTTCGCTACTAGAGAGTAGACGGAGACCTGCACTCTATGAAAACAGAGCGCCCCGGCAAATGCCGGGGCGTTCATGTTTATATAATTTTCTTTTTCAATCTTATCTAAAACCGAAGTTAACCCCGAAAGTAAAAGTGCTGAATTCAGCAATATTGTATTCAGCATTCAAACGAAAAAATCCAAGCTTTAATTTGGTTCCTAGGGTTGCAGCAACCCCACTTGCGTCCGTCGCAACAGTGAATGGGTCAACTATTGTGGTGGTTAGGAAAGGACTGCTCGCTTCATAGGTTCCTAATACGTCAATATCTGAACTTCCGGTAATAAAGCCCAGTCCGCCATAAAAATTTATCACGGGTAACTTGGTTGAAGCAACCGCACTAATATTCCAAGTACTAAAAGAAGCGTCCAACCTTTGGTCGCTGCCGTTAATTACTCCAGAATCGGTAAAATCATATTCACCGCTTAAATTCGTGTAACCTATTACTGCGGATAGGGCAATGGGCCAAATTTTATCAGCAGGAAGTAATTTGGTGAATTCATACTGAATTCCAGCACCAAAAAGTCCTATTTCGGCTTCATCATCAATTTCGATTTTAGGCAAAAAACGGGCTTTTACCTCTAAACCTTTTATCAAACCTACACTTGCTTGGATGTAGCCTGTAGGGATAAAATTAAAGTCCTCGGCAGCTAATCCTGACGGTAACTCAAATTCCTCCCTAAAAAGACTAGTCTCATCTTCAACCACAACGATTATGCCTTCTATATCTCCTAGTCCCGTAGAAACGGGTCTAGCCTGTCCGGGATTGGTCACAAAATCCAAGTTTTCATATTCCGCTGGGTCTAGAATGAATGATTTCTTATCATCCTTATTTTTAAATCCTGTGATATTCCCCACAATGGAAATTTCGAAACCTCCAAGAGGTTTGGCTTCACCAGAATTATACCAGCCATTTGCAATACTAAACAATCCTGCTTCCGCAACCGGATCTAAATATGCATTGGCAAAACGCTCTGCATCGTTCACACCCGCAACAAAAAGGTCATTTAGGTCTTGGGCCGTACCCATAGCGCTTATCGATAACACTGCCAGGAAAAAAAGTCTTTTCATTTTGTAAAGTTTTTCCTAAAACTAAAAAACTCGCCTTGTAGGGGCGAGTTTTTGTTGTGAAACAAAGGTTATTTATACATCTATGTTCGCATAGACGGCATTTTTCTCAATGAATTCTCTTCTTGGTGGGACCTCATCGCCCATTAACATGGAGAAAATACGGTCGGTTTCCGTTGCATTTTCAATACTCACTTGACGCAAGGTTCTGAACTCTGGATTCATGGTTGTATCCCATAATTGTTCGGCATTCATCTCCCCAAGACCCTTATATCTCTGGATACTTGCACCACCTTTCATGGACTCAACTATCTCATCACGTTCTTTATCGTTCCATGCATATCTTCTCTTAGTACCTTTCTTCACCAAATAAAGTGGAGGCGTGGCAATATACACATGCCCTCCTTCAATAAGCTCGCGCATATATCTAAAGAAGAACGTTAGGATTAAAGTTTCAATGTGGCTACCATCAACATCCGCATCACACATGATGACTACCTTATGATATCGAAGTTTTTCAAGGTTTAGGGCCTTGCTATCTTCCTCAGTACCTATAGTTACACCAAGCGCTGTGTAAATGTTTTTGATTTCTTCATTTTCAAAAACCTTGTGCTGCATGGCTTTTTCCACATTCAAAATTTTACCTCTTAAGGGTAAAATAGCCTGGAAATTCCGGTCTCTTCCTTGCTTGGCCGTACCGCCTGCGGAATCTCCCTCAACCAAGAAAACCTCGCATTTGGTTGGATCCTGTTCTGAGCAATCCGATAGTTTTCCAGGAAGACCCCCAACGCTCATCGGATTTTTTCGCTGGACCATTTCGCGTGCTTTAGCTGCAGCATGTCTCGCCTGAGCTGCCAGAATCACTTTTTGCACAACTGATTTGGCATCATCTGGGTGCTCCTCCAAATAATTGGTCAACATTTCAGAAACCGCTTGACTTACAGCACTGGTCACTTCCCTATTTCCCAATTTGGTTTTGGTCTGACCTTCAAATTGCGGTTCCGCTACCTTAACCGAAACAATCGCAGTAAGTCCTTCCCTAAAATCATCTCCAGATACTTCAAACTTCAATTTATCCAGCATTCCTGAGGAATCCGCGTACTTTTTCAGTGTAGAGGTTAAACCTCTTCTAAACCCAGATAAGTGTGTTCCCCCTTCATGCGTATTGATATTGTTTACATAGGAATGAAGATTTTCAGAAAATCCTGTATTGTAAATCATAGCCACTTCTACAGGAGTTCCATTCTTCTCTCCTTCCATTGATATTACACTTTGGATAAGAGGTTCCCTAGTTTCATCCAAAAACTTGATAAATTCTTTCAATCCTTCGTTGGAGAAAAAGGTTTCACCAACGTACTCACCCTTGTCATCCTTATTCCGCTTATCCGTCAAAGTAATCGTGACCCCTTTATTTAAATACGCAAGTTCACGCATACGATTTGCGAGGGTATCATAATTATATTCAGTGGTTAGATTAAAAATGGACTTATCCGGAACAAAAGTGACAATGGTACCTGTTATGTTTGTTTCCCCTACACTTTTGACAGGATATAAGGTTTTCCCTTTTTCATATTCTTGCTCCCAAATTTTTCCTTCTCTATGTACTGTGGCCTTTAAATGGTCTGAAAGTGCATTCACACAAGAAACCCCAACCCCATGGAGACCTCCAGAAACTTTGTAAGAGTCTTTATCAAATTTACCTCCAGCACCAATCTTCGTCATAACCACTTCAAGAGCGGAAACACCTTCTTTCTTGTGTAATCCAACAGGGATTCCCCTACCATTATCTTGAACGGTAATCGAGTTATCTTCATTTATGGTAACACTAATAGTATCACAGTGGCCTCCCATAGCCTCATCAATGGAATTATCCACTACTTCATAAACCAAGTGGTGCAATCCTCTTGGACCTACATCTCCAATATACATGGAGGGCCTCATCCTAACGTGTTCCATACCCTCAAGGGCCTGGATACTGTCTGCAGAATATTGGTTCTTTTTTGCTTCTTCGCTCATATATATTTGCTATGTTGTTTTTGAAAATTTCAAATCTTACAAATATAAGCAAAACCCAGTAAAATTAGGGTATTGAACTACTTTTAGCGTTGAAGTTATTAACAGATTTTTGTGGAAAACCCAAGCATTTCCGAAGAAGGAGATATACACGATTTCCATGATACAAAAAGCCCCTTAAAAAGGGGCTTTTCCGACTAATTGAAAATGAACAAAACCTCATTCATCTACCGCACGAAACTATCTTTCGAACTTACTTCACATAGGCGTCCTCGTGAACATGTGCCACAGCCCTACCTGAAGGGTCATTCATATTTTTAAATGCTTCATCCCATTCGAGTGCAATTTTAGTGCTACATGCCACAGAAGGCTCTTGTGGAACGCTAAGTGCTGCCGCATCCGAAGGAAAATGTCCTTCAAAAATGGAACGGTAATAATATTCTTCTTTCGTCGTTGGCGTCTGAATCGGAAATTTGAAGTGAGCGTTCTTGAGTTGTTCATCAGAAACTTCATCCTCAACCAACTGCTTTAAGGTATCAATCCAGCTATATCCAACACCATCCGAAAATTGTTCTTTTTGACGCCAAGCCACACTTTCTGGCAAATACGACTCAAATGCTTTTCGAACCACCCACTTTTCCATGCGCTCTCCATTAATCATTTTATCCTTTGGGTTGATACGCATCGCTACATCCATAAATTCTTTGTCCAGGAAAGGAACACGACCTTCAATTCCCCAGGCCGCCAAAGACTTGTTAGCACGAAGGCAATCGTACATATGGAGTTTATCTAGTTTTCTTACTGTTTCTTCATGAAAGTCTTTTGGACTTGGTGCCTTATGGAAATAGAGGTACCCGCCAAAAAGTTCATCCGCGCCCTCACCTGATAAAACCATCTTTATTCCCATAGATTTTATTACCCGTGCCATTAAATACATTGGCGTAGAAGCTCGAATGGTAGTGATATCATAGGTTTCTAGATTGTAAATCACATCTTTTATGGCATCCAATCCTTCTTGAATGGTAAACTTAATTTCATGATGTATAGTTCCGATATGGTCTGCTACTTTTTGGGCAGCTGCCAAGTCAGGAGAACCCTCCAAACCAACGGAAAACGAATGCAACTGAGGCCACCATGCTTCTTTGGTATCCCCTGATTCAATACGCATCTGGGAATACTTTTTGGCTACTGCAGAAGTAACTGATGAATCCAGTCCACCAGATAATAAAACGCCATAGGGAACATCAGACATTAACTGACGGTGTACTGCGGCTTCTAGAGCGTCTTTTACTTCTTGAATACTTGTCTCGTTCTCTTTTACCGCCTCATACTCCATCCAATCGCGTTGGTACCATCTTTTGAACTCTCCTTCTGAGCTGTGCAAATAATGTCCTGGAGGAAACAATTCAATTTTGGTGCAAACTCCTTCCAAAGCTTTCAATTCGGAAGCCACATAAAACGTACCGTTTCTATCCCAGCCGATATACAACGGAATAATTCCCATATGGTCACGGGCAATGAAATATTCATCTTTTTCGCTATCATAAATGGCAAAACCAAAAATTCCGTTCATTTCATCCACAAAATCAACACCTTTTTCTTGGTACAGGGCTAGTATTACCTCACAATCCGATTGGGTCTTAAATTCATATTTCCCTTCAAATTGCTTTCTTAACTCCCTGTGGTTATAGATTTCCCCATTCGCCGCCAATATCAATTTACCATCTGCACTTAACAGGGGTTGTTTCCCAGAGGCTGGGTCAACAATCGCCAATCTTTCATGGGCCAAAATAGCTTTGCTATCTGCATATATTCCACTCCAATCGGGTCCTCGGTGTCTCACTTTTTTGGACATTTCCAATAACTGGGGTCTTAGTTTTTCTACACTTTCCTTTACATCAAAGGCACATACAATTCCACACATAATCCTTTTCTTTTATTCTATGGTGAAACAAAAATCAGCCCTAATAATATAAAATGAAACGTAAAAGATAATTTTAAAT
>JBCDAX010000043.1:0-25911 GCA_039184805.1 Bacteroidota bacterium | reverse complement strand
CTTTTTATTTTTTCGGTACAATTGTCCTATGTTTTCTGGGATGAAGAATGGATACAAGGTGATTACTATTTATTATATTCTGGGGTTTTTACGGCAACGTTCCTGTTAGCTATATTTTTTGTCAGATACATTATTGCTAAGATTGTGTCGATTTTACGGATATCAAGAAAAAAAGATGTGGACACCTTGGTGAACTTTGTTGTTGAGATACGTAATGACCACTATGACAAAATATTAGAAAGTGCCAATTCCTTAGAGCTGATGCATGAAGCTGAATTTAGCCTGGAAGAAAAAGAACGGCTCATGCAAATAGTAAAAAGAGAGATACAGACCAATACCAAAGCGTTCGAGATACGCATTGTGCAGACCTTACAAGGAATAGATGATTGATGTTTTAAAAAGAAGTCAAGCCATGGACTTTGAACTACAGATTGTTCGTTTCCAATACTCTTAATCTTCCAAACTATCAAACTCCACAAATTCATATTGAGGGGAAGCCTCAAACAATTGTCTCAATATTGCCGCATGGCCATTACCAAATACTGCCAATATTCTATCTTCTGGTCCCTCTGTGAGTCTTAAGATATTCGAAAAGATTCTAACATTTCGGTTGTACCACCAAAGGGTAAAATTATCCGCTCCATCGTAATCTTTAGTGGCCATTCTCCCAGTAAGGTACAGACCAAAATTTGAATTGTGAATTTCTCGGGAGTTCATTTCCTTTAAATAGGTTAGAAGGTTAGTATGTTTTATTTGTGATTCTCGGTAATCGTACCACTTAAAGGCGCTCTCCAAATAAGGGTCACTGGACTTCCAATCTATATTTTCTATCAAAGACCTGGCGAGCACAGAGTCTTTTTCAAAGAGTTCACTTTGCAAGGTTTTGGCATCCACACTATACACACTGTCAATGTTTAGTTCATGGGCTATGCGCAGGGCCACTTGATAGCGTTCGTCCCTTTTATCACGGTAAGCCCCACCCTTGTATTCTTGATATCTATTGTTCCAGTCCGTTTTGGACTCTATCATTATTTTGTTTGGTTTGAATTTTTTGATGTATTCCACGAGTTCTGTGACCTCTGTCTTTTTAGGTTCTTTTAAGACATCAATTTTATTGTCGTCGGTGGTTTTGTGTGTATCTAACCCGGGATAGTCCAGATGGAACATGCCCACTACCAGTACTTTAGTCTGTTTTTGAGGAAAAAAATCTGCTTTAGTCTTTCTTATAGGAGTGTTTTGTCCAAAAGAAAGCTGTGTCGCAAAAGTGATAAGAAGGAAAGTGATTCTGTTTTTCATTATATAAGGTTTTAAGGAAAGATGCGGATTATGGAAGATTGTTACGGAAATCCTGAAAAACTTTTTAAAACCACCCAACTGTTTTTGTGGTCAGGGATGTTAAATAAATTTTAAACTCGATTTTATGGGTTAAACCATTAGCACAGGCTTAAGTCCAAAAGGCATAATTCTAAAACAACTTAGCCATGAATTACGTAAGAAATCTATACGTTTTAACGCTTTTCGCCTTTGTATCCTGTTCTACTTCAGATGATTCCGAAGTAGCTGTGTTGGAAGATGATTCGGTTGCCCTTCTTGATTGTACCAGTCCATCCAGCATTTTCACAATCAATCTAGACCCAACGGACTGTGGTATTGATATTGAAACCGAGTTGGGTGTCGGGTCTTTATATTCCGAATCTGTTTCAGGTACAACCCGAAGTATTACCCTAAATGGTATCGCCAATCACCTTGTGGGTGAGTTTCCCAATTCAGGCAATCCCAACGCCATAGTTACAACGGTTGAAAACTATGATGTCACAACAGAACCAGAGCTTGCCTCAAGTGCGACCAATGGACAGGGCTATACCATGGCGGTCTATTTTTCGGGAGTAGTTGGAGAGCCTTATACGGCCGAATACTTTGTTGGTTCAGATGGGACTATAAACCGTGATTGGAACATGACCACATTGCAATCGGAACGAAGTCTAGGCCTTGACTGCAACAATGCGCATGTGCAACCAACGGGACGCTATCATTATCATGGTACCCCTTCCAGCTATATTTCATTGGAAGGTATTGATGGAACGGAAATGGTTAAAATCGGATATGCTGCGGACGGTTTTCCCATCTACTATAAATACGCCTATGCCGATGATGGAACAACCCTAGTAGAATTGAGCAGTGGTTACCAACTAAAGACCACTGAACGAGGCGGTGACGGCATTAGTGCACCGGATGGATGCCCCAGTGGGCTCTATTTTCAGGATTATGAGTACGTTGACGGGGTTTCCAGTTTGGATGCATGCAATGGTCGATTTGGTAAAACTCCAGAATCAGATAGTGAGTACTTTTATGTGGTAACGGACAATTTTCCTTCTTCACCCTTGTGTTTTTCAGGCACCCCTGACACTAGTTTTTCCTTTAGACAATAAAAAGAAAGCTATGTACAGAAGTATTTCAAAAGTTTTGATTGTAATGGTATTGCTGTTCGGAACACGCGTTTTTTCACATCAACCCAATCAACTGACCTATACATTTACTATAGATAGTGAGAAATTGACCCTGAAGATTTATTTCACACCCAAGACCTTACTTGACATTTTGGAGTTTGTGCAACCCGAGTTAAGAGATGTCCCAAACATTAATCTGTATGACCACACAAATCAACTTCGTGACTACTTTGGTGAACGTATTTTACTCAACGGTCACAATTTGAAGAACAAAATCTCATTCGGACGAATGGATTTACTAGCTCATGATGCATATATGACTTTTATTTTACCTAGGACGCTTGATGCCTCAAATAGTCTTGAAATCGAAATGAATAGTCTTACGGATTTATACTCTCGATTGGAAAACTTTGTTTTTGTCAAACAGAACGGGCAGACAACGCGCTATCTACTTACTGAAGAACAGCGGGTTGCAAATTGGATTCCCAATACGGCCAATGATAAGAAGCAATTGGGATTTGTCGGTAGCAGTTCTTCATGGTTGGTTATCATGTTTTCCGTATGCTTCTTCTGTTTGTCTATGGTATTCTTAAAGGGGAAAATTGAATAAGTAACTGGCAATAATTGTTCCATACCCCATTTCCCAACTTAGATTCCCTTATTCCCAACTCGGTACTTTTCTTCAAGAGCTATCAAGACTAGGTTTGTTTTGAATTTTAAAATTAAAGTCATGATAATTAAAAAATTAGTGCTTGGTGTATTGCTGTTCACCTTTGTATTTGCAAAGGTTCCCGCACAAGAATCAAAGACAAAAATCAAACAAGTTGCAGCTCAATTTGTAAAGGGAGCAGATGTTCAGGATGGAAAGCTATTGGAAGAGATTCTGGAACCGGAATCCCTCCAATATGTTTTGATTGGTGGAAAACTGAATATGTTTTCTGCAAAGGACTATATCCAAATGGTCAATGACAAAAAGTTAGGGGGTAAACCCAGAAAAATCACATATCGACACGCAGAGCTTCTTGGTAGTAATTTGGCCGTGGTTGTATTAAATGCGGTAAGCGAAGAGTTTGATTTTCTATACCAGTTATCCATGACCAAGTTGTCAAATGGTAAATGGGAGATTGTAGGTATCACTGCAGAAATAAGCGGAGTATAAACCATGAAAGATTTTCAAATACTCTTGGTTTGTACCGTTAGTTTTTTTGGGTTTGCTGGCCTTTATGGCCAGCAAACTTTAAAAGCTTCGGGAATAGCATTTACCTATGAAGTTGTTGGAGATAGTCTGGAATGTCAGTTGAATGCACCCACAAATGGTTGGATTGGTGTGGGTTTCAATGACAAAAATTCCATTGTTGGTAGTGACTTGTTGCTTTTCAACATAGTTGATGGTATCCCCTCATGCACGGATTTATTTGTTAAAGGGATTGGGAGCCCTGTTAGAGATGATAAAAATGGTGGCAAAAACACGATTAACTTACGAGGCGGAATAGAAAGAAAATCCTATACCTCCATTACCTTTTCCATACCCTTGGATTCGGGAGATCCCAATGATTTTTTGCTTTTACCAAACAAAGAAGCTTGGTTAATACTGGCTTTTTCTGTTAATGACGATTTTGAGCACCACTCTAGGGTGAGACGTCATATTCCTTTTGTCATCCATAAGGATTAAAAATCCATTTGTACCTTTCTTGTATGATATCAAAGCTGAGCCGAAACAAAATTGCGATTTACCTGATTTGGGTTGTGGCAGCATTGTTTACAAGCACCTTATTATATCTAAAAACCTTGGAGGCCGATGGAACGGACTCCTGGGGGAAATTATTCTTCGTTCAATTTGTTGTTTGGAATATATGGGGGGCGCTCAGTCCTCTCATTTTTTGGTTGGGTAAACGTTTCCGCATTGATAAACAGACGTACTACGGTGGACTTTTGGTTCATATTTTTTTTGCCGTAGTCATTGTTTTGGTTTATTTGGCGTGCTATTCCTTGGTTTGGAATTTTCTCGGAATAGGCTCCTTTAGTTGGCAAACTTTCAAAACCTACTTCAAAGTATTCTTTCTTAACCTTTTTCACTGGCATTTCTTTATTTATATGGCCATCATTGGCTTGGTACATGCTATCCAGTATCAGAAAGAACTAAAGCAGCAGCAGCAGGAATCACTTGATTTGGAGCGAGCTTTATTCAAAAGTGAACTTGACATGCTAAAAGCACAACTCTCCCCACATTTTTTGTTCAACACCATCAATAATGTGGTAAGCACTATAGAACAAGGTAAGAATGACGTTGCTTCTGGCATGTTGATACGTTTGGGTGAATTTCTTAGAATATGTTTGGAAGAATCGAAGCACAAGCTTATCCCTCTGCACAAAGAATTGGACTATATTCGAAAGTATCTTGAAATAGAACAGTTTAGAAATCCAAACCTGAAGGTAATCGTTCAGTCCAAAAAAGAACATGAAGAACTAATGGTTCCAAGCTTTATCCTTCAGCCCATAGTGGAAAATGCCATAAAGCACGGTATTTCCAAACAATCGAATGCTAGGCGCTTGGAAATTGGCAGTGAATACAAAAACGGGTTTTTAAAGTTATCGGTGTATAATGAGGGACCAGAACTAAATAGGAAAGAGCTGGGAAAAAATGGGATAGGTCTTGATAACACAAAAATGCGACTTAAGAAGTTATATGATAATGAGGCTGGTTTCGAATTGTTTTCAGTAAATGATGGAGTGATAGTCGAAATACAAATACCAACCGAACGGAAGTTATGAGATATAAGGTATTGGTGGTAGATGACGAGCTAGAGGCCCAAAAAAGGCTCCTTCTTCATCTGCGTGGGTTTGATAAACTCCAGCTTCTGGAGCCTAATAGTGATGGGAAAGAGGCTTTAAAAACCATAAAATCAGAATCCCCGGATATTGTATTTCTTGACGTAGAGATGCCAGAAATGAACGGTATTGACGTATTGTCCCATTGCAGTCCACCGTATCCATTTATCATTTTTGTAACGGCCTACAACCAATATGCCGTAGAAGCCTTTGAACAGAATGCAGTTGATTACATCTTGAAACCTTACACTTTTGAGCGCGTTCAAAAAGCAGTTAACAGAGCCATTAATGTGATGGAGAAAGACCGATTGGCTAGCATTAGTGAAAACTTGAAAGAACTACTCTTCACAGTATCTCAAACTAATAAACACGATTTTAATGTTGTTTACATAAACCGAATTGCGGTTAAATCTATTGGAATGACAACATTTATACCTGTTGATGAGGTGGTGTATATTGAAGCAGCAGACCAATACATCGAGGTTTATACGGAAACCAAGAAATACACTGTACGTGAATCGATGGATAAATTGGAAAAGTCACTAAATCCCAATTCTTTCTTTAGAACACACCGTTCTTTTATTGTGAACTTGAATTGTGTTTTAGCTATGGAAACCATTGATAAACATGTTAGCTTGATTAAACTAAACAATGGGAAAAAGGTGAAAATTGTAAATAATCGAAAGCAGGAGTTTAAGACCAAAATGAACTTTTAAGTGCTTTCACTTTTATATGATGACATTCCTTGCTGGAAATAGATGATTATTCCATCCATGGGCGTTAAATTGGTAACAAATAAAAGACCTTAAACTTCAATATCAATTTCAGTGACTAAATTGTATCTCAAGAGAATTCAAAAATACAAGCGTGATTTTTAGGGAGTTTTACAATTATATATTACAAACGGATTATAAGGTAAATGAAGAACTGCCATTTCCGGTTAACAGCGCTTCTTTTGGAAAAGGAGGGGTGTTAACGAAATATAATGAGATTGAAAAAAAGGTCTACTTCATCCAATCCGGTATTGTTGAACTGAAAATAAAAGGCTATCAAACCGAAAAGATTATTGACTTTTTTTTCGAAAACGAAATGTTTTGCGCTTTGACTTCCTTCTTGACTCAAACACCATCCGATGTTCAAATCACAGCTATCACTAATTGTGAATTGGATATGGTTTTATATGATGATTTAATTCTAGCGTATGAAAGTTCACTAGAAGCCAATAAGTTTGCTAGGATTATCACTGAACAGGGATACATTAGAAAAGCGAAAAGAGAAAAGGAGTTCTTAGTGGAGACCGCTGAAGAACGCTATGCCAAAATGTTCGCCACACATAAGAACTATATCAGCGAGATTCCTGTCAATAAAATAGCTAAATATCTTGGTATCCATCCTGAAAGTCTAAGCCGTATTCGAAAGAAGTTGACTTCCTAACATAGGTCAAGTCTTTTTTTGATAGTTTGTTTTTTGTGTAAAATACATTTGCAGCCGCAAAAAATAAATATCATGGAAAATTTATTCACACAACTACCTTCACTTGGTGAAGTTTTTTTTAACCCAATTTCTTATATAGTCTATGCTATCTATGGTGGGCTAATGTTCTGGGAAGCCCTTTTTCCGGCGCGGAAATTACCCGATATTAAATATTGGAGACTTAAAGGAGCTTTTTCTTTTGTGCTCTTTTTTTTGCTATCCACGTACCTTCCTTATTTCTGGGATGGTTTTCTAGCAAAGTATCAATTGATTGACCTTACTCATCTTGGTACGTATTGGGGGGCTGCAGTAGGTCTCTTGGTTTATCAACTTGGGGAATATACTTGGCATAGAACTATGCATTCAAGTTCCTTTTTATGGAGGGTTTCCCATCAGATGCATCACAGCGCAGAACGTTTGGATACATTTGGAGCGTTCTATTTTAGCCCAGTCGATATGATTGGTTGGACGGCCCTAGGTTCCTTATGCTTGGTTTTAATTACTGGATTTACTCCAGAAGCGACAACCTTGATTATCTTGTTGGCTAATTTTCTTTCAATTTTTCAGCACGCGAATATCAATACACCACATTGGTTGGGGTATTTCATCCAGCGCCCGGAATCCCATAACATGCATCATGCCAAGAATGTTCATGCCTTTAATTATTGTGGTTTGCCAATTTATGATATGTTATTTGGTACTTTTAGAAATCCACGCACATATGAAAATAGAACAGGTTTTCACTTAGGGGCTTCCTCTCAGGTCTTAGACATGATTTTATTCAAGGATATTTCGTCCAAAGATGAGACCAGTAAAGAGGTTCAATAGGAGAAGCTTTGGAAGTTTGGATACCTCAAGAACTGGTAAAAGCTTGGTTCTAAAGGAAAAATCAACGTGAAATCATACTAGCTTTAATAAACAAACCCTTGAAAACAAAAAAACCGGCAAATCGCCGGTTTTTTTGTGGTACCTCCAGGAATCGAACCAGGGACACACGGATTTTCAGTCCGTTGCTCTACCAACTGAGCTAAGGTACCTTTCCAGCCTTCTGTAAAGGCGGGTGCAAATATAATTTCAAAATTAGGATATACAAACAAAAACACGAAAAAAGGAAACGGTTTTTTAGTTTTGTTAAATGAACTTAGTAATTGATTTAGGAAACAGTCTTACCAAGTATGCCGTTTTTGAGAATCGCAAACTTTTGCATCTTGAGACGTCAGAGTCCAATCTGTTCCTCTCTAAGATTAAGGATGTTTTTGAATCATTTCCAAGAATAGAGTATGCCATTATCTCTTCCGTAGGTCAACTGGAAAATAAGGAAAAGGAAGTTTTGGCTCTTTTCTGCAAGGTTCATGTACTTTCCCATGCTTCCAAAATGCCATTCAAAAATAGTTATGCAACCCCACACACTTTAGGTATGGACCGAATTGCACTGGCTACAGCCGCATTTTATCAATATCCCCGAAAAAACACCTTAGTGATTGACATGGGCACTTGTATTACCTATGATATGGTAAACGATGCCGGAGAATATATTGGAGGGGCTATTTCACCAGGATTGCTAATGCGGTATAAGGCCATGCATTCGCAAACGGAAAAGCTTCCTTTACTAACACCTGAAGATATTTTAGACTTTGTGGGAAATTCCACTGAAACCTGCATGCATAGTGGAGTGGTAAACGGTTTGGTAAACGAACTGGATGGCACCATTGAGCAGTATGGTGCTCGTTTTCAAGATTTAACAGTTATTTTAACAGGTGGTGACTCTCAATTTTTTGTCAAACGGCTAAAAAATTCCATATTTGCGAACTCTAAATTTCTCGTGGAGGGGCTTAATTGCTTGCTGGAATACAACAAAAGCTAGATGGTAAAGAAATTTTTGATTGCATGTATATGCTTGGCCGCCCATGGCCTTTTTGCACAAAACGGAACCATATCACCATATTCATCCTTCGGAATAGGAGATCTTAGAAATAATAGCTCGATAGACAATCGAATGATGGGAGGTATAAGCATGTATGGAGATAGCATACATATCAATCTTCAGAATCCTGCGGCTTACTCTAAATTAAAACTAACTACATACACGGCGGCAGTATCCCATACGGAGTTCCGTTTGGAGGACTTTACCCAAACGCAAAATTCTTCTGTGACCAATTTGGAATACTTGGCGATTGGACTTCCAGTCTCGCCAAAAGCAGCAATTGGATTCGGTCTCATGCCTTTTACCTCGGTTGGATATAACCTGGAACAAGTAGTCACCAATTCCGATGGCCAAGAAGTTACCAATGTTTTTGCTGGTGAAGGAGGGTTGAACAGGGTGTATCTCTCAGCAGGTGCCGAGATAATCAAAAACCTTAGTTTGGGTGCCACGGTCAATTTTAACTTTGGTACTTTAGAGTACCAGAGAATACAGAGTGTAGAAAACGTTCAGTTTGGAACTTTAGATCGTCGGGAATCCAGAATTAATGGGTTTGATATCAACTATGCGCTTAACTACACCCCGAAATTCAAGGATAAATACACACTGTATGCTTCGGTTTTGGTAAATACCCAAGCCAATTTGACCGCGCAGAATACAGAAGAATTAGGCTCCTTTTCATTGGCCAATGGGTTGGAAATTGAGGTCATCGACGTGGATTTGGATGCTACAAACCTCAGAAACACGGAACTTAAGGTGCCTACACGCTACACGTTAGGCCTTGGGTTTGGTGAGGATAAAAAATGGTTTTTAGGAGGAGAATACAGTCTTCAGCAATTTAGCAGTTTCAGCAATGACTTTTTGGGATTGGATAACGTGACCTATCAAGATGCAAGCAGAATGGCTTTTGGCGGTTATTATATTCCTGATTACAAGTCATTTACAAGTTATTTCAAAAGAATCAACTACCGAGCAGGTGTACGATATGATGTAACAGGTTTAGTGGTCAATGGAAGTGAGATAAATGACTTTGGCATAACTTTTGGCCTTGGTTTACCGTTGCCTAATTCCTTTTCCAATTTGAATTTAGGTTTTGAAATGGGTAGGAGAGGGACTACAGTAGCCAATCTGATTGAAGAAAATTATTTCAACATTAGCGTGGGACTTTCGTTAAATGCACGATGGTTCCAGAAAAGAAGAATAGATTAAATAAAAAAAATTAGTACTTTAACCGCTTTAAAATTAGTAAGATGAAGAAGAAACTCTACTTAACGATGTTTGCGGGTCTCATGGCGATGGGTTTAAGTATGGCTCAAGCACAAAATCCAGAGTGCATGACCAATCTTTCCATTTACGCAGAACACGCCAAAGTTAAAAATTACGATGCAGCCTATGAACCATGGAAAATGGTGTATGAAAGCTGCCCTGATATCAATAAGGCCAACTTTTCTTATGGGGAAAGAATCCTTAAGCACAAAATAAAGAATACTTCTGGCGCTGATAAGGATGGTTTTATTCAAGATTGTCTGGAGTTGTACGATAACAGTTTGAAGTATTTCCCAGATAAGTACAGCCAAGCTGAGGTTATTGTAGACAAAGTTTTATTGAGATTTGACAATAAAATGATTTCAGATGATGAAATCTACAATGAACTCGGAACAGCTTTTAAAGAAGACCGTAAAAATTTCAAAAACCCAAAGGCCCTTTATCTATACTTTTCCAGCCTAGTAGATTTGCATGGGTCTGGTAAAAAAGAGCTTCAAGAAGTTTTTGACGTATATGATGACGTGACCGAAAAGGTTGAGGAGGAAAACAAAAAGTTGACCAACTCGCTTCAAACCCTTTTGGCCAAGGAAGATGCAGGAACTGCTTTGACCTCTAAAGAGAAGAGACGTCTAAAAGCATATACTACTAATTCAGAATCTTACGGTAAGATTGCGACAAGCATAGATTCTAAGTTAGGAGCATTAGCTGATTGTGGTAACCTGATTCCATTGTACGAGAAGAGTTTTGAGGCGAAGAAAACTGATGTAAACTGGGTGAAGCGAGCAGTGGGAAGAATGTTCTCCAAGGAATGTACGGATGATCCTATGTTCCAAAAGTTATTTGAGGCACAGATTGCTCTAGATCCTTCGGCGGATGCTTACCTATATGGTGGTACTCTAAAACAAAAAGCAGGAGATAACAAAGGTGCTATTGCGGACTTTAACAAAGCTGTGGAATTGGAAACGGATCCTTACAGAAAATCAAACATTCTGTATAAGATTGCAACTACGGTTCGAAGAAGTAGTAAGTCGCAGGCAAGAAGTTATGCACAAAAAGCAATCAACGCTAACGCTTCCAACGGTAAAGCCTATTTGTTAATAGCCAATCTATATGCCGGAAGTGCTAATGCGTGTGGTACTACTCCTTTTGAGAAAAGAGCAATTTACTGGAAAGCTGCTGAAATGGCCAGAAAAGCAGGTCGTGTTGACCCATCCTTAAGTGGAAGAGCAAACAAATCTGCTACAAGCTACAATGCTAAGGCACCGACTAAAGAAATGATATTTAGCTCTGGAATGGCAGGTAAAACTGTAACATTCAGTTGTTGGGTTGGAGGAAGCGTAAAAGTTCCTAACCTATAAGGGTGAAGCCAAATACCAAAAATATTTTTACAAGTTTTGCCACGGTTTTTACCGTGGCAATCCTTTTTATATCCTGTGGCGACGACTATGAAAGGGTGGGGGAAGAAGCTATAAAACCTGTTTTTCCACAGGGTGTTGCTCAAGACTTCACACTGATCTATTCTGGAACCGAAAATGAACTCGGTACTGAGGATGAAGATGATTCCAGGGTTATTGCCATACTTACCAGCCCCATATCAGAGGACTATGACAACCAATCATTCAAGTACAAAACCTTTCCAGAAGGTCTACAGGTTGACTTTTTTGACGAAAAAGGGCAAAAAAGTGTAGTCACTGCCGATTACGGTATTGTTTATACGCAGACTAATTTGATTGATTTACAGGGTAATGTGGTTATCGAAACCTATGACGGAAAAAAATTGGAAGCACCGCAAATGTACTTTGACCGCAAGAACAACTGGGTGTTTACCGAAACGAAGTTCACCTACACCAATCCAGAAGATGGAACAATCATGGATGGGGAAGGAATGGATTTTAATCGGGATTTTACTTTTTTTAAAGCGCATAAAACCTATGGGCTAATGACCATCAAAGAAGAAGAGAAATAATGGAGAAATATTTAAAGTACACCATCTATATAAACCTAGTTATTGCCATACTATCAACTTATATGGCGGTCAACTTTTGGGAAACCGACAGAAGTCGTGCCTATATTTTTATTTTTTTGGCAGTAATTACCGCTTTCATGTTCTTTTTTAGAAGGCATTATTATAAAAAGTTCGAGGAGCGAAAAAAGAACAACAAATAAAATTTGTATTCTCTTCATATGGATTCGCCCATATTGATTATTGTTTTATCCTTATTATTTTCGGCATTTTTTTCGGGAATGGAGATTGCTTTTGTGTCGGCCAATAAAATCCATATTGAATTGGAGAAGATGCAGGATGGCTTCTTTGCCAAAGTCTTGCGATGGCTTACTCAAAAACCTTCCAAGTTTATTGCCACCATGCTTATTGGAAACAATATAGCCTTGGTCATCTACGGTTTTTTTATGGGGGATTTGCTTATGGATTGGTTTCAAACCTTACTCCCTACACAAAACCAATTTTTAGATTCGCTTTTGACCGATTTCAGTCTGCTTTCCCAAACGGTGATATCTACCTTTATTATTTTGATTACGGCCGAATTCCTACCGAAAGTCTTCTTTCAAATATATTCCAATACCTTGTTGAAGGTGTTTGCTATACCGGCATATTTCTTCTATTTGTTGTTTTCTACACTTTCTTGGATGGTCATCAAAATTTCTGACTTTATCCTAAAAATCTTTTTCAAGACAGAGGGAGATGAAGTGCAACTTGCCTTCACCAAAATGGAGCTAGGGGATTACATTACCGAACAGATGGAGTCTGTTGAAGAGGATGACGAAGTAGATTCCGAAATCCAGATTTTTCAGAACGCTTTGGAGTTTTCCACGGTAAAAGCACGCGAGGTAATGATTCCGCGTACGGAGATTACCGCCGTGGATCTGGATGAAACTCCCAAGAATCTGACAAAGCTATTTACAGAAACAGGATATTCCAAAATTTTGGTGTTCAAAGAGAATATTGATGAAATCATAGGGTATGTCCACTCCTATGAACTTTTTAAAAGACCCAAAACCATAAAAAGTATTTTGCTTCCGGTTGAGTTTGTGCCCGAAACAATGCTCATACAGGACATTTTGAACGTGCTGACCAAAAAACGGAAAAGTATGGCTGTGGTTTTGGACGAATATGGAGGTACTTCTGGAATCATGACGGTAGAAGACATTATTGAGGAACTTTTTGGTGAAATAGAAGATGAACATGATTCCACGGATTTGCATGAAGAACAGTTAAGTGAGAATGTCTACAAGTTTTCAGCGCGCTTGGAAGTAGACTATATCAACGAGAACTACAAACTAGAACTTCCTGAAAGTGACGAATACGAAACTTTAGGAGGTCTTATCATGAATGGCATTGCGGAAATTCCAGAACAGGATTCAGAAATTAAGATGGACAACTTCGTATTTCGTATTCTAGAGGTATCCAATACCAAAATTGATTTGGTTACCGTTCAGGTGCTGCTTGAAGATTAACACTTTACCTTATTTTTCTAGCTTTCTAATTTGAAAAGAAAATGGTATTTTCGCCCACTGAAATATAGAAAACAAGCGCAGAATGGCAATATTGGAGAACATTAGAAAACGGACAACCGTATTAATTTTAATCATCGGATTGGCCTTGTTCGCATTCGTGATCTCAGGAGTTTTTACCAGTAACGATTTTGGAGGGGCAAAAGTAGGTTCAGCAGTTGCGGAAATCAATGGGGAAAGTATACCAATTGATGAATTTCGCAGAGAAGTAGAAAGTGCTTCTAGAAGATTTGGACCCAACTTTCCTGCATCCCAATTGGTGAACACGGTATACGACCAACAAGTGAGAAAAGCCCTGTTGGGACAGCAATTTGAAGATTTGGGAATCAATGTAGAAAGCGATCAGATTGTTGAGTTTGTGAGAACTTCCGGCTATGCCCAAATTCCGGACTTTTTGGATGAAAATGGTGTTTTTAATGAAGAAGTCTTTCGTAGCGCCATAGCCGATTGGAGTGTGAACAATCCGGCTCGCTATGACGATTGGTTGGGGATTGAACAAATCATTATTCAGTCAGCCAAAGAGCAGATTTATTTCAATTTAATCAAAGGAGGTGTAGGAGCCACACTTGCAGAAGGGGAGTTTGATTATAAAATGGCTAATGATAAAGTGGATATCCAGTATGTAAGAGTACCTTTTGCTACGATTGCAGATAGTACCATTCAAGTAACTAAAGGCGAAATAGAAGCATATGTAAAAGAGCATGCTAATGACTACAAGCAGGAGAAGGCAAGGGATATTCGCTTTGTGTATTTTGAAGAAAAAGCCTCAGCGGCTGACGAAAAAGTCAAAGAGGATGAATTAATTGCGCTTTTAGGGGATTCTGTGGAATACATTGAGGAATCCAACACCACGGATACCATCCCAGGATTCAGAAACACGACGGATTTAGCTGCTTTTTTAGATAGGAACTCAGACACCAAGTTTGACACGATTTACAAGGCTAAAAAAGACCTTCCAACAGTAGTTGCAGATACTTTATTAGCCATGAGTGTAGGAGAGATTCACGGACCATATCGGGATGGGGATTTTTTCAAGTTGAGCAAAGTAGTGGATAAGAAGGCAAATGGATCCGTAAAAGCCAGCCATATTCTAATAGCTTATGAAGGAGCTGAACGTGTCAGCCCTGAAATAACCAGAACCAAGGAAGAAGCTGAGGCCAGAGCTAAGGAACTTTTAGCTGATGCAAAAGCAGATGGTGCCCAGTTCACAGCATTGGCAAGGGATAATTCCGATGGTCCATCAGCACCAAGAGGGGGTGATTTAGGATACTTCCAAGAAGGTCTTATGGCTGATGAATTCAATGATTTTTGTTTTGGAAATGAGGTAGGAACCATAGGCATGGTAGAAACCCAATTTGGATTCCATGTGATTAAGGTTGATGATAAGCAAGATGTGATTCAGGTAGCGACCCTTACAAGGGAAGTAGAACCTTCTGAAGAAACCATAAACACCCTGTTCACGGATGCTACTAAATTTGAAATGGCTTCCTTGGATGCTAGTGCGGAGTCTTTTTCAAGTATTGCTAGCGAAAGCGGATATACGGTACGACCTGTAAACAGAGTTAAAGAGTTGGATGAAAGTCTACCAGGTCTTTCTAGTCAACGAGGTATTGTTCAATGGGCTTTCAACGATGATACCAATGTAGGAGACATCAAACGTTTCAATGTTAACAATGGATATGTGGTAGTGCAGTTGACCAAAAAATATGAGGAAGGTTTAATGGCGGCTGAGGATGCTTCAGCAACAGCCTTACCTAAAATTAGAAAAGAACGCAAAGCAGAGCAATTGTTAAGCGCTAACCAAGGAAAAAGTATGGAGTCTTTTGCTTCGGATAACAATGTAGTGGCTTCCACTGCAACCGCTCTTACCATGAAGTCCCCTATTTTACCTGGAGCTGGTAGAGAACCTTTAGTTGTAGGAACCGCTTTTGCCTTGGCTCAAGATGCAACTTCTGGACTAATCAAAGGAGATACGGGAGTATATATGATTAAGATAACCAAAAAAGAGGCTGCACCTGAGTTGGATAACTTTACTACCTATGCACAAACTTTGAAAACTAACTCCTCGAATAGAGTAAATGGCGATGTCTACAATGCTTTAAAAGAAGAAGCAGAGATTGAGGATAAGCGCGCTACATTTTATTAGAAGAAAATCAGCATAAAAAAAGTCCCTTTAAAAGGGGCTTTTTGTTGGCTATATCTTGACTTACTTTTGGTTATTGACCAGTTCCCGAATGGGAGTACCATCGATTAGAACATCCTTGAGAACCGCGTCCCCTTCCTTAACATGCACCAAGGCGTAGGCAATTTTTGTGGTATCTCTTTGGGATTCGCGATAGGTAACTTCCGCATCGTATGCCTTGGACTCTTCCATGTAAAATCGTTCAAAAGGATACCTAACGTTCAATATTACCGTATCAACTTGATATGAATTGATGAAGCCTACCTCGGCTTTGATAAAGTCTCGGGACTGTTTTGGTTCCTTCTTGGAGATTGAGTTAATTGCGGCAAAGCCTTTGCTGTCCTCTTGGATAGAGACATAGATAACGTCCCCACTTTTCCAGTCGTGTTCTCTCGGAATACCCACTCTTGTATTCTCAAAATCCAAAAAAATGTATTTCCCCCTAAAAGGGTCATTGGGATCTATTGGGGCCGTTTTAAATTTAAACTCTTTCCCGGTTGTCAATACATCTTCGTTGTTCCATATCATCTTTGCAGGCACATATAGTTGAACCAGTGCTGCCAGAACAAAGAGTGAAAAAATGGTTTTTTTACTTTTCATAGGTTTTTCTCTTTTTTAGCATCCAATAATTTGTCAAAAAGAACCCAATACCAACAGAAACAAATAAAACCCCTCTGGCAACAAAACTCAAATCAGTATCAAAAAACCTACAAGCAATGAGTACTGTTATGATGATAAGCCCAAAATTCAAGATTCCTAAATGATTTTGCATCGCACCCTGTCTAATAGTTAATATGCCCAACACAAAAACATAAAGGTTTACTAGGATTGGGGCGACAGTGGAAAATAATCCAACCAAGAAAGCAACGCTAAAAAGGATAAAGATGGGTGCCAGCGGTTTAATATTTGCTAAGCGTTTGTTATGCAAATTAATATATAACAATGCTCCAGCTAATCCAGATAAAACTATGGCCACGAGAAACTCCTGAGAAGTTAGGGTTTCTTGAACAAAAAGTTTGCTTCTACGTAAATCTTCCCAGAACCCTTCAAAACTAAGAGCCATAAGTAAAATGACTGTTCCTAGAGAACCTATAATCCGATAGCCACTATTTCGTGTTTTTTGATTGTCAAAGAAAGTCAATTCACCGATAAGGTAAAACACCCCAAATAAACTGAAATAGGATACAAACATCAACTCTTCGGCCTTATCTGCCAAGGTTCCTAAAACAATGGTCACGGATAAGGGAATTATCCAATTATGGAGTACCATAAAATTACTATGGGGACTTTTCTTGTATAACAGATAGTAGTATGGAAAAATGCCAAATAGTAGCAGCCAATACATATAGGAATCGGTGTAGGGAAAAGACCAATAACTTGCCTCACATGCATAATAGGTGATGCCAATCAAAACAAATAAGGAAGTTACGGACGACCTCATTATGTAGATAAGCGGAAGCGCAATCAACATCCAAGTCAATAAAAAGGAACTTAAATCCCCGGGTATATGGTAAATCTGACTTACCAAAGCTATGCTTGCACCTATGGCAAAAAACAGAAAAGCGGATGTACTTTCTCTCCAAGCCGTACTCTCACCTTTTTTTAACAAGGTATATCCACAGAGTATTTGTCCAAGGACTAACGGTAAAAAGGCAAAACAGGTTTTCGTGAATCTAGAAAGTTCATCCCAGTTATGTGCTATAATGAGAATAACACCTAAACCTACTAAAATGGCTCCCAGTATTCCAAAGACCACAAAAAGGCGATTGGTGGATGGGCTTTGACTCTTAGTTTGGTAATACCCCTTAATATCATTGGCGACGTCCTCTGTTATGATATTGGCCTGTACCAAATCATCTAAATCTTTAAGAATGCTCATATTCCAGATTGGATTATCAGCTGGCAGCCCATCCATTGTTTTGAGGTCTGGTTAGGTTGGACCTGAGCTTATTTACTCGAAATATAGTGAAATCACAGAATCATTTCCGAATAGTCCAAAATGGTTTCAAAACCCTTGGACTCAAAATAAGGCCTAACATTTTGTACACCAGTAGCAAGTATAAAATCTCCCCCCCAAGCGCCTAAACTTTTTATAGCGCCAGGAAAATCAGGAAAAAGTCTTGATTTAATAGGCTCTTGTCGTAGTATTTTGGAAAGAATGGCTTCATGTTCTTCAATAAGCGCTTCAAATTCTGCTAAGGAATCGGTTTTTATCATTTTTTGAGTAATGGAACTAACGTCACTCACCAATTGATTCACATCAAAAGACTGCTCGCGATAGGCCTCAATGGCATTTTTACTACTCTGTTTTTGATTGAGATACACAAAAAATAGAGAATCCTTAAATGGTGGTTCGAATTGCACTGGGGTTACGATGGGTTGCTTATTCTTCAGATGATATGTGATTGGAGTATTGTGTTGCGCGCAAGCTATATCATATCCACTTCCCCCGAATGCATTCCACAGTAGTTGATAGGCATCTATTTTCCCCCACTGTGCTATATTGTTAATTAGTGTGGAGGAACTTCCCAATCCCCATTCCCTAGGGAAAGTCAAACGTGATTTGGCTTCAACTCCTATTTCTTCAGACAAAAAAATGGGATTTTGGCGTTTTGTTTCAATAAGTAACTTTTGAAGTGTGTTGGCAACTTCACGGTCTGTAGCATCGTTGATTGTGTAATTGTTCATTGCAAACTCCGCTTCAAACCAAATGGTTCCTTCATGGGTTCTGCTTTTCCACTGCAATACGGGTTTTTCAATGGATTTTATTGATAAGGATTGCCCATATTTTGTTGGGATGGCTAAACCAGAGGCACCATCTAGAATGGCATATTCCCCCGATAATAATAGTTTTCCATTGCTGTAAAACTTTTGTGCCATTTAAGATCTAAGGTTTTGCAATGCCTCTTTGACAGACGCATTGGTCACGGTACGTTCCTTAAAATACTGAATCAATTCGTTCTTCTCGGTGTCGTTGGCTCCTATTTGGTTCAGCATATTAAGCAGATGCATTTTCATATGTCCTTTTTGGATTCCGGTGGTCACTAGTGAACGCAAGGCTGCAAAATTTTGAGCCAGTCCTGCCACGGCCATGATTTGCATCAACTCTTTAGCGGTAGGGTTTTGCAAAATTTCTAAGGCCAATTTTACCAAAGGATGGAGTGAGGTGAGCCCACCTACCGTCCCAAGAGCTAATGGGACTTCAATCCAAAATCGAAAAATGCCGTCCTTTATGGAAGCATGGGTCAGACTTGAATATGAACCTTTTTTTGCGGCATATGCGTGAATGCCTGCCTCAATAGCTCGAAAATCATTTCCAGTAGCGAGAACTACGGCATCTATGCCGTTCATGATTCCTTTATTGTGCGTTACTGCCCTATAAGGTTCTGCTTTTGCAATTTTAACCGCTTGTACCATTTTATTTGCAAATTCCTGAGGGGGCATTCCCTCTTCATTTAAGTCTTCCAAAGGACAACTGACTTCAGCTCGAACCACACAATTCGGCACATAGTTGGAAAGGATGCTCATTACAATTTCGATGGCTTTTTCCTGCTCATTAAAGGCATCGTGATGGGCTGCTTTTTCTTTTAGAGTCTTTGCAAATTGCTCCAAACACGAATTGATAAAATTCGCTCCCATTGCATCCAAAGTTTCAAAAGTACAATGCAGTTGATAGTACCCCTTAATATCAGAGGTTTTGTCACGGAGTTCAATATTGGTAATACCTCCCCCTCTTTTTTTCATACTTCGAGTAATATCGGAAGTGCTGGCGATGAGTTCTTCTTTTATCTCTTTGAAAAAATGAACAAGTTTAGTGGAATTACCACGGTACATAAAATGCACTTGGCCTACCTTTTCTGTTCCTAGTACTTCAGTCTTGAACCCACCTCTTGAGAGCCAAAACTTTGCTGCTTTACTGGCTGCTGCCACGACGGAACTTTCCTCTATGGCCATTGGAATGGCATAGTATTCTCCGTTAATAAGAAAATTGGGGGCTATGGCAAAGGGCAGATAATAATTTGAAATGGTATTCTCAATAAACTCATCGTGCACCTTTTGCACTTCACTATCAGAATTCCAATAACGTTTTAGTAGTTCTTCGGTCTGTTCTGGATGCTGTGTGAAGTTTTGGGAAATCCATTTGATTTTTTCCTCTTTGGAAAATTTGGAAAATCCTTCAACGGGCGTTTTCATAGCGTTTGGTTCTGACGCTAAAATATAAACATTGTGTACACTATTGCAGCACGAAGCGTAAATAACTGTTGCAATGGCAACAATAAAATTTATATTTCCGATAAATATTAGTAAACTTGGTAGATTTTAAACCTTATAACTTCCATGTATAAAAAAATGCTCTTTTGCCTATGCTTCATAGGTTTTTTATCCCAAACAACAGCTCAAAAGAAAAAAATAAGCCTTGAAGAAATTTGGGGAGGCGCTTTTAGAACCCAACAACTTGATGTGCTACGATCCATGAAAAATGGAAAGCAATATACCATCCTCAATTTTGATAGAGGTGATGGCTCCAGCAGTTTGGACAAGTATGATTACGCCACACAACAAAAAGTGGAGACCATAGTTGTTTCGGGGTCAACGGTACCAAACTTTACTTCCTACGAGTTCAGTGATGATGAATCTAAAATAGTATTGGCAACAGAAGTTGAGCCCATTTTTAGGAGATCTAGATTGGGGGTTTATTACGTGTATGATGTAACTTCTAAATCCGTAACAAAGATTTCGGATAGCAAAATTCAAGAGCCTGAACTTTCCCCCGATGGTTCAAAGGTGGCCTATGTTTTAGATAATAACCTTTATGTTTTTGATGTTGCTAAAAAGACAACGAAACAGATTACGGAGGATGGCAGTTACGGAACAATTATTAACGGGGTGACCGATTGGGTGTATGAAGAAGAATTTGCTATTGTACAAGCTTTTGCTTGGAATAGTAATGGAACCAAGATTGCCTTTCTACGTTTTGATGAGACCAATGTGCCCCATTTCTCCATGGATGTGTATGGTGAAATGTTATATCCCTTCCAATACGAATTTAAATATCCGAAGGCTGGAGAAGAGAATGCAAAAGTATCCCTACATATGTACGATGTTGCTTCTGGAAGTACGAATGAAGTAGAATTGGGAGAACCCTATTACGTTCCGCGAATCAAGTGGATGAACGACCCAAAATTTTTAAGTGTTCAGACGATAAATCGACATCAAAACCATTTAAAGCTTTTGTCCGTAAATGCGGATGACAATACGGTGAGCACTTTAATGGAAGAAAAAGAGGATGCTTACGTGGATGTAACAGACAATCTAACCTTTTTAGCTGATGATAGCTTTATCTGGACCAGTGAAGCAGATGGGCATAACCATATTTACTTATATGGGAGTGATGGAAAATTGAAGAATCAGTTGACTAAGGGTCCTTGGGAAGTTACCAACTACTATGGATATGATGGAAAACGAAAAGTAATCTATTACCAATCCACAGAAAATGGCTCCATTAATCGAGACGTATATAGCATCAAGACCAATGGTAAGTCAAAAAAGCGTCTTACGCAGAAAGAAGGAACAAATACTGCAGATTTTAGTGCAGACTACACCTATTTTATAAACACTTTCTCGAGTGCCATAATGCCCTATCAGTTTACCTTAAATCAGGCTTCAACAGGAAAGGAATTGAAGGTGATAAAAGATAATTCAGTATTGGATAGCAAATTGGAAACCTACGAGTTGAGTCCCAAAGAATTTTCCACAATCTCCATAAATGGGAATGATTTGAATATGTACATGATCAAACCCGTTGATTTTGATGAGAATAAAAAATATCCACTTTTTATGTTTCAATACAGTGGACCAGGTTCACAACAGGTAGCCAATAGGTGGTTTGGTGCTAACGATTATTGGCATCAAATGTTGGTTTCAGAGGGATATATTGTGGTTTGTGTTGATGGTAGGGGAACAGGTTTAAAAGGTCGGGATTTTAAAAAAGTGACTCAAAAAGAATTGGGTAAATATGAGGTAGAAGACCAAATTGCTGCTGCCAAAAAACTAAGTGAGCTTCCTTATATCGATGAAAATAGAACAGGGATTTGGGGTTGGAGTTATGGAGGCTTTATGTCGACCAACTGCCTCTTAAAAGGGAATGATGTTTTTGAAATGGGCATAGCTGTGGCTCCGGTTACTTCATGGCGTTTTTATGATACCATCTATACCGAACGTTATATGCAAACTCCTCAAGAGAATGCAAGTGGTTATGACGACAACTCTCCTTTCAACTACCCAGAATTGCTAAAAGGAAAGTATCTCTTGGTGCACGGTTCCGGGGATGATAACGTACATGTTCAAAATACAATGCGTATGATTGAAGCCTTGGTTCAAGCCAATAAGGATTTTGATTGGGCCATTTACCCAGATAAAAACCACGGTATCTACGGAGGGAATACACGTTTGCACCTATTCACCAAGATGACCAACTTCATCAAAGAGAATTTATAACCAAACTAACTTAATATGTCAGATGTAATAAAACCTGCCAGTGAGAAACAAATTCTAGGCCATCCACAAGGATTGTTCTACTTATTCTTTGCGGAATTGTGGGAGCGTTTCAGTTTTTATGGGATGCGTGCCTTGCTTACCTTGTACATGGTACAGGTAATTTTTGAGAAACTGGTTGAAAGAGATTACGCTACCGCCGCCGTTTATGCCTCTTACGGGTCCTTGGTATATGCTTCAACTGTTGTAGGTGGTAGAATTTCAGATTCCATTTTGGGGATGAGAAATTCTATTTTTTTAGGGGGAATCCTAATGTCAATTGGTCATTTTGTTTTGGCTATTGAAAATGATATTGCTTTCTTCTTGGCCTTGTCCTTTATTATAGTAGGAAACGGGTTTTTCAAACCAAACATTTCAACGTTCGTAGGGACACTCTATAAAGAGGGGGATCCCAAGAAAGATTCGGGTTTCACCATATTTTATATGGGGATTAATATTGGGGGTTGGGTAGCTCCCCTGCTTTGTGGCTGGCTGGCCGCAAGTTATGGATGGCACTACGGATTTGGATTGGCCGGTATAGGAATGCTTACTGGCTTGATTTTCTTTTGGAGTGGAATTAAGAAAGGCGTTTTTGGAGATAGAGGTCTTCCCCCCGAAAATGGTGCCATTGACAAAAAAGTTCTTGGCTTAAAACAAGGAGTTTTGGTTCCTGCGTTAGCAGTTTTGTCAGCACCTATAATAGCATATTTATTACAATCCTATAAGTCCCTAGGAGGTGAAGGAAGCCTATTGGAAGGTACCAATATTGTGAATTTACTCTTCTACTTCATTGGAATTGCGGTTTTGGCGTATATGGCGTATATCATGATTTCAGCCACTGCGGATGAACGTAAAAAACTGTTTGCTGCCGTATTGTTTACCTTCTTTATGACAATTTTCTGGGGGTTTCATGAACTTTCAGGAAGTGTAATTACCTTATTTGCCTCCCGAAATGTAGATTTGGATGGGATTATGACCGCAGCCCAAACCAATTCCTTGAATTCCATGTGGATTATCATTTTAGCCATTCCCATTTCGATGATGTGGACTTGGCTCACCAAAAAGAAAATGAATCCAAGAACCCCTTATAAGTTTGGTTTAGGGTTATTGTTTGCAGGAATAAGCTTTTATGTTCTTGCTATAAGTGGAGCTAGCGCAAATGACAATGGTCTTGTGCCATTCGCCTATTTACTGCTCATGTACTTTTTGATTTCGGTGGGAGAACTGTTCATGTCTCCAGTGGGACTATCAAAAATGACGGATTTAGCTCCTGCCCGAATTATTGCCTTTATTATGGGGGTATGGTTCTTGTCTTCTGCCTTCGCCTTTCAGGTAGTTGGATTCATAGGGAAACAATTAGCTATTGAAAGTACTGATGCCAACGTAGGTGGTTTTGACACCCTTGCGGTTTACACTGATGGTTTTATGCTTATCGCTAAATACTCTTTAAGTGCAGGGGCTTTGGTGCTATTGGCTTCACCTTTGATTAAAAAGTTGATGGGCAAAATTCATTAAGCCTATTCAGAAAAATAATAAGCTCCCTTTTCACGCGTATCATGGAAAGGGAGTTTTCTTTTTATACAACTTGCTTTCCAGCGTGCCACATAGCTTTTGTAATTGGTGCCATCAGCTATTATCTTTTTTGGCTGTAGGGAATCCAACCATCGCTCCAAATTAATTCGAGGAGACTGCGATAACCACAAAATATCTACTTTTTTTATAGGCGGGAGAATGGCGAAACTATCTACGAGATACAGGTTTTCTTCATGAATCTGATATATATTTTTGAGTGATTCAAATTGAACGCTATTTAATTGTTTTCCGATTTTAATTTGGGTAACCATGGACGAAATTGCTGCACTATCCTGGGCAAAAGAAAACAACTTTGCATTGTTTTCGTAAAGTAGTACCGGTGTTTTGACGGAATGAGGGATAATGAAAATAGGCTGCTTATGATTTTCTAGTTCTTTGGTGATGCCTACTACTTGAAATCCTATAATCCCAAAAGAAAAGGCAATGAGAGTTCCAAATTTAGGTTTCGACAAGAAATAAACTGTGCTTACTATAATTATGTAGGTACAAAACATCTGTATGCCATCCATGAGTATTTCCTTAAATACAAAACTTTCTTGCTGCGCAACCCAGGAAATTATATTGTTCATTAAATGAATGACATAATTATAGCCAACGACCAGAGCTTTGGGGAGAAGATTTACCAATGAGAGAAGCATGATCAAAATTCCTGTGCCCAGAATGACTCCTAAAAAGGGAATGATAAGCAAATTAGAAATAAAGAACAAAGCAGGAAATTGATGAAAATAATGGAGACTTATGGGCAGTACTCCAAGCTGTGCGGCAAAGCTTACCGATAAAAGTTGCCAGATTTTTCGAATAAGATAATGGTCTGGATACCAAAATCGTTGGAGTTTAGGATAAATCCAAACAATAAAAAACACGGCAGCATAGCTCATTTGAAAACCTACCTGAAACAAAACCAAGGGTTCCATGATCAAGATAAAGAACATGGAAAGCGCAATAATGTTAAATGAATTGGTGGGTCTGTTTAGAAATTGGGAATAGGCTAAAAAAGAAAACATGGTCACGGCTCTAACTACCGAAGGTGACAAGCCAGCAAGAAAAGCATAGCTCCAAAGTAAAAAGACAACAGCCCCCAAACGTATAGTTTTTCCTTTTGGAAGATAGGTCAACGGCTTAAGCAGAAACTGAAATATCAACAGAAGGACTCCCACATGTAGCCCTGAAACTGCTAAAATATGGACAGCACCAGCGTTTTTGTAGTTGGTATAGGTTTCGGCGGAAATATCATCCCTTTTTCCCAATAAAAGAGCCTGGATGACTCCAAATTCCGATTCGCCAAATTCTTCTTGGGAGAGGTTTTGGATAATTTTTTCCCTGGTCCTCATGGCTAGCCCATACAAGGAGGGTGAAGCAAGATGTGTTTGTAGTATAGCTTCAGATTTGATTTGTATTTGATGATGAACCCCCAGTTTTTTTAAATACCCTTTGTAATTAAACTGATGTGGATTTCGAGGCGGTTGGATATTCCCGAGTTGGGATAATAGGAGGAGTTCATCATCAACCTGAAAAGGCTTCAATACAGAATCCTTGGCAATATTCAGAATAAGCTTCCCAGAACATGGTTTGTTGTCGAAAGAATTTACCTGAACAACATATCGATGTTGGTAAGGATTAGGCTTAAGGACCTCCGCAATTTTCAACTGCCAACCACCTATCTTTTCCACATCAAAATGGGTATAATGGTTAGGTAGTGCCTTTCCAAGAGCAATAATGGTCAGTAGTGCTCCAAAGGAAGTTGTTAAAGAGACAAAGGGCAAAGTAAAAAACCGCTGAATCTTCCACGCCCAAGCCATCAAGCAGAGGGAAAGGAAACAAAACAACAGCAACGGAAGTAATGGAGGTTCTAAATAGAACCCCAGTACAATTCCCAAAATTAAGAGTAGGGTCAGTTTGACCGATACAAAATCAAAAATGCGCATTATAGGATTCGAGTCGCCTTCACAAAGGAGTAGTTCCAGAACCCTTCCCTTAGGGAAGAGACTATCACGCCACGTGAGGTTGTGGAGTGTATGAACTTGATATCGTCTCCCTTTACGTCGACTACCAATCCAACATGGTTGATGCGTTTTCCGCTTTTACTGGTCTTAAAAAAAAGCAGGTCTCCTTTCTGAACCTGTCCAACTTTAATT
>JBCDAX010000042.1:0-26651 GCA_039184805.1 Bacteroidota bacterium | reverse complement strand
TGTAAAAACTATGCTGGTCCTGGTTCCATTAACCACGGTAATTTACTATTTGGCACTTTTCCCTTTAAGGGATTTTATGGGAATAATCTGCCAAGACCCGCCTCTTGAATTTAGAGCCAATATTTTTAGAGCTTGGCTTTTGGGTACCGCTGTAATCTTTATCAATCTTTTTTATTTCTCGATGAAGCAAAGAGATGAACTTACTAAGCAAATGAATGATTTAAAGCGGGAAATGATGGCTTCACAATATACTACCCTAAAAAATCAAATAAGTCCTCATTTTTTGTTTAATAGTTTGAACACCTTGACCTCCCTTATGTATGAGGACAGGGATTTAGCTTCAGATTTTGTTACGCGATTGGCATCCACCTATCGCTATATTTTGGATAATAGGGAACACGATTTGGTGAATCTTCAAAAGGAAATCAATTTTTTGGATTCCTATATTTTTATGATGAACGTGAGACACAAAAAGGCGGTTTCGATTTCTTTGGATATCAATATTGATTTAAAATCATATTTCATTCCGACGCTCACGCTGCAGATGCTGGTGGAAAACGCGCTGAAGCATAATCAATATAGCAAGGAAAAACCGCTTCACATTTCAATATCCAATATTCAGAAAGACGCATTGGTGGTAAGGAATAATTTGCAGAAAAGGGCCCAACCGGAGGAAACTACAAAAATGGGGTTGCCCAATATTAAAAAACGATATGCATATTACACCAATAAGCAGGTTCTTGTCAGAGAGGAAGACTCGTACTTTGAGGTGATTATACCTTTATTGGAAAGTAATGTTATGAAAACCAATCTAAAAGTCATTTCTGGATGAAGGCGGTAATAGTGGAAGATGAGGAATTTGCAGCAAAACGACTGGGACAAATGGTCAATGAGTTGGCTCCGGATATTTCAATCGTCGCAGAGATAAATTCAGTGGAAAGTGGCGAAAATTGGTTTGAAAACAACAACTTACCGGATTTGATTTTTCTGGATATCCAACTGAATGATGGATATGGGTTTGATATTTTGGATGGTTTACAGGAGCATCCTCCAGTTATTTTTACAACCGCCTATAATGAGTTTGCCATTCGAGGTTTTAAATACAATGGATTGGATTATTTGTTAAAACCCATTGTAAAGGAAGATTTGAAGAAAGCTTTAGAAAAGTTTAAAAAGAATATTACCCGAAATGGAAACGGAACCACGGAAAACCTTGAGCACTTAAAGCAGCTTTTCCACAAAGAATACAAACATCGGTTTATGGTAAAGGTTGGCAATATGTTCAAATCTTTTAATGTAGAGGATATCGCCTATTTTAAATCACATGAAGGACTCATTTATTTGTATATCCACTCTGGAAAATCCTATCCGATTGAATACACTATTGACCAATTGGAGAACATTTTAAATCCAATTCACTTCTTTCGAATTAATAGAAAATTTATGGTGTCGGTGAAAGCTGTAACAGAAATACATAGCTATTTCAATAGCCGTCTTTTGTTAAAAATCCTTCCAAAAGAAGAAGAACAAGTAATTGTTTCTCGGGAACGCACTACAAACTTTAAGCGTTGGTTGGATATGTGACCTTTCAAACTCCGGATTTAATAATTTTCATGAATTTGGATAGAGCCATAGTAATTTACCAACGTTGATTTCTAAAACCATTGTTTTTGGCAAACTCAACCGTAGCCACCAAATAATCTTCCAAATTATATTTTGGTATAGGTAAAATACTTTCCAATAAGGTGGTGTCCCATTCGTAGGGTTTGGAAGTTAAATATGGGGTCAAATGAACGCCAATAGTCTCATAGTAAAATTGCTCTAAAGCACTTTCAAATTCAGTTGCCGTATCCATTAATTCTTGGGTTAACTTAAAATTTTTGAAATTGACCGTTTCCAGAATTTTTGCGATACCATTAAATATGCTCGTGCCCTTGGAATTGACAATGTTCAATTGAAATACATTGGTATCAAAAACTTTGGTAATTACCTGGGCGGCATAGTCTGTTGGGATAATATTGAGATTGCTATCATGGTTGGCACGGATTCTTACAAGATCGGAAGAAGGACTTTTATAAAAGAACTTTGCGAACAGATAAAAAACCATGTATTTGGAAATAAAAAAGTTGGGAGAGCCCATTATGTTTCCACCAAGCACACTGGGTCTTAGTATTTGAATTGGGATTTCAGCGTTCTCACCAGCTTTTACTAAGTACTTTTCTGCAGCATGTTTGGAAGCTTCGTAAAAGTTGCGATACTCTTTTTGCTCGGTTTCTACATAATTATTATTGAGAAGACCATCCAACTTTCCAATGGAAAAGGCGGTGCTTATATAGATGAACTTGGTCAAATAGTCTTTATAAGCTTTAAAAATATTTTGGGTGAGGGTCAGGTTTTCGTTGAAGATTTCTTGCTTGCTGTTGGGATGTACTGAAAGATTAACAAATCCAGCAGAGTGGATGAAGTAATGCATATTTCTTTTTTGCAAAAAAACTTCAGGGTGCAATAGGTTTTGCGCATCAATTACTTCAATTTTACTTACAAGTTCTTTTTTGTTTTTAGAAATAAATGACGGAGTAGATTTACTATCTAACATTTTCATTATTCGGGAATGTGCAGAAACCTGTTTCTTATTCCGAACTATGAGATATATTTTTTCTAAGGTGTCCCACCTACTTTCAAGCAAGGAGAATAATATCTGCGACCCGAGGGTACCTGTAGCTCCAGTTAAAACGATATACATTTGGTGGTCATGGGTTTAGAAGGTCTAAAAATAATAAACCCTCGCAAAGAGCAAGGGTTTACTATCAAATTTCTGTATCAGATTATTCTAATATCTGTAGTATTCTGGTTTAAATGGACCTTCTACAGTAACGCCAATATACTCGGCCTGGTCTTGCTTAAGCTCTGTAAGTTCAGCCCCCAAACGAGATAAGTGCAATTTGGCTACTTTCTCATCCAAGTGCTTAGGAAGCATATATACTTCGTTTTCGTATTTATCACTATGGTTCCAAAGCTCAATTTGGGCCAAGGTTTGGTTTGTGAACGAGTTACTCATCACAAAACTTGGGTGTCCAGTGGCGCAACCAAGGTTTACCAAACGTCCTTCAGCCAAAATGATAATATCCTTACCATCAACTGTATATTTGTCCACTTGAGGCTTAATCTCATCCTTAGTATTACCATGTTCACCATTTAACCAAGCCATATCAATTTCGTTGTCGAAATGTCCGATATTGCAAACGATAGCTTTATCCTTTAAAGCCTTGAAATGCTCAGCTCTAATGATATCCTTGTTTCCTGTAGTAGTGATAACTATATCAGCATTACCTATTACAGTTTCTAATCGCTTAACTTCATAACCATCCATACAAGCCTGAAGGGCACAGATTGGGTCAATTTCAGTCACGGTTACGATTGCACCGGCACCTCTAAATGAAGCAGCGGTTCCTTTACCAACATCTCCATAACCTGCTACAACCACTCGTTTTCCAGCCAACATGGTATCGGTTGCTCTTCGAATGGCATCCACCGCACTTTCTCTACATCCGTACTTGTTATCGAACTTAGATTTGGTAACGGAATCATTCACATTAATGGCAGGCATAGGTAGCGTACCATTTTTTACACGCTCGTACAATCTGTGAACTCCTGTTGTGGTTTCCTCAGAAAGCCCTTTAATGGCAGCAGCGAGCTCGGGATATTGGTCTAAAACCATATTGGTCAAATCTCCACCATCATCAAGAATCATATTCAATGGTTCTCTTTCTTCACCAAAGAACAACGTCTGCTCTATACACCAATCGAACTCCTCCTCAGTCATTCCTTTCCATGCATAGACAGGAATTCCAGCAGCTGCAATTGCAGCCGCGGCATGGTCTTGAGTGGAGAAAATATTACAAGAGCTCCATGTTACTTCGGCACCCAATGCAACCAATGTCTCAATCAAAACAGCGGTTTGGATGGTCATGTGCAAACAACCAGCAATACGAGCTCCTTTTAAAGGTTGCTCCTCTTTGTATTCATCTCGAAGTGCCATAAGCCCTGGCATCTCAGCCTCGGCCAATTCAATTTCTTTTCTACCCCAATCAGCAAGTGAAATATCCTTTACTTTATAAGGAACATAGGGAATTGTTTTTGTGCTCATACTTTTTGTTACTTTAACTTTTGTAGCTTAGCCTTTTAAGGCTGCAAAGATACAAATTACTAAACTTTTATCCGTGCCCATTTATAAAAGCATATCGGTTTCGCCCAACACCAAGGTTTTCCTTTGGAACGTAACAGAGCCAGAGGATGAATTGGCTCAGAGTGTTATATTGACACCCCATTGCCAAAAGCGTATGGAAGGCATGAAATCAGAAATGCACCGAAGAGCTTTTTTGAGTATTCGACATCTTTTTGCTGAGGCAGGGTATTCAGATAAAGACGTCTACTATTCGGATTTTGGCAAGCCCTATTTAAAAGATGGAAATCATATCTCCATTACCCATTCGCATAACTTCACTGGAATCATCATTAGCAAAGCAGAGGAGGTTGGGATTGATATTGAAATGCAACGAGAAAAAATATTGAGAATAGCGCATAAGTTCACACCGTTACATGAGTATCGAACACTTGCCAATACAGAAGCAGTTGTTCGAAAACTTACCATTGTTTGGGGGGCCAAGGAGTCGCTTTACAAAATTTATGCGCAGCCGGGATTGAGTTTTTTAAAACATATTGATGTTGCAGATTTTGGATTTGAGAGCGGAAATACTACTGCCAAAATTAGATACCAAGGAAAAAAATCTGAGTATTCCGTGGATTTTTTTGAGTTCGAGGGCTTTACATGTGTGTATGCGAAGCGTGAGGTTTAGTTTCAATCGCTACCACCGTTCGCTTTTTGTAGATTTGCGTCGTTAAAACTGAAATAACCCATGAAAATATCGGTAGAATTGACCCTTACCCCTTTGCAAGATAATTTTGAACCACCTATTATTCAATTCATTCAAAGATTGCGAGCTTCTAAACTTACAGTTCTTGAAAACCCTTTAAGCACTCAGGTATATGGTGAATATGATGAGGTTATGGAATTATTACAAACTGAAATCAAAGAAACTTTTGATAATTTGGACCATGTGGTGATGCAAATGAAGATGGTGAAATCTGACCGAAGCGAATATGAGCCCCATTTTTGATTGGTTATTTGGGCAATATGAGGGAACGCCAACACATCTTGTAGTTCTTGAAATAATTGGTGTTTTCTTTGGATTTTTAAGTGTTTGGTTCTCTAAAAGGGAGAATATTTTGGTATATCCCACTGGGATTATTAGCACCGCGATCTTCGTATATATTCTTTTGGTATATGGTTTATTGGGCGATATGCTAATCAACGCGTACTATTTCGCAATGAGCATATACGGCTGGTGGATGTGGACACGAAAGGTCGATGATACTCATTTTATTCCCATTACCACAATGGACAGCTCGGAGAAAAAGTGGGCGACGCTTTTATTTTTTTCCACATTAGTTTTTGTCTTTGGTATTTACCTGGTTTTCAAAAAGTTTGATTCTTGGACTGCATATGTGGACACGTTTACCACAGGAATTTTCTTTGTGGGCATGTGGCTGATGGCCAAGAAGAAATTGGAGAATTGGACTTTTTGGATTATTGGAGATATAATCTCGGTTCCCTTATATTTATACAAAGGCCTGATTTTTTCTTCTTTTCAGTACTTTTTGTTCACCATAATCGCCATTTATGGCTATCGCGCATGGAAAAAAAGCTTGGGCAAGAGCCCTCAGACCTTATTAAAGTAGTTTTGTTTGGGCCAGAGTCCACTGGAAAGACTACACTTTCCATACAACTGGCCGAGCATTACAAAACGGTTTGGGTACCTGAATATGCCAGGGAGTATTTACAGCACAAATGGGATAGGGAGCAAAAAACCTGTGAACCTAAAGATTTACTGCCCATCGCCTATGGACAGATGGAATTAGAGAATTCGTTGGCAAAAAAAGCAAACGGAATTCTTATCTGTGATACCGATTTATTGGAAACAAAAGTATATTCTGAAGCCTATTATCTAGGGTATTGTGACCCTTTATTGGAGGAGTATGCCCTGAAGAATTCATACAACCTTTATCTGTTGACCTATATTGATATTCCATGGGAAAAGGATGACCTGCGTGATAAGCCAAATGAACGCGAAAGAATGTTTGCGTATTTCCATGAAACTTTAAAAAAATACAGTAGGAATTTTGTTACTTTAAAGGGAGAAAGAGAACAACGATTTCAATTGGCAAAGCAACATATTGATAAACTATTTGACCCATGATAGAATTTAGTCAGGAAGACCTAAAACAGTTACAAGAAAAAGGAATTTCGCAAGAAAAAGTACTTGGTCAAATCAAGACTTTTGAGGAAGGCATTCCTTTTGTAAAACTCAAAAAAGCAGCTGTTGTAGGAGACGGTGTTCTACGTTTTTCGGAGAACGAACAGGAAAATTTGGTTCGCTATTTTGAAGAAGCTCCCACAGACTTAAATCTATTGAAGTTTGTGCCCGCTTCTGGGGCTGCTTCCCGCATGTTTAAAGCCATGTTTAACTTTTTAGACGCCTTTGATTCTTCAAAAGAATCCTTGGATGCCTATTTTGAGCGGACAGGGGATAAAGCAGTTCAACAGTTTTTGGATGGAAAAGAAAAGCTTCCATTCTACAACATAATTATGAAACGTATTTCGGGAAAAGCAGGTTCCAAGGATGAGGAGGCCTATCTTTTTGTAGAAGAGATGCTAGTGGAAGAAGGCTTAAATTATGGGTTTTTTCCCAAAGGTTTACTGCCTTTCCATCAATATGGGGAAGAGTCTGCCACTCCTTTTAAAGAGCATTTGAAAGAGGCTGCATTTTATGCCAAGACAAACAGGAAAGCAAATTTACATTTTACGATATCTGTGCAGCACAATGATATGTTCAAGGAAGAGCATGCTAAGTCAGGACCCGTTGTATCCGAAACTACGGACACTCAGTTTTTCGTATCCTATTCAAATCAAAAACCGTCTACAGATACCATTGCTGTAGATTTAGAGAATAAACCGTTTAAAAAGGAAGATGGGTCTATTCTGTTTCGTCCTGGAGGTCATGGCGCATTGATTGAAAACCTGAATGAGCAGGATGCTGACGTTATTTTCATCAAAAACATTGATAACGTAGTGGTGGATAAAAACCTTGAAACGGTTGGCAATAGTAAAAAAATGTTGGCCGGAGTATTGTTGAAGGTGCAGTCAAAAGCTTTTGCATATCAATCTGAACTAGAGAATACCAATTTATCAGAAGAGAAGCTTTCCGAAATACAGACTTTCTTAGAAACGGAACTTAATGTAAGATTTTCCGAAGGATTCGATAGCCTTGATGCAAAAGAGAAGATTTTGGAGCTTCGAAATAAAATCAACCGTCCAATCCGTATTTGTGGTATGGTCAAGAACGAGGGGGAACCCGGTGGCGGGCCTTTCTGGATTTTAGGTCAAGATGGAGATGTTTCACTTCAAATCGTGGAATCGGCACAAATGGATATATCCGATTCTGCTCAAGCAGCCCTCGTGCGAAATGCCACCCACTTTAATCCAGTTGATATTGTTTGTGGGGTAAGAAATCATAAAGGAGAAAAATACAATCTTCTGGAGTTTGTAGACCACAAACAGGGCTTCATCACCGGTAAAACGCAAGCTGGAAAAGAATTGAAAGCTTTAGAACTCCCTGGTTTATGGAATGGAGGTATGGCTTTCTGGAACACCTTATTTGTTGAGGTACCCTTGGTTACCTTCAACCCTGTAAAAACGGTCAATGATTTGCTGAAGCCTTCGCATCAGTCTTAGCTATTATTGCCTTGCAACACCCAGTCCCCTTTCCAAAGGGGATTTTTTATATCTACAAATGCCAAAAATGTGTTAAAAACCCTAATTAAGGTGACCTGGTTCAAAAAGAGGGGTCATATATATAAAGCAAAAGATTGAATTATGATGTTAACAGGGATTATAACTTTTTTAGTATTGCTGAATATGGTGCTCTTAAGTTTACTTTTTTGGGCGCATAGGAATCTAAAAAAGCAAATGATATAAATATACCGGATGCTAGCATCCGGTCATTTTGGTTGGTTGATTTGGTTGAAGGCCGCACGTGTTGCGGCCTTTTTTGTGACCTTCAAGAAAAAGTGGTGTCTAAAAAAAACAGAGGAAAAAAGATGATACTCTTTAGAACCGTATTTGTAGTAAGCATAATCGTTTTGGCAATAACCATTTTGGTTTTGTTGTCCATGTACCGTAAAGAAAACCAACAGAAAAACAGAAAATAGGATAATGCTATGCAAACACTAACCATGCGTTGTCCGTAGGAAGGCTGCACTTGCAGCCTTCTTTTTTGTGTAAAAAATATACAGTTTGCTCAATCGATTCACACTTTTATACAGAAAAATAATTTAACCAAAATTAGCAAAACACTGATAATCAGTATTATAAATTTGATTTACTGCTATTTCGCTTAGTGGCATCAGATTTTCATGGTATTAAGAGAGTTTAATTAATATAAAGAACATATCATGAAAAAATTGATTTTAGCAACAGTATTATCGTTCGTAGGATTTATGGCAACTGCCCAAGAGGCAACTACGGATGTTCAAAACGAAGAAACCACTATAGTAACGGATGTTCAAGATTTTGAGGAAATTAGCGTCTCTGACCTCCCTGAAGCAGTAGCCGCAGCAGTTGCAAACGATTATCCAACAGCAAGTATCAATAAAGCTTACAAGAATGCGTCCAACCAATACAAATTGGAACTCTCTTTGACTGATGGTTCGTCTGGTACCGTTTATGCTGATGCAGAGGGTAATTGGATAGAAATGTAACACAAGAAAAACAAGTTTTTGATTAATCGTGTTAGGTTAGTTTGGTTAGGAGAGGCTCGCTTTGGTGAGTCTCTCTTTTTTGTGATAATTTTACAATGAATGCATCATCCTTTTCTTTTAGGGCATCGTATATTAAATACGAGATATGCCCAAAATCTTAATCATTGAAGATGATACTGCTTTTAGTCAAATGCTGTTTCGCTTTTTGACCAAGAATGATTTTGAGGTTACTTCAACTTTTACCCTTAAAGAGGCAATTTCCCAAATAAAGAATACTTTTTTTGATATTATCCTTTCTGATGTGCGCCTCCCGGAAGGAGATGGCATAAGCCTACTTTCCACTATCAAAAAAGAATCTCCCCAAACGCAAATCATAATGATGACCGGATATGCGGAAGTTAAGACGGCGGTAAGCGCGATACGAAAGGGAGCCTTCGACTATATTTCGAAACCTTTTACTCCCGAAAACATTCTACAGATTATTAATGACGCGTTGAACAGCCAAAACAAGGGAGAAAACCACAAAAAAATTAATCATGCACCTACTAAGAATGATTTCATAATAGGAGAAAGTGCGAACTCGCAAAAACTTCAACACCACTTGGAACTGGTGTCACCCACCCAAATGTCCGTTTTGTTGACCGGAGAAAGTGGTACAGGAAAGGAAGTAACGGCCAGAACCATCCATAAAATGAGTTTGAGAAAAACTAAAGAGTTTATTGCTGTAGATTGTGGGGCGATACCTAAAGAGATTGCAGGGAGCGAGTTTTTTGGACATGTTAAGGGGAGTTTTACGGGTGCAATAGAGGATAAAATAGGACATTTTGAAGCAGCAAATGGAGGAACCTTGTTTCTGGATGAGATAGGGAATCTTTCCTATGAGAATCAAATACAGTTATTGCGTGCCCTGCAGGAACGTCGTATAAAACGAGTAGGAAGTACACAAGAAATTCAGGTTGATGTCCGGATTATTTCAGCAACCAATGAGGATTTAAATAAGGCGGTTGTCGAAGGACGGTTCCGTGAGGACCTATATCACCGTTTGAATGAGTTTTCGATTGCTATACCTGCGTTACGTCAACGAGGCAGTGACCTATTAGTATTCGCTGAGCTTTTTTTACAAAATGCCAATAAAGAAATTGGGCGTGAGATTCATCAAATCTCAGAAAGCGCTAAAATGGCCTTGTTGAATTATGACTGGCCTGGAAATTTGAGGGAACTGAAAAACAGCATCAAGAGAGCTGCATTGTTTACAGAAGGAAGTGTTCTGGAAATTGATGTATTACCGGAGCCCATACAAAATGCAGAGAAAAGGACTTTAAAATCAAAGGGTTTTTCAAAGGATTCTTATGAAAAGGAACGGATTTTAAGAGCTTTGAAACAAACCAATTTCAATAAAAGCAAAGCGGCTGAACTATTGCAAATGACCAGAAAAACACTTTATAATAAAATCAATCTGTACCAATTGGATGTTTAAATACGTATCTGCGAATCTCTTCCTCAAGATTCAGAAAAGTGGCTTTCAGTTTGAGATATTCTTTTAGTGTGTTGCTAAGTTCTGTTTTTTTAGAAATGACCTCCATTTGTTCTAGGATGGGGATGGCTTCTTTTACTTCCAGCTGCCGAAACATGGGCAACATTTGATGGGAGATGGATTTCATTTTTTCTATGTCTTTTCGGGTAATCGCTTCATCAAGTAGTTCTAAATTTTGCAAATTGGTTTGTAGAAAAGTAGCAAGAACACTTTCAAGAGCTTCTTGATTGTCTACAAAAGAGGATATAGGTTGAAGATTAAACAAAGGTGGGTTATTCACACTGCGTAATTGTCTTGGTTTAATTGTATAAGAATTGTCACTAGAATACATCGTTTGAAAAGCATCCAGTAACGTATCGGCGGAAAAGGGCTTAGGCAAAATCGCTGCAAACCCATATTCTATATACACCCTATTTTCAAGGTTACGCTGTCCTGTCATTGCTATTATAGGTTGGTTGGCGTAATGCTGATACGACCCGGATTTCAATCTATTCAACACTTCAAATCCGTCAATATCTGGAAGATTGATGTCGGTCAAGACGATGGAATAATAAAAATCAGGAGGGATTTTCATTTCTTCAAAAGAATGAAATCCGAGTGCTTGAATACCCTTCGATTTGCAAATCTCCAATAGGAGTTCAAGTAAGGCTTTATCATCTTCAAAAATTAATAGTGAAGGAGTTTTGCTTGAAGAAGATGAAATCGCTTCGGGATGGACTTCTTCTAAAAAACCATACTCCAATGGAAAAAAGAGACTGAACGTACTACCTTTGTTTTCAATACTTTCCAGTTCTAGATATCCTCCCAAAAGGCCACTGATTTTTTGGGCAATGGTCAATCCCAGACCATATCCGCCATACTTTCCATAAATAGAATCATCAGCTTGGGTAAACTCTTCAAAAATCAAGCTTTGCTTTTCTTTTTTAATGCCAATCCCACTGTCCATCACCTTTATTTTCACATAAGGGCCTTTTTTAGTTTCATGAACAAGAGCTTCAATTTTTACAAAACCTTCCTTGGTATACTTAAAGGCATTGCCAATCAAATTGTTCAAAACCTGACTGAGCCGATTAGGGTCACTCACTATTGGAGTGTGAAGTTTATGAGAAATGGTCCACGAAAAAGTAATCCCTTTTTTATTTGGATTATCTTGATATTGGGAAGCGACGGTGTTTACCAACTCTGGGAGAAAAAACGATTTTTTTTCCAAAGGCAGCTGTCCGTCCTCCAATCTTGAAAAATCCAAAAGATCACTTAATAAAGTGTCTACGTAAATCAAGGCAGATTTCATATGCCCTATATATCGGAGTGATTTCTTCTTTGCATTTTTTTGCCCTAATAAATCGGTGTATCCTCGTAGGGTTGCCAAAGGAGACTTCAGGTCATGACTTACCGTGGAAATCAACTGTTCCCTACTTTTTAAAAGAGACTCTGAATACATCTTTTCCTTTTCAAGCTGATCTCTATACCGTTGGACTTTCAGATAATCATTGGAAATTAATATTGTGAATACCACGACTACAAAAAGACCTAAAAAAGCAGCAATACCGCCAAACCAAATACTGCGTTGAATAAGCTTTTGTTTTTGAAAACGGTCAATTTCCGAATTTAAGTGTATTTCTTTTTCGAGTGAGGAAATGATAGCTCGTAACTTTTGTGAAAGCTCCAAGTCTGTCCTAAATATATTTACCTCCTTTTGTGCCAAGGATTGTTTCAATCGCGAATTCCTTATTTTGGATTCAATCAGGACAGATTTTGAGAACTGGAACAAAGAATCAATGTTCGCTTCTTTTTCTGAGGCGTTTGAATTTTTGGGAATGTTTTCGTTCAATAAATCCACATATTCTCTAATGGATTTTTGGGTGCCCGCGGGAAGCGCATCAAAATTGGCGACAAGATTTTCAGGGGTGATTCGCCCCATATCAGTTTCCATTTTCTTTAAAGCCTTTAAGAGGGAATCAGCAGGGGCATACTGTTCACTTTCTAATCTGATTTTTCGTAATTCAGCTGTATTGTACGCTTTTTGAATAAGCAATTGGCGCACACTGTCAAGTCTTTTTTCCTGTATGTTTCCAGGTGTAAGCACCTCTAAGGAGTCAATGAGTTGTCCAATCGAATCCACTTTCATCGAGTAGGCCTTAAATGTTTTGGGTTTTCCTGTATGCAGCGCCAGTTTGGATAAATTCTCCGCCTCGTGGAGCTCGGCAAGTAAAAGGTTGGTGTGAAGTAGCTTTTTATTATCGGTAGCTTGGTTTTGGATAGCATTGTAGGTCTGAAATTCAGAAAAGACCAAATACCCGGCAAGCGAGGCGAGAATAGCCAATACCAAATAGCTGACTATAATTTTTAAGGTAAAACGTTTTTTGGGCTTGGGGCGCATAGGTATTGGATATACGCAAGGTTTATATGCAGGGAATACCCTCACTATGTTAATTAACTTATTTTTTTGTTATGAAAAATGAAAGCGGGACAGTACTTTTGCATCCATCTCAAAGGGGTGCTTTTAAAAAAAGGCTGAGATTATACCCAATGAACCTGGGCGGGTAATGCTGCCAAGGGAGGCGCAAAGGCGCATCTTGGAATTACATCGTTTCCAATTGGAAACAAAATCATCTATTAACCAGAATAATAGCCCCTTTTATTCGTAACACTTTTACGAATGAAATCACTATGTTCTATTTTTTTTGAAAAAATCACTTCATATGGAAGTGATTCAATGCGACAATTAAAAAGTAATAAAAAGTATCGCATTAAAACTATATTCACAACACTGGCCTTGTGCAGCCTAGCCGTAGTTTCGCTGAATGCACAAAATCAACAACAAGATTCGGTACAAGGAAAAAAAATTGATTTGAATGAAGTGGTGGTATCCGCTTCCCGCGTTACCCAGGAGTCACCAGTTACGTTTACCAACTTTAAAAAAGCGGAAATCGCCAAAGTCAACTTGGGACAGGATATCCCAGTTCTTTTAAATTATTTGCCATCTGTAGTTTCCACAACATTTGATGGTACAGGTGTGGGATACACTGATTTTCGTATTCGTGGAGCTGATAACTCTAGAATCAATGTTACCATTAACGGGATTCCATATAATGATGCGGATAGTCAAACCACATTTTTTGTGAATCTGCAAGATTTTGTCTCCTCCGTAGAGAATATTCAAATTCAAAGAGGGGTGGGAACCTCCACTAATGGCGCGGGCGCTTTTGGTGCCAGCATCAATATTTTGACCGATAATCTTTCGGAAGAAGCCTATGGTCAAATCTCTAATAGCTTTGGTAGCTTCAATACGAGAAAACATACGGTAAAATTCGGAACGGGTTTGTTGAATGACCATTTTGCTTTCTCAGGGAGGCTCTCTAGAATTAAATCGGATGGGTATGTAGATCGCGCTTTTTCTGATTTGAGTTCTTATTTTTTAGATGGAGTCTATAAGGATGAAAATACCCAAATCAAGCTTTTGGTATTTGGAGGTGAAGAGATTACGGGACTTTCCTTTGCAGGTTTGGATGCAGCAGGTTTGGAAAATAACAGAAGATTTAACTTTGATGGCCTTTATGTGGATAGGGATGGTGTACAGCGTTTTTACGACCGTCAAACAGACAATTATAAACAAGACCATTATCAGTTGCATCTGACCCAACAGTTTGATGAAAATTGGAGTGGAAACATCTCTTTTCATTATACCTACGGTCGCGGATTTTTTGAACAATACGTAGATGACGCCTCATTAAATTTTTTCCGCTTGGATGAATTTGATTCCGAAGGGGAGACCGTCACTAATTCTGATTTGATTACCCGCCAGCACTTGAACAGTGATTTTTATGGTACAGTTTTTAGTTTGATTTACAATTCGCCAAAGGTTGATGCCGTATTCGGAGGAGGATGGAATCGCTATGATGGAGAGCAGTTTGGAGAGGTCATCGGTTCAGAGTTTGCAATTGTGCCCAATATTCCAAATCGCTTTTTTGAGAATAATAGTGATAAAAAAGACTTCAATGTTTATGCAAAAGGAACCTTTAAATTAAATGACCAACTTTCTCTTTATGGAGATTTGCAGGTTCGAAACATAAATTACGAAGCGGGGGGCTCATTATTTGAGCCTGGAGCAGTCTTGAGTGTGGATGAGACCTACACCTTTTTTAACCCAAAAGCCGGTGTCACCTATAATCTAAATCAAAATAACAAGTTATATCTGTCCTATGCGAGAGCAAACAGGGAACCAGCGCGGGTGGATTTTGAAAATGGCAACCCTGAATCCGAAAGCCTAAACGATTTCGAGCTGGGATGGCGTCATATCACCTCTGACTTTCAGCTAAACACCAATGTGTACTATTTGGATTTTAGAAATCAATTGGTACTTACTGGGGCATTGGATGAGGTAGGGTTTCCAATTCGTACAAATAGCGGTAGTAGTTTTCGTCTAGGTTTGGAAATAGATGCGAATTGGAACATCTCAGACAAGTTTAGTGTACGTCCTAACTTGGCTTTGAGCACGAACAAAAATCGTGACTTTTTCTTTCAGCGTGATGGACAGTTGCAGAATTTAGGCAATACCAATATTTCTTTTTCTCCGGAAATCATTGCTGGAAATGTATTCACTTTTAGTCCAAATGACGATTGGAGCTTTAGCCTCTTCTCAAAATACGTTGGAGAGCAGTTTATGGGGAACATAGATTCGCCTGTTTCTCGTTTGGAAGCCTATTTTGTGAATGACCTAAATGTTCAATACCAGATTACCAGTATTCCCATTGTTAAGTCGATTGTTTTATCTGGGCAGATTAACAATCTGTTCGATTTGGAATATGAGAATAACGGATTCTTTTTCACGTTTGATGACGATTTTACCAACCCGGGGACGGTAACTACAGTAGAAGGCAATGGATTTTATCCTCAAGCCGGAATCAATTTTTTAGTTGGAGCAACCTTGAATTTTTAAGATATGAAGACCTTCAAACTAGCATTGGACTGGACACCAAATACCAATCACATAGGCTTTTTCGTAGCAAATGAATTGGGATATTATCGGGAAAAGGACCTTGAGGTTGAACTGCTGAACCCACAGGATGATAATTATAAACTCACACCTGCCAAAAAGGTAGAAATGGGAGAAGCTGATATGGCCCTTTGCCCTTTTGAAAGTGTTATTAGCTATCAAACCAAAAAACAAAAATTTGATGCCGTGGCAATTGCCACGGTTTTTCAAGAAGATTTAAGTGGTATCGTAGTATTGGAAGAGTCTTCTGTAAAAAGTCCTAAAGACTTGGATGGGAAAAGCTATGCTTCGTACAAAGCACGGTATGAAGACGAGATTGTTCGGCAAATGATTTTGAATGATGGAGGAAAGGGAGATTTTGAACTTCAATATCCCGAAAAATTGGGTATTTGGGCCACCTTACTTTCAAAGGAATACGACGCTACCTGGATTTTTTTGAATTGGGAGGGGGTTCAAGCAAAAAATAAGGGAATCCCTTTACGTACATTCCGTTTGTCGGATTATGGAATACCCTATGCCTATTCTCCCGTTATAATGGCATCCAAAAAAGTAGTAAATGCCGAATCAAAAGGATATAGTGCATTTTTGGAAGCAACAAAAAAAGGATTTCTGTTTGCCATGGACAACCCAGAAAAAGCTTCAGAGATTTTAGCACCTTTTATTTCCGAATCTGACAAGGACATCAATCTTTTGGAAAGTCAAAATCAGAGTATCGAGGCGTATGGCAATCCAAATGATTGGGGTAAAATGGAAGATAACCGGGTCAACGCCTTTCTTCAATGGCTCAATACAACCAATCTTGAATCTGCTGAACTGAATTATGAAAATTTAGTGTATACAGGATTACTTCCTTAATTTTAATAGATAAGGTAATAAGGTCTGGTACAGAACTAAAGTGTAATGTTTAAAGATAAGATTCGTTGGGGAGTTATTGGTTGTGGAAGCGTGACCGAGAAGAAAAGTGTACCTGCGTATCAACAAACTGAGGGCTTTGAGATTGCCATGGTAATGCGTAGGGATGGAGAAAAAGCCGCAGATTATGCCAAACGTCATGCTATACCCCAATGGACTACCCATGCTAAAGAGGTCATCGAGAATCCAGAAATAGACGCGATTTATATTGCTACTCCTCCTGATTCACATAAATTCTATGGGCTTTGGGTTGCCGAAATAGGAAAGCCATGTTGTATTGAAAAACCTATGGCGCCAAATTATCAAGACAGTTTGGCGATTTACCAAGCTTTTCAGGAAAAAAACCTTCCACTTTTCATTGCGTACTATCGGAGGTCGCTACCAAGATTTTTACAGGTCAAAACATGGTTGGAGCAAAATAAAATAGGTACGGTGAGACATGTTCGTTGGTTAAAGACCAAAGCTCCAAGTGCCTTGGATTTAAGTGGCGAATACCATTGGCGAACGGATGCAAAAGTGGCACCAGGGGGGTATTTTGATGATTTGGCCAGTCATGGACTTGATTTAATTACTTTTTTGCTAGGCGATATAACCGAAGCTAAGGGTTTCGGTAGAAATCATGGGGGATTGTACAGTGCCTATGATTCCGTAACGGGTACATGGCTTCATGAAAATGGAGTGACAGGGGAAGGCTGCTGGAATTTCTTGACCTATCATCGAGAAGATATGGTCGAGATTTTTGGCTCAGAAGGTAGAATAACCTTTGCCGTGTTGGACGAAGCGCCAATCGTTTTGGAAGATAAATCAGGGAAAGCGGTATTGGATATTCCGCACCCGGAACATATTCAGAGATATCATACTGAAAATATAAAGAACCATCTACGTGGAAATAAAGTCCACCCTTCAACAGGAAAAACAGGATTACATACCAGTTGGGTAATGGATGCGATTTTAGGCGTTGGAGGACCTAGTTCGAAATGATTACCGTGTTTCCACTTTGAGAGGTCCGATAAAAAAGAAGGTCAAAATATTGATTGCCATCATCGGGCCGGTTGAGCAGTTGACCCGTAAACAAGCTGTAAATGAAATCATCACAAGGGCAGACCACATTTTGTCCATCGAGTTCCATGGTTGAACAAGGGCTTGGAGATTGGTTGGGGCAACTGGCTTCAAAAGCAATAAAAGAATCAAGGCTGTTTCTCATGACAAAAGCCCCTCGGATTCCTACTCCAGCATTTCCTACATAAACTGGATTGCCAATGGTATTCAAGTTATTGTAGAGCGGAAGATTCAAATCCAATTCAAACCTAAATCGAACTTCTTGTAAGAAAGGATTTCTATTCTCCGGATCACCGTCACAACCAAGTAAAATGAGGAAAAGGCCCAGGGCCCATAAGTATTTCATAGGTTCAATTTCAAAGCATTACGGGGACAAATTTGAGCAAAAAATCCTTATATTTGCGTTAAATCCTCGCAAAAAAACTGTGCAGCGCACGGGGTTAGTTGAGGATTTTTTGTATTTGTGACGATAAAGTGCATTGGGAAAATAAAAATATTTTCTCCAGTGTTCTTTTGCATTAAAAATGATGAAGATGAGTAACGTATCATACTATACCCCTGAAGGATTAAAGAAACTAAGAGACGAATTAAATCACTTGAAGGACGTTGAGCGCCCAAAGGCTTCACAAGCGATAGCAGAGGCTAGGGACAAGGGCGACCTTTCAGAAAATGCTGAATACGATGCAGCAAAAGAGGCACAGGGCCTGTTGGAAATGAAAATTTCAAAAATGGAAGAAACCTTGGCCAACGCGAGATTGATTGACGAATCCCAATTGGACACCTCCAAAGTATTGGTTTTATCCACAGTGAAGCTCAAAAACCAAACGAATGGTATGGAAATGAAATATACCTTGGTCGCTGAGAGTGAAGCAGACCTTAAGGCAGGAAAAATTTCGGTTACTTCGCCCATAGGTAAAGGATTGCTCGGAAAGTCAGTTGGAGATGTTGCAGAAATACAGGTTCCCAATGGAATCTTGAAGTTTGATATTTTAGAAATCACTCGGGAATAAGTTTCATTATTGACTATATTTAATCCTGCCATTCGGCGGGATTTTTTATTTCATGTATCAATGCCAAGTATTTTCACAAAAATCATCAATGGAGAAATTCCATGCTACAAAGTGGCCGAAGATGACCACCACATAGCCTTTTTAGACATCAATCCCAACTCTAAGGGCCATACGCTTTGTGTTCCCAAAAAAGAGGTCGATAAAATTTGGGATTTGAATCAAGAAGAGTATTTGAAGCTTATGGAATTCTCACGAAAAGTTGCTTTGGCCATAGAATCTTCCATAGAATGTGAGCGTGTGGGAATGACAGTGATTGGATTGGAAGTCCCTCACGTGCATGTGCATCTGATTCCCTTGCACAGTATGCAAAATGCCACATTTCAACATAAAGTCTCTTTGGATTCAGAAGAGTTTACCGAAATCGCCCAAAGAATAGGTGGGCAACTTAAATAATACCTTCCATATACAGGTAAACCAGGGTGGCAATCGCCCCTAGCAACACGATAAGAATAATAAAAAAAAGCGTGGTGAACCTAACAGATGGTTTATCTGGCTCAACCAACTTATTATAATAATCAAAAACACGTTCAATGTCCACTGTCCAGTTTATGGGATAAATAATGGAAAAGCACTTTTTACATTTTATTTCATGGGTTACCTCATCCGTAGTTCTATGGAAAAAGGAATTGTAAGTGTGTTTTTGATAAAAGGTAAGCTTTAATTCTTGGTTATAGCATTCAGGGCAGTTATTTGTAATATCTGCATCCTTTATCACAATATTTCGTGTTTTAGACATGGGTTGTAGGGATTAGGGGCTTGCTTTTAAGGAAATTTGCATGATTGTTCCTTCTTTGCCTGACGAAAGTACTTTAATTTTTCCTTTGTGGTATTCCTCAACAATCCTTTTAACTAATGAAAGCCCAAGGCCCCATCCCCTTTTTTTGGAGGTTACCCCAGGGTTGAAGATGTTCTGAAAGTCACTTTTGGGAATACCATGGCCAGTATCCATTACCATAATATTTACTTGCTGTCCTTTTTGTTCAATTTCAATACTGATGTTTCCCTTGCCTTTCATGGCATCAATACCATTTTTTACCAAATTTTCAATACTCCAATTATATAATGGAGGATTTAAAAGTACAGGAAGACTTGAAACATTGGAACTAAAGGCAAAATGGATGAGTTTGGAACTTCTTCGTTTCAGATATTCGTAGGCTTTTTCGGTTTCGGATACAATATCGTGTGTCTCGAGTTTAGGTGTGGACCCAATTTTAGAAAAACGCTCAGTAATGGTGTGTAAACGGGAAATATCCTTATCAATTTCCTTGGTAATCTCACCACTTATTTTTTCAGATTTCAACAATTCGTTCCAACCCAACAAGGAAGTAAGTGGCGTACCAATCTGATGGGCGGTCTCCTTGGCCATTCCAGCCCATAATTTATTCTGTTCCGAAGCTTTGTTAGTTTTAAAAAAGAAGAATATTACAGTTCCGAATAGAAAAATAATCAACAGTAAGGCGAGGGGATAATACTTTAATTTATTCAATACTTCAGAATTGCCATAATACAAAGTTTCCAACAACTCGCCATCTTGTATAATTTGAATGGGTGTATTCTCGCTTCTGTATTGTGCTATCTTTTTTTGCAAGTATATGGAGTCCTGCGCTTTTTCTTCTGGAATGTTATGAGTTTTGATGGTACCTTCTTCATTGACCAAAATCATTGGTGTAGAGGTGTTGTTGCCCATTACTTTAAGGGTTAGACTACCTAATTCTTGGTCCACTGAAGACTGTATCAATTCCAATTGGGCGGTTGCCCAAATTTCCATTTTCAAGCGTTCCTCTTCCTTGAACTTTTTGAAAAAACTATTGGTATTCCAAAGGATTAAGCTCACAATAACGAATGCCGAAATCAATAAGGTGATGTTTGAAGCTTTTCTTTTGGGGTTGAAATTCATTTTTCAATTTAATTCCCTTTAAAGATAGCAGAAAATGAAAAAACACTGTTGATAGTTCGTTGATACAAACTGGTTTTGGTGGACTTGGTTTTTGTATTTTTGAAGCATTTTGAAAAGTAGTTTACATGGAAGTTCAGGGAAGAATTAAGATGATAGATGAGACCAAAACCTACGGGAGCAATGGTTTCAGAAAACGAGAAGTAGTTATTACCACCGAAGAGCAATATCCACAGCATATCTTGGTTGAATTTATTCAGGATAAATGCGATTTGTTGGATAGTTACCAAGTCGGGCAACAGGTAAAAGTTAGTATTAATCTGAGAGGTCGGGAGTGGACCAATCCTCAAGGTGAGGTAAAGTATTTTAATTCTATCCAGGGATGGCGTATTGAGAATTTGGAAAATGCCCAAGCCCAAGATAATATGCCGCCCGTTCCACCTATGGAAGCTTTTGAACCTGCTGACGACCTTAATGAAGAGGACCACGACGATCTTCCTTTTTAGGTAATATTGAGTTTTACCAAACTCATAGAACGTATTTTTAGGCGGTTTTTGCCGTCACCATTTACCATTGCTGTTGTGTTGACTGTAGTCACACTGATTTTAGCAATGGTTTTTTCTGGGGAAACTTCTCTGGAATCGCGAATAACATCAACCTTATCATATTGGGAAAGTGGTATCTGGAATAGTGGACTTTTGGTATTTGCTTATCAAATGATGCTGATTTTGGTTCTTGGCCATGTATTGGTGTTAAGCAAACCCATGGAACGGGTGATGCTGGAAATAACCAAATGGGCAAAGAATACACCCACCGCAGCTGTTTTAGTTGTGGTTTCCACCATGTTAGTCTCTTTTTTCAATTGGGGTTTAGGACTCATTTTTGGAGCTATCTTGGCTCGAAAGGTAGGCGAGCATGCCCAGTTGAACCAAATACCCCTAAATTATCCTTTAATAGGAGCATGTGGTTACGTGGGCTTAATGATATGGCATGGGGGTATTAGCGGGTCGGCGCCCCTCAAGGCAGCCGAGGAAGGGCATATACCAGAATTACTGGTTGGAATTTCAGATAACAATGTTTTGAAGCAACTTCCTTCTTCCATTTCTACTTCTTTGACCATATTGAGCGGTTGGAACCTATTACTGTTTTTCACCGTGCTTTTGGCCATAGCGCTGTTTGCCTTTTTTCTGGGGAAGAAATCTTCTCCTTCAACTTTCTATTTAAAAACATACACCTCTAGTACCTCAGAAAAGAAAGATTTGGTAGGCGCCGAACGTTTGGATTATTCCAAAGGAATGGCCCTTTTCTTTGGAACTTTACTTTTTGCTGCTTTTCTGGTTCAATATCTAGTGCCCCTACAACAATTGAACATAACCCCGAATATGCTCAATTTTTTCATGCTGGGATTGGCTATTGTCCTTCATGGTAGCTTCAAAAGCTTTTTGGAAGCTGTTCAAGAAGCCATTTCAGATACTTCGGGAATCTTGATTCAGTTCCCGTTATATTTTGGTATTATGGGAGTTATGGCCGGTAGCGGTATGATAAACCACATTTCCGACTTCTTTGTTTCGATAAGTAACGCCACAACCTTACCTATATTTACGTTTTTCAGTGCCGGTTTGGTGAACATATTTGTCCCGAGCGGGGGTGGTCAATGGGCCATTCAAGGACCTTTGGTGCTGGAGTCAGCTTTACAATTGGGTGTTCCCCTGCCTAAAGCTATTATGGCTCTTGCATATGGAGATCAAATTACAAATATGCTTCAACCCTTTTGGGCACTTCCTCTTCTAGGAATCACAAAGCTCAAAGCGAAAGAAATACTTCCTTATACGCTTGTTTTTATGCTAGTTGGAGGCTCCATATATATTATTGGCTTGCTTGTTTTGTAGGACTTTTTTGTAATTTTATTGAAAATTGCAAATTGGAAAAAGGTAAAAAAAAGCTTCCCTTGTTTTTCTTGGGAGATCGATTGGAATTTCCACCCGTGACATCTGCAAACGAAGACGGGCTTTTGGCCGTTGGCGGTGATTTATCCCCAGAAAGGCTCTTATTGGCGTATAGAAATGGTATTTTCCCTTGGTTTAACGAAGATGCGTTGATACTTTGGTGGAGTCCTGACCCTAGGATGGTTCTGTTCCCCAATAAACTTCACATTTCAAAAAGTATGCGAAAAGTTATCAAGAATGAACAGTTTACGTTGACGAAAAATTCTTGTTTTGAAGCAGTAATAGACCATTGTGCCAAGGTTGAAAGAAAAGGGCAGGATGGAACCTGGATTACACCCAAAATGAAAGGGGCTTATGTTGATTTGTTTAATAAAGGCTTTGCAAAATCGTACGAAGTATGGGAGGATAACAAGCTTGTAGGGGGGCTTTATGGAATAGATTTAGGGCATGTATTCTGTGGGGAAAGCATGTTTAGTTTGGTGCCTAATGCATCCAAATTTGGATTTATCAAACTTGTGGAGGAGTTACACCAAAAAGAATATAATCTTATTGATTGCCAAGTGCACACCGATCATCTGGAAAGCCTAGGCGCCGAGTTAATACCAAGGGAAAAGTTTGTTGAAATTCTAAAGGGATAACTGCACCGAGGTAAGCAAGAAAAGTATATGCTCTATCTGGGTGGCAGTAAATTCCTCAAACCGGTATTCAAGACCCATTTGAAGTTTTAACCCTTTTTCTAGCTGCCAACCTACTTGTCCATTAATACGCAGGTCATATTGGGGTGAACGACTTCGGGTAACACTCAATAATTGCTCAATGTTGCCCGCAAAATAGGGTTCGCCAATGTTTAATTTTTGTCCTAGCAATGGGAAATCCATGGCAAATCGGTGCCTAAAACGATGCACGGTAAGATTCTGTGTGATTCTTTGTTCACTTCTAAATCTATGTCCATACCGAATGGTTAAGGGTCTATAGGTAAAGTTAAACTGTTGGGTAAACCGTAGCTCATTTGACGCGTCTTCAAAAATATCCCTAAACCGATATTGGACTCCAAGTGCAATGCTTTGGTTATCCTTTAGGCTAAATTTTGAGAAATGGGCTATATCCAATTGTCTGCCTCTAAAATCAAAAGCTTCTTCTTGTAAAAAAAAGGAGCGATACGATATGGAAAGGTTATGTCCGTAAGTTGGGGTGACATCGTAGTCCAAAGCGGCTTGGGGTTGCCAAAAACCTGTGAGATTCTCTTGGGCGTTTAGTGTTATGGAGAAAAGTCCAATACAAAAAAAGAGGACCCTAGTAAAGAACATGGTCATACTTTGAACGAATAGATTTTCGCATGTTCAAAAATGTGCCGTCAGAGTTGAATAAAATCTCAAATTGTTCAAATCCTTTTTCTTTTTTGGCAGAAACGACCAGTTCATAGTTAATGTAGGGTAAAATGAGATTTTGGAAGGCTTCGGTAAGAACTTTGGCCGAAGTTTTGTCGCCCACCGGATATTGCTGTTGAATTTTCTTTACTGCATACTTTGTAAAGTTAGTAGCCAGATACTTCTCAATATTAGACCAACTATCATCTGGAATATCCGTTTTGCTGATAATAAATTCGACATCTTCCAATGAACCAAGTTCATCGAACTCAACGCTATAGTGTAATCTGCCTTTTTTGAATTTAGCCTCGAAACTTTTCTTATCCCCGTCGATTTCTTTATAATACCTTATACGTTTGGCGTCCGTTAGAAAAGGGGATAAAAGAGGTTCAATACTTTCAGGTAACTCTGAAGATTTTATTTTGAATTCCTTTTCGTTTTTGACCTGTCCTGTCGCCCAAAGACAACCCAAAAAAAAGAGAATAAAAAGTGCGTTATACTTCATTGTATCTAAAACAACTGACTTCATGATCATTTACCAACCCTGTCGCTTGCATAAAGGCATAAACCACTGTGCTTCCTACAAACTTAAAGCCACGTTTTTTTAAATCTTTACTGACTTTGTCCGAAAGCGGGGTTGTAGCGGGAGCATCGGTATAGCTTTCCCAGGAATTCTTGATGGGTTTTCCCTCAACGAATCCCCAGATATAAGCACTGAAACTACCAAATTCATCTTGAACTTTCATAAAAGCTTTGGCGTTACCTACTGTCGCGTGCACCTTTAGTTTGTTTCGGATTATTCCAGGGTCGGACAATAATTCGTCAATTTTTTTTTGATTGTATTGGGCAATTTTTTTGTATTCAAAGCCATCAAGAGCCAGTCGAAAGTTTTCACGTTTCCTCAATACGGTTATCCAACTCAATCCAGCTTGGAATGTCTCAAGAACTAGGAACTCAAAAAGTATATGATCATCTTTGACCGGTACGCCCCATTCCTCATCATGATAAGCTTCATAAAGTGCGTCACCTTCACACCAACCACAACGATGTTTGTCCATTCTAAAGGTTTTGGATAAAGATAGCTGAAAAAGCGACCGCTCCTTATAAGGATATCAATTCCTTAGCTATTACGGCATTGTCTACATCTGCGTAAATCTTGTGCAGACCTTTGAAGAATTCGTTTCTGTCTTTTCGCTCCAATATGGCAGTATACGTATTGTTTTTGCGTTTCAGAATCCCCGTAACGGTTACAACTTGGTCTACCATTTCGTTACTAGGCAAATCGGTTTTGTGTAGATAATTTATTTTTTGCTTCAAAGAATTCCAAATAAACAAATAGGCAGCATTGGCAGGATTGCCTACCTTAAAATTGGAACCTATTTGAACCTGATGAGGTTTGTCCGGAATGAGGGGGGTAAGATTTTCAACTCCATGATTTGGAAAAAGTACAGGTCGTGTTCTTTTGATTTTCATCTAAATCGATTTACGGAGTGAAACTTTGAATGGTAAAAAGATATAGCGGCATTCCAAGGGTAATGTTAAATGGGAATGTAATGGCCAAAGCCATGGGTATATAAAGACTTGGGTTAGCTCTCGGAGCTGCTATTCGCATAGCAGCAGGTACCGCAATATAGGAGGCACTCGCGGCAAGTATGGCAAAAAGAAAACGGTTACCCACACTTTCTGTAATAAACTGGCTGAACCAAGCTACAAGACAACCGTTAATAATGGGAAGTCCTACGGAAAAGAATAAGGCGAACTTTCCTTTTTTGACAAAATCACCCAATTTTTTCCCACTCATGATACCCATATCAAGTAGGAAAACGGCTAAAAACCCCTTAAAAATGTCTGTGGTAAAAGGTTTTATACCTTCAGCTTGTTGTTCATTGGCTAAAAAGCCTATGGCTAAGCTGCCTAGGATGAGAAGAACACTACCGTTGGTAACTGAATGATGAAGTACCTTTCCAAAATCACTGCTCTTTTTCCTGTTCTTTTGAAAAAGTGCCATTAGTAATACCCCAACAATAATTGAAGGAGCTTCCATTAAGGCCATAACGGCCACCATGTGCCCTCCAAAGTTTATGGTTTCCATTTCCAGAAAAGAGATGGCTGTGACAAAGGTCACCGCACTTACCGAACCATAAGATGCAGCAATGGCACCTGAATTTTCAACGTTAAATTTTCTGCGTAGAATAAAGTATGCGAAGACTGGTACGGATACGGCCAAGAAAATCCCAAAAAATAGGGACCAAACAATTTCCATACTGAACTCGCTATGTGATAGCTCGAGTCCGCCCTTGAAGCCAATGGCGAAAAGTAGGTAAAGTGATATGAATTTTGATGAGTTTTCGGGAATGGAAAGGTCGCTTTTCAACTGTACGGCTATTATGCCTAAAAAGAAGAAAAGCAGCGCTGGGTTGGTCAAATTATCGACCAAAAGATGTAAATCCATTGTCTATTTATTCCTCCAAGGTAATGTTGAGAACGCCGTCTATTCGAAGTCTTTTGCCTTCCCAACGAACACTGTTGATGAAATCCTTGGCTATAGTCTTCTCATTTTCAAGTTCTTGTATGCGCCCATCTGGATATTTGGTATTGGCATCCTTGTCACCCTCACACCACGAAAGACGTTGAAGTTTGTGAAAGTTTATTTTTTGCTCCAAAAGGGCTATAATAACATCAGAAGCTTCAGAAGGTGAAAAGGTACCGTCGACCAAGTTGATTTTCTGTTCTGTTTTTACAATTGTTTGCATTGTTCTTTTTTTAGGTGAAATGTTTATGGTCTTTTGACCGCTGATGCTATTAGTAAGGCTATAATGATTCCTGAGGCTATCAGGATTTTATCAAGAAAGAGTGAACCATTTTGAATTGAAAGGACAATAAAAAATAATATCATACCAACTAAGGTAGCCTTAGCGGCGATGGTTCGGTTAAAAGTCCATTTTAAACTTTTCGCTTTCGCTTTTTGCCTGTACGGCAATGAAATTTTTTCTTCC
>JBCDAX010000041.1:0-28040 GCA_039184805.1 Bacteroidota bacterium | reverse complement strand
TTTTGTCATTTTTGAAGACGGCAAAGTTACAAATAAAAAGAAAAGGACGGCCTTGGGGAGGACCGTCCTTTTCATGACTATTGGGGAAATTGGTTATGGTTTTTCAAAAACCAAAGTTTTGAAATTCACATTTTCGTCTTCATAGACTAGTTCTATTCGATTGGCACTTACTTCGGTTACATACCAAGCTTCGGTCAACTCTCCATATACTCCATCATCATCAAAGGTTAAGAAAAATATGAGGTTGTCGGAAGTATCTCTTATCACCCTCCAAAGACCAGAAATCTGTGGATCATCGTTTATGGATACCTCTACTTGGTTCATCATGGAAAAATTAAAGTCCATGCCTGCGTAGTTGGCGGTACCATCCATACCTTCATCATCATACAAGGCAACATTCCAGTCACCCCCAAACATAATATTTCGGATTTCGGCCACGTCATTATCACCTGCACTGTTATCACAAACTTTTTCGAGGACCATCTTATAATCCGCATTTTCGTCTTTAAAAACCAATCTGGTGCTTCCAGCAATGCTTGGTCCGTCAATTTCTGTCAAAGGCCATTCAAAAGATACGGCGGGTTCATCACCTACATTTATTTTCAATGTACGAACGTTATCATCATTCGATATGATTTCCCAAGTACCCTGGAAAGTGGTGATTCCATTACCTACGGTTAGCGTTCCGTCTTCCACAAAAACGAATTCGTAACCCAGTAATCTTTCAATCTCTTCACCTTGATTGGTTACCTTCTTGATAATCCAGTCACATTCCAACAGAGCATTCGTCAAGGTTTCTACACTAATAATTCCGTTACCGCCATTTCCATTACCGCCATCATTTGGACAATGTTGTCTCAAGACGATTTTGTTTCCATCATCAGAATACAGTTTTATCTTATGATCTCCTATCTCGTAAACCAACCATTCCAAAGTAAAATCAGTTAATTGCTCGAATGCCAAATTAAGGACAACTCCATTATCTGTAACCCTTGTGGACCATTCACCAGTAATCATATTCCCTGTTACATCTTGGTAAACCACGCTTCCATCTTCAGAGAAAGTCAATGTGTTTTCTAGATATTGTCCTGTTTGGTCCATGCTCATGCGAATCACTTCACGGATTTCCCATGGGCATTCTACCAATAAGTGGTCAAGTCGTTCCTTTGTAAAATCATCGTCATTAAAATCATCATCGTCGTCTTCATCGCACTCATCCTTAGCACGTTCCAAAGCGGCAGCTAACTCGGCATTACTGTTGACAACTATTTCAGTTCCATCAAACTTTTTTAGCGTTAATGGAAATTGTACACTTACCAACTCCTCATCCTCTAAACCGGCAAAAAATCTTCTCAACTCTTTATCACTATCTACTGTAACTTCTCCAGTTCTTTGTTCATCGATATCGAAAGTGAACAAGGTAATGGGATAAACAAAATCGATACACTCGATATCATCATCATCTCCTCCTTCTGTACATTCTGCGGCAAGCTCTCGAAGCTGTTCAAAATTTTCTATAACTAATTCTGAAAAATCACCAAATGTGATTGTAATTGGAAAAATGATATCAAGAATATCATCATCAGTATCAAACTCATCGAAGATTTCTTCTATAGTGTGCAAATCCTCTCTGGAATCGATGGTAATTTGTATTCCATTTACCTCAACGGTATACGGAAAATTCACTGCGAAACAGCTGGCACTATCTACTATGTTATCAAAAGAACCATCTTGTGTAGCTGTGTTAGCCATTAAAATTGCCGTATTGGAATTGGTGGCAATGGTTTCTTGGGTGTCTCCTCCAACTTCTTCAAATTCTTCTTGACACGAAGTAAATAGCAATGCTACAAACAGGAGATTAGTCAGTACTAGTTTGTTGAATAGATTTTTCATAACGATTTGGATTTTTTGTTTCTTGGTACACTTCTAGAACAATTGTCAAAAAAAAAACCCTACTTGACCTTCCATTTTTTTAAAATATATTTGAATACCAACACCCATCGTTAAATGAGCAATGTTTGTGAAGACCAGGTATATAGCTCAGTGTTCAGGGCTAATTCAAAAACGTTGTTTAACTATATATATTATAAGTTCGGCAATGAAGAAAAGGCTCAGGATGCAGTACAGGAAGCCTTTGTAAAACTATGGGAGAACTGTAGCAAGGTCACTCCAGAAAAAGCAAAGTCGTACTTATATACCGTGGCAAACAATATGTACCTAAATGTGATAAAAGCGGAAAAGGTACGTTTGAAATATGCTGAACCAAACAAGGAACAATCCAATGAATCCCCTGAATTTATATTAGAGGAAAAAGAATACAAACAAAAATTGGACAATGCTTTGAACCGTTTGCCGGAAAATCAAAGAACTACCTTTTTATTAAACCGGATAGATGGAAAAAAGTATGCAGAGATAGCTGAAATGGAAGGAGTAAGTGTAAAGGCTATTGAAAAACGAATGCATTTAGCATTAAAATCGCTCCGGGAAGAAATTGATGGAATTTGAAAATGAACAATTAACAATGAATAATTAGCAATAAACAATTGGCAATGAAGTGTAATATTTCCCCTAACTACTTTACATTGTTAATTGTATGCTGACCATTGTTAATTGAAAAGTAGGGTATTTTAAAACTGAGTTGTTATACTAATGTAAAGCCTAGAAATCATGCAGGAAAATTACTTGGCAAAATGGCTTAATAATGAACTTTCGGAAGAAGAACTAGCTAAGTTCAAATCTTCTGAAGAGTATGCTTCATATGAAAAACTGAAGAAGATTTCCTCTTCTTTGGAATCTCCTGAATTCAACGTAGAAGAAGCGTTGAATCAATTGAAATCCAAACGTAGGGAGCAGTCTTCTAAGGTAATTGCATTGAGACCTTATAAAAGGTTCCTTCAAATTGCAGCAGCCATCGCTATTTTGATTACCGGCTCATATTTCTATCTTACTTTTTCAAATACCTCCCACTCAACCCAATTGGCGGAACGTACTGAAGTTACTCTTCCTGACAACTCTGAAGTGATGCTTAACTCGGATTCTGAAGTTGCCTTCAATGCAAAAAATTGGGATTCTAAAAGAGAAATCAGTCTCAAAGGAGAAGCTTTTTTCAAAGTAGCGAAGGGTAAGAAGTTTACCGTGGAAACCTCTCAGGGCAGTGTTTCCGTATTGGGAACTCAATTCAATGTGGAAAATAGAGAGGGGTTTTTTGAAGTAAATTGCTATGAAGGCCTAGTCCAAGTAAACTATAAGAATATCCAAAAGAAATTACCCGCAGGAACATCTTTTTTGGTAATTGACGGTGAAGTTGTAACCGTAGAGGAAACCAAAACTTCGCAACCATCATGGATGAACCGTGAAAGCTCCTTCGTGAGTATTCCCTTAAAATATGTGCTAAACGAGCTCGAAAGACAATACGATGTCTCTGTAGAAATCAAAAATGTAGATACCAATTTGCTTTTTACAGGTACCTTTAGCAACACAGACTTAAAAATGGCGTTAAAAAGTATAGCTACCCCATCCAGAATCAAATTCAAAAACGAGGGTAATAATGTACTTTTCTATGCTGAGAACACTAATCAGTAGTTTTAGAAGGTTTTGCTTTGCGCTTGTGTTGTTTTTGCCCTTGTCATTGGTGGCTCAAACTACACCAGATTCGGAACGCTCTGTTGTCAATATCTTAAAAGACCTTGAAGAGCAATTCAACATTAAGTTTTCCTACATCAACAAGGATATCGAAAACCTCAATGCGAATATCCCGGACAACCTTGTCGCGCTTGACGACATTATTTCTTTTTTGGAGGATGAGTTTCAGATAAAACTTGAAAAACTTAGCGACCGCTACTATTCCATAGTAAAAGAAAGTTTGGTAGACGTATGTGGAAGAGTATTGGACAATTTTGCTGAGAATACCGTTATGGGAGCCACAGTGGAACTGTTGGACTCTGAAATTGCTCTGACAACCGATATGGAAGGTAATTTTAAGCTAAGAGATGTTCCAAGAAATGCTTCCATAAAGGTTAGGTTTTTAGGGTATGTAACGCAATACGTTTCTGTCGAAGAGTTGATTTCCGGAAAAAATTGTCCAAAGATTCTTTTGGCTCAGAACTATCAGCAGCTCAAAGAGGTTACCGTATATAAATTCTTGACCACGGGAATAATCCGGGAAGAAGATGCCAGTATCACCCTAAATACTGCCGATTTTGGAATTTTACCTGGTTTAATAGAGCCAGATGTTCTTCAAACGGTTCAGGCCCTACCCGGCATTAAAAGTATAGATGAAACGGTTTCGGACATTAATGTTCGAGGCGGGACCAACGACCAAAATCTTATTCTCTGGAATGGTATTAAAATGTACCAATCGGGGCACTTTTTTGGGTTGATTTCCGCATTTAATCCTTACTTAACGGATAAGGTGACCATTATTAAAAACGGGACTCCTACAAATTTTGGAGATGGCGTAAGTAGCGTCCTTAAGATGGAAACCACCAACGAGATATCGGACACCTTCTTCGGCGGGGCTGGTTTCAATTTTATAAGTGGAGATATTTATGGGCAAATTCCTTTAAACCATAATGTGGCACTGCAGTTTTCTGCACGCCGCTCTACTACGGATTTTTTAAACACGCCAACTTATGATCGTTTTTTTGATAGAGCTTTTCAGGACAGTGAAGTAATCGATGAAAATAATATAAGGCGTGACCAGACATTTAGCAGAGAAGAGAACTTTTTCTTTTACGATTTTACCGCAAAGCTTCTCTATGACATAAACGATAATCACAAAGCTCGCCTTAACTTCATCAACATTAACAATGATTTGAATTTTGAGGAAACCAATTTAGATACTGATGAAACCACCAATAGCCTTTTGGACCAAACTAATTTTTCCCTTGGTGCGCAACTGGCCAGCCAATGGACCAATCAGTTTTCCACCGACCTTAATGTTTATTATACCCAATACAACCTGGACGCCCAAAACCTTTTTGCCAATCAAGTACAACTGCTTTTTCAGAACAACGAGGTAATTGAAACCGCTGTAAAATTGAATACTACTTATAAGTTCTCAGATAGGCTGAACTGGGACAATGGATATCAATTTATAGAAACGGGCATTAGAAATGTTACCAATATCACCCGTCCCTTCTTTGCGAGTGATGTGAAAGGAGTAATTCGCATACATGCTCCCCATACGGAAGTTTCTTATGCTACCGAAAACAAGCATTTTATTGGACGGATTGGGGCCAGAATAAATTATATTGAGAATTTGGGCACGTTCAACAAATTCTTGGTTGAACCAAGATTGAATATTAATTTCAGAGTGGCCAACTATCTTAGAGCCCAAGTTTTGGGGGAGTTTAAAAGTCAAACCACCAATCAAGTAGTGGATTTGGAACAAAACTTTCTGGGTATTGAAAAAAGACGTTGGGTTTTATCGGATAACAACTTACTTCCGGTTACCCAAAGTAAACAAGCGTCCGTCGGCCTGAACTATGAAAAAAATGACCTTTATTTTGGTATTGAGGGGTTTTATAAACATGTAGACGGAATTAGTACTAGCACCCAAGGTTTTCAAAACCAAAACCAATTCAATGGCGAAATAGGTTCATATGATGTCAGAGGGGTGGAGTTTCTCATCAACAAAAGAGGGGAAAATTACAGTACTTGGCTAAGTTATACTTACAATAAAAACGATTATACTTTTGAGTCCCTTATCCCAATTAGCTTTCCCAATAATCTTGATATACGACATACCCTCACCTTTGCAGGAACATATACCTATGGGAATCTAAAATTAGGACTTGGATTAAATTATAGAACAGGTAGACCTTTTACCGAACCTTTGGAAGGTGACGAAGCATTGAATACTTCCGTTTTCCCCGCACAAATCGATTTTGAAGATTCTAACTCCAGTAGGTTACCGGAATACTTCCGAGCGGATGCATCGGCTATCTATAAATTTGAGCTAAGTAGAAGGATTAAGGCAAATGCAGGTGTTTCTATTTTAAACCTAACTAATCGAAAAAACATCTTGAATACCTACTACAGAGTGGCTGATGACAATCAAATCGAAACAGTAGAGAACATTTCATTGGGTATCACGCCAAATCTAAGCTTTAGAATTAGCTTCTAGGTTTTTCTCCAATCTAGACATTACAAAAACATGTGGGAAGGTAATGGCTGCCAGAAAATAAATCAAAATGGCAATCATATTCTCCGTATTATCCTTTAAAAACCAAAGGAGAATAAATAAGCCTATAATCGATGTTACCCAATACAACGCTGAATCTTTTACATACAACCACAGCGATTTCCAACTTGAAGCACCATAGAGATAATCCATTTGGTCTTTTAGAGAAGGTATACTGTGCCAAACAATAAAGTAAATACAAAATCCCCATAAAAGGGAAGCGGTATGAAAGATTATGAAAAATACAATTAGCACAAACAGTTCCTCCCATACATTGGCGTTTGTCCGTTTCGTTATATAGCTGAATGTACCACAGGCCAAAAGGGCCGCTCCCAGGAAAAAAAATACGTATCCAAACAAATCCTTGGACAATTCCAAATTCAATATGTCTTGCAAAACAGCTGTCACCTGTTCATGCTGAATATAGAAAATCATGAACAGAATGAATAAACCATAAATTGTGTACAAAATAGTGCTCCAAAAAGAGGAAACCAACATAGATTTAGACCAATGTTGTTCTCCAAAATGATATCCGCTTATCAAAATAAATAGGCAAAGCGCTAGTAAAGGAAAGACAAAAAAAAGAGCTAAAATTCCAGCGACAACTAGCACATAAACAACAACTGTCTTTAAAAATGTTGGTTTTGAACTGTTTGAACTTTCGCTTTGAATTAAACGAATGTCATTCGCACCGTGCAAAACCCCAAAGCTCATAATGAGCACATAGGCCATCGTGGTCTCTACATACTCATCAAAAAACACCGAAAACCAGAGGAAAAAGACTGTGGTCACAATCATTCCACTTTTCAGTTTGACAAAATTCAAGGTCTTTTGTTGAATCATCCCTAAAAAAATATGAACAAAATTATGAAATTATGTTTAGTTTTTATTAGATTTGCTTCAACAAAAACTAATAACTTAATATATATATGGAAAATTTATTCACTTTACCTATGGTGGCCAAAATTGCTACCGATGATTATGTAGGCTTTACCTTTTTTGTTGGGTGTATGGCCATGATGGCTGCTTCAGCCTTCTTCTTTTTGTCTATGAACGGATTTGACAAGAAATGGAAAACTTCCATTTTGGTTTCAGGTTTAATCACATTCATAGCAGCTGTACACTATTGGTACATGAGAGACTATTGGGCAGTAAATGCAGAGTCTCCAACGTTCTTCCGCTATGTGGATTGGATTCTTACTGTACCATTAATGTGTGTTGAGTTCTACTTAATATTGAAAGTAGCTGGAGCCAAAAAATCATTGATGTGGAGGCTTATCTTCCTTTCAGTTGTAATGTTGGTAACTGGTTACATAGGAGAAGCGGTGTATCGCGACCAAGCGCAAATTTGGGGTCTTATCTCAGGTATTGCCTACTTCGTAATCGTTTATGACATCTGGTTAGGCCAAGCTAAAAAATTGGCTCAAGAAGCAGGTGGAGCGGTACTAAAAGCACACAAAACTTTATGCTGGTTTGTTTTGGTGGGATGGGCTATTTATCCAATCGGATATATGGCTGGAACACCAGGATGGTATGAAGGTATTTTTGGCGGATTAGCTCTTGATGTAGTTTACAACATTGGTGACGCCATCAACAAAATTGGATTTGGATTAGTTGTTTACAATTTGGCAGTAACTGCTAGTTCTGATTCATAGTTAATTTAGTTGGTTATTGGAAAAAGCCATGCTTTGGAGCATGGCTTTTTTTATTTTTAAGAAGGAGTAAAATTCAACATCCTAGTCAAAGTGTCAAAAATGGCAGGGTGTGTTTTTTCCATATACTTGGGAGTTTCCATAAAGTTTTCCATCGCCACGGCAAAAAACTCATAAAAATTAGTCTTACCATACGCTCTGAAATAAGCGGATTCGGTTAGTTTTTCTTGAAATTCTTCTTGCTCATAAATTCCCTTGACCCGAGCAAGACCCACCTTAAAACGTTTTGCCTCATAGGTCGTTTTTTTGCGTGTTTCATACATTAAGGCGTGGGCAATCTCGTGTATTCCTAGGTTTCTGTTGTCGTTTGGAATTTTAAATCCTTTTTCTAAATCAATTGCAGAAAAAACCAAGACTTTCAAATTCGGATTGAATTCCCCGATATGATGGTTCCTCCCTATACGGGAATAATACTTATCTGGGTAAACAATAACTCTTGAAATGGAATTTTCAAACCTGTAATCCTTAAAACCCATCGTCATCAAAGCTGCCGAAGCGGAGACATATGCTTTAATTTGTTCTTGATTTACAATACCCCCATAAAAAACAAAAGGTTTCTTTGACTTAAACCAGGCGAATCGTTTTAAAAAATCCTTTTTCTCTTCAGGATTAAACTTATCGTAGGGCACCAAAAAATTCGATATGAATTGCCTTTCCCTGCTATTGATTCTTTTTACGGGATGAAAAACGTGATAAAGGGTAAAACGTTCACCCATCAAATACTCATACCCTACCCGAACAAACACATAAAGCAGCCCAATGGCCAATACCAAGGCCGCAATTTGTTTCTCCGTGTCCGATAGGCCTAAACTATCCATTACATACGTTCAGGTACATTTATTCCCAACAATTTAAAACCAGATTCAATCACCTCCCCAACCTTTTGGGAAAGTTGAACCCTAAATTGCTTCTTAACCTCATTGGTTTCTCCCAAAATGGTCACTTGCTGGTAAAATGAGTTGAATTCTTTTACCAAGTCATACACATAGTTGGCTATAAGTGCTGGACTGAAGTTTTCCGCAGCTAACTGAAGTGTTTCAGGGAATAATTGAATTTGTTTTAGGAGTTCTTTTTCCTTTTCGTGTAATGCGAAAGTCATCTCTGGCGCTGTCGACACATCAAAATCTGCCTTTCTTAGAATGGACTGAATTCTTGCATACGTATATTGAATAAAAGGACCTGTATTCCCTTGAAAGTCTACTGACTCTTCGGGATTAAAAAGGATACGTTTCTTCGGGTCCACCTTTAAAATGTAATATTTCAAAGCGCCCAAACCAATGATTCGATATAATTTTTGCTTTTCTTCTTCGGAATAACCATCCAACTTCCCCAGTTCTTTGGAAATTTCAGCCGCGGTTTCTTCCATGTTTTGAATCAAATCATCAGCATCCACGACAGTACCTTCCCTACTTTTCATTTTACCACTGGGTAAATCGACCATACCATAACTCAAATGATACAATTGCTCGGCCCAACCGTATCCAAGCTTTTTTAAAATCAAGAAAAGTACTTTGAAATGATAATCCTGTTCGTTTCCAACGGTATACACCATCCCATTGATATCTGGAAAATCCGTTACCCGTTGAATAGCAGTACCAATATCCTGAGTCATGTAAACCGCTGTCCCATCGGCACGAAGCACAATTTTTTCATCCAATCCCTCATCACTCAAATCAATCCACACGCTTCCGTCCTCTTTTCTAAAGAAAACCCCTTTTTGCAGACCATCTTCTACTACGTCCTTACCTAGCAAATAGGTATCACTTTCGTAATATAACTTGTCAAAATCAACCCCCAAATTCTTATAGGTGGTATCAAAACCAGCATATACCCAACCGTTCATCATTTTCCAAAGTTGCACCACTTCTTCATCTCCGGCTTCCCACTTTCGCAACATGGATTGAGCTTCCAATAATAGGGGGGCTGTCTTCTCCGCTTCCTTTTTCTCCTTGCCTTTAGCTATCAATTGGGCTATTTCTTCCTTATAAGCCTTATCAAAAGCCACGTAGTACTTCCCAACTAAATGGTCACTTTTTAATCCAGAACTCTCAGGAGTTTCACCATTTCCAAAACGTTGCCAGGCCAACATACTCTTACAAATATGGATTCCGCGGTCATTTACAATCTGGGTTTTATAGACTTTATGTCCCGAAGCTTTTAAAATTTCAGCAACCGAATACCCCAGTAAATTATTCCGGATGTGGCCTAGGTGCAAAGGTTTATTCGTGTTGGGTGACGAATACTCCACCATTATGGCATCTTTACTATTGGATTTTGCAAAACCATAGTTTGCTTCATCCTTTATGAAGTTGAAGAAATTCAGATAGAAAATATCGGAAACAACAAGGTTTAAAAAGCCCTTTACCACGTTGAACTTGCTAATCTCCTCCACGTGCTCTTGCAGATATTCCCCAATTTTGGTTCCTATCTCCACTGGATTGCCCTTTACATAGCGAAGCATGGGAAAAATGACCACGGTAATATCCCCTTCAAAATCCTTTCGGGTGGGTTGAAATTCTACCGATGGCACCTCTACGTCATACAACTGCGCTAAAGCCTCCTTCACTTTTTCTACCAACAAGGGCTGTAAATCCATAAAACTCGTTTTGAGGTGGCAAAACTACATATTTTTTACCCTTTTACATCAACAATAATAGGCTTTGCCAACAATAAACCCATGGAATTTGGTTAATTTTAAGCATGCTACTGAACGTCTCGTACACCGATAAAAAAATCACTGAAAAGATTGATAATGAGGTCGGAAAACCCTTTACCCTAAAAGAGCGTTTTGCCATGGGTGGTATCGGTTCTCCAAAGTTATTCATTACCGAAACCAGTTTGGAAATCCAAAACCTATTGATTTTGGACAACAACCTCAATACCTGTAACATTGAGATGCGTCCAAAAGGCATCATCGTTCGCTTCCGTTCACTTCTGGAAACCTATGCTTTGATAATTCCCTTTTACAAACTGACCATCTACAAAGGTGATTTTGCGGTTTATTCCATTTACCGGGATAGTTATTTCATCAAAGTAAAATCGGATACCAAGGCAATACAGAAATACTTTAAAAAACTCTTGGATTATAAGGCCGACAACGCGCCTACTTCAATTGAAGATTTATGAAAATACTCCTCACAGGCGCCAATGGCTATATCGGTATGCGATTGCTCCCCAAACTCTTGGAATTGGGCCATGAAGTAGTTTGTGCCGTGCGGGATGAAACACGATTGAGTATAGATAAAGAAACTCGAAAAAAGGTAGAAGTTATCGAAATCGACTTTCTCAAAGAAGTGGTTCCCAATACCATTCCAAAGGATATCGATGTTGCCTATTTCCTGATTCACCTAATGACGGTTACCACCAAAAACTTTGATGAGTTGGAGGCACAAGCGGCAAGAAACTTTAATACCTATGTAGCAGATACCAACATCAAACAGGTCATTTACCTTAGTGGTATTGTCAACGACAAAAACCTCTCAAAACACCTGTGGTCCCGAAAAAATGTCGAAACCATTCTCCAGGATGGTCCTTTTTCTTTGACCGTACTTCGGGCAGGAATTATAGTGGGTTCTGGAAGTTCTTCCTTTGAGATTATTCGGGATTTATGTGAAAAATTGCCCGTAATGGTCACCCCAAAATGGGTATTGACCAAAACCCAACCCATCGCCATTCGAGATGTAATCAAATTCATGTTGGGTGTTTTGGGACATGAGGAAACCTATGATGATTCCTTTGATATTGCTGGACCGGACGTCCTTACCTACAAAGAAATGTTGCATCAATATGCAGAAGCTAGAGGTTTCAAAAACTGGATTTATACCGTTCCTGTAATGACTCCCAAACTATCTTCGTATTGGCTGTATTTTGTTACTTCGACTTCCTACAAATTGGCCCTCAACTTAGTAGATAGCATGAAAATAGAGGTTATTGCAGAAGACACAAGGCTTCAGGACGTATTGGGTATTACACCACACACTTATAAAGAGGCCATTGATATGGCCTTCATAAAAATTGCCCAAAATTCGGTGGTGAGCAGTTGGAAAGACAGTATGGTGAGCGGGAATTTCAACAAAAACCTTGAAAAGTATATTCAAGTCCCCAAATTTGGGGTATTGAAGGACATACAGACCCTAAAGGTGGAAGATGACCAAAAAGCACTTGACAATATCTGGAAAATAGGTGGAGAAACGGGATGGTACTACGGGGGTTGGCTTTGGAAAATCCGTGGGTTTTTGGACAAGCTTAACGGTGGTCCTGGTCTTCGTAGAGGTCGGACGCATCCGGACAAGATTTTCCCTGGGGATGCACTGGATTTTTGGCGCGTACTTCTGGCCGATAAAAAGAAAAAACGCTTGTTACTTTTTGCTGAAATGCGATTGCCAGGCGAAGCATGGCTGGAGTTTCGAATAGATGACAACAACGTTCTGCACCAGACGGCCACATTCCGTCCTAAAGGCCTTAAAGGCAGGCTTTATTGGTATAGCGTACTGCCGTTTCACTTCTTCATTTTTGGGGGTATGATTCGTAATGTGGCGAATTCTTAAAATATTTCAGGCCTATTTCTGTTATAAAATCAAGTTAAAGTCGTCTAAGGGGAGGCAACCCTTTGCCTACTTTTGATGTCTTTATGTTGATGATATCCGAAAACAACCGTATGTCCCCAAATAAATTTCTTTTCCTTTTTACAATCACTTTTGTCTACATGCCCCTGTGTCTGGCACAGACGGTAGGCTCTCGACTCATTGACGGGAAGACCAAAAAAGGTATCCCCTACGCCACCATTCAGTATGGAGAAAATCAAGGCGTGGTCACCAATGAGGAAGGCCGATTTAGTTTTATGCTGGAAAAGGATTCGTTGGCTTTGGATTCCGTATACATTTCATCTCTAGGCTATAAAAAGACAGGATTTACATTGGTTCAACTGCAAGACTCCATTGTGGTTTTAAATCCTTCCAATATTGAATTGAGCGGGGTGTATCTTTTTGATAAGGAATTGGATGTGGACTACATTATGGAGAAGGTGAAGGAACGGCTACCCCAAAACACCAATAATCAACCCGTAAAACAACGTTACTTTTTAAGACAATCCATTTTTGGCAACATCCACAAAGTGGATTTGGGCTTTGAAAAATCCTCTATTGAAGGTTTGGACAAAGAATTAATCGATAGCATATCCCGAAGTATACCTAAGCAGTCTTCGTACTACACCGAGGCCTTGGGCGACCTTTACAAGACCAGTTCCGATTATAAGGTAAATGTTTTGAGGGCTGCAGAACTCTACGATAAAAAAAATGTGGGCTCCTTTGAGGATTTGAACAAGCAGATGGAAGCCATGTTCAAGGCCAACGTTAAAAAGGATTCCTATCTGAAGATAAAATCAGGACTTTTTAGCCAAAAGGTGCAAGTGGATTCCATTTTGACCGAACTGGAAGAAGAAAAAGCCAAGGAATTGGAAAAGGAATTGGGCAAGGATACCGTTTCTGACCTAAGTGACAAACAAAAACGCATCTTCAAAGAGGTATTAGGTGAGGTATACTACGCTGAGGACAGCAAACTGAATGTTATTGAAAAAAGTCGTAAGTATCGCTTCACGCTCGATGGTTATGCAGATATTGACGATAGCGGTGTTTACGTTATTGGTTTTGAACCCAAAGGAAGTGCCGATTTTAGGGGCAAGCTTTATGTGAACATTGAAGACTTTGCCATTATGCAGATTGATTTTGAAAACCTTAAAAACCTTAGAAATTTTAGGCTACTGGGCATTTACTATCGTGAAACGGTGTACAAGGGCACCATGCGCTTTGCCAAATTGCCCAACAACAAATACGAACTTAAATTTGTGGATTTCAGCTTTGGCCGCTGGTTTCGATTTGACCGCCCCTTGGATGTGATTGAAAAGAACAAAAACGTAAAAGGCCGTCGTAAGCAAAATGAACTGCGCTTGAATATCGATTTCCGAATGGCCAACACCAACAAATGGGAACTGGTGGTCTACAACAACACGTTGATTGACAACAGCCAGTTTGAAAACCTAAAAGAAGACAAAAGAGTAAAGGCCACCTATATGCCCGCCTACAATCCTGAGTTTTGGGAAGGCTACACCATTATGGAGCCCAACCAGGCGATTCGGGAGTTTACCGTTACTGAGGAATAAAACTTCAAAGAGTAGAGGTCTGATGTCTGATGTCTGATGTCTGATGTCTGATGTCTGATGTCTGATGTCTAAAATGTATTGCTCTTGTCATAAATGACATGTAACACCCCAATTCAAATTCTTTTCTTGTTCATAAAAATGAGAACATGAGCTCAGAAGAGATTTTCAAAAACTGGATTGAAGATACCTATGGTTCCCCAGAAGAACTGGCCCAAGTACTGGATTTTGGTATAGAAATGCTCTTTTATTTAGAGGAAAACACCTTTGAGAAACGAGAAGTTCAGGATGTGGTGAGCGCGATGAGGGGAATAGCTATAAAACTCAGAAAGTAAACGTGTGTCATTTTGAACTGTCAGATTGAGCGCCCGCCTTGACAGGAACGGGCAGGCAGTCGAAGTCAAAGTGAGAAATCTAAAGAATAATAAGATTTCTCATTAGCTCCATTCATTCGAAATGACAAGTGAAAAAGATGGCAAAAAACCCAACTATCATTTCGATTAACTGCACTAAAAGCAGGGGAAGCAAAAAACATATCCTTTTCACCATATCCCTCTCAGCCTACACAACAATTTTTTCTCTGTGTCCTTAGCATTCCTTAGGTTTATAGCAGTAAACTGCTATGACAAAACAAAAATCCCCCGTAATACCTCCAAAAGAGGTAGTAATCAAGCTGTTTTATCTAGGGCTTGTCCTATTGCTCCCTTTCATCGGTTTCTCTCAGACTGGTCCCGGAGGAGTAGGCTCCAATGATGGTTCTTCTTCTTTGCGTATTTGGTACAACACCACTGGAGGAGTGGTTACCACAGGTGCTACAGTAGATTCCTTAAGGAATTTAGCAGGAGTAAATGCTTTCGATGTGGGAGAAACCGGAGGTCAAAGACCTACGCTGGTTGCCGGAGCCGTCAACGGATATGATGAAATCAGTTTTTCGGGTTCCAATCGTTTACGAACGGGCCTGACCCTTACTCCAGCTAACTTTATAGTAAACGAAGCTTCTTCTTTTGTGGTAAACCGAGCAGATAACACCACCCAAAGGTCATGTGTGTACACCACCGACCCCTTGGTGGGCTCCACACGTTTTACCAACCATATTCCTTGGAGTGGAACCGTTTATTTTGATATTGGTACGTGTTGCGGCAGTAGTGCCCGAATTCAGGTTGGGGGGCTTACGGGCCTGACCAACTACTCGTATTGGTCCTATGATGCGCATCCTACCACAGGAAAACAATTGTATCGCAACGGAAGTCTACTGCAAAGCAGAGCCAATACTACAACCTACACCAGCTATGCTTCGCAACGTTTCAATGTGGGAGGAAATACGTCGGGAACACAGGGTTATGTGGGCGATGTTGCCGAACTTATTGTGTTCAATGCGCGGGTAAACTCGGCTCAACGTATTATTGTAGAGAACTATTTGGCAGCCAAATTTGGCTTGAACAGTACATCAAACGATGTATATAATGAGGACGATTCAGCAAACGGTAATTTTGACCATGATGTAGCTGGAATAGGAAGAATAGATGCCTCCAACCTTCACGATGATTCACAAGGCACAGGTATAGTTCGTATTTCTGACCCAACGGGTCTGGACAATAACGAATTCCTTATCTGGGGGCATGATAATGGCGCATTGACTTTGACCAATACCACAGATGTCCCATCCAATACAACCTCTGCACGGTTAGACCGGGTTTGGCGCGTAAGTGAAGCTAATACCAGCGGTAGTAGCGTTGATGTAGATGCTATTGATATTCGTATGGATATGACCGGAATTACGGGTTTTAGCGCAACCAATTTACCTCAACTTATCGTGGACACCGACAATGATGGAAGTTTTGATGACGAATTTCCTATTTCGGCCACAGCCGCGTTGGGTGGTGATGTTTACCGATTCAGCGGGACTACGGCGCTTTCGGACAATTCTCGATTTACTTTTGGAATTGGGGTTACCACGGTAATTACCAACCGCAAAATTACATACCGGGTAAATAAAAACTGAGTTAAGCAGGCTGTTCCTTTGGCAGGAATACTTCGGCCATCATACAACGTGCAGAACCGCCTCCACAGGTTTCAATAGTATCCAATGGGCTATGTACAATTTCACAATGCTGGGTAATGGCATCAATCTGGTCTTGATGCAAACTGTTATAGGCCTGAGAGCTCATCACCATCAAACGTTTGTCATTCCCTCCAATTACCTGGAGCATATTCCCCGCAAAGGCATGCATTTGGGCCTCAGTGATAGGGATAACTTGTTTGCCATCCTTTTTTAGATGCTCCACTACATTTTTGCGCTCTTTTTTATCATCAATAGAGTCCAGACAAATCACCGTAAAGTTCTCTGCCATGGCCATCATCACATTGGTGTGATAAATGGGTTTTCGTTCGCCATCTACAGTCTGGTTAGCTGTAAAAAGAACAGGGAAACAATCAAAATCTTCACAGAACTCTATAAACAGTTCTTCGTGCGCTCGTTCAGATAGCGCGCAATATGCTTTTTGGTGTACTCTATCCTTTAGGATACTGCCTGTACCTTCCAAGAATATCCCTTCATCCTCAGCGGCAGTATAATCCAAAATGTTTTCAATATGAAAACCATGTTGTTCCAGAACATCAAAAATATCTTCTCTTCGCTCTCGTCTTCTATTTTTTGCAAACATAGGATAAACCGCTACCGTCCCCGTGGCATGAAAAGAAACCCAGTTGTTGGGAAAAATAGAATCTGGAGTATCCCGCTCTTTGGTATCCTCAACCACTATCACTTCCACACCATGCCCGCGAAGCACTTCCACAAACGTGTCAAACTCCTTTTGGGCCTTTTTATTGATTTCTTCGTTGGTAATCTTTAGGGTTTCCTGAAAATAGTTGTTTACGGCGGTCTGTTCGTTCATACGAAACGCCACCGGCCGAATCATTAGTATAGTGTTGGTAATCTGCATGAATTTGGAATAAAATCCCCCAAAAGTAGCGAATCCGATTCTCATTTTGTAACAAAAAAACAGCATTGGTATCTTTACATCATGTGGGTCAATTATTTAGGTAAATACAAGGATTGGTTGTTGTGTTTGATACTGGTTCCGGTCATCAATACCATCAACTATCATCTTACCTATGGTAGTATTCGCTGGGACTGGTATACCTATGCCACTTATGCCATAGACACCGCACAAGGATTTATAGCCTGGTGGTTGCTTCGCGTTACTGTAGTCTATTTGGATAAAAAAATACCTTACGAAAAGGGGTTAACAAAAAGATTGATTGTTCAATTGCTGCTGACCAATATCATTGTACAAGGTTTCATCATATTGGCTACCGAAATCATCAATGAACTATATACGGACGAACCTTTGCCCATAAAATTCTATACCTATAATCTGTTCATCTTTTTTATTTGGGTTTTGGTCATCAATGGTCTGTACACGGGTATCTACTTTTATGACGAATGGCGGAAATCCCAAAAGATGCGAGAACAGGACAAGGCGTTGCGACAAACTGGATTTGAGGTTGGGTTGGGTAACAAAATGAGAAATATTCCCTTTTCTTCTATTGCTTGGTTTTTTGTGGATGGAAGGGCTACTTATTTAGTGACCCAAACAGGCAAATCCTTTATTGTAGATGATTCATTGAACAAAATCATGCCCAAACTGCCCGAGGAACATTTTTTCAGGTTAAATAGAAAGTACATTATAAATCGCAATCAGCTCATGGGGTACAGAAAAGAGGTCAACGGAAAATTGGTTGTGGAATTTGGAAATGAAGTTCAAGCCACCAAAAGTGAAATTGTCAGCAGAATTACCGCCCCAGAATTTAAACAGTGGTTTAGCCTTACAGTTCATAGTGCCTAAACCACGCAACTAGTACATTTCAGCCCCAAAATTGCTACACTTCACCCATTTTGGAAGTAATTTGGGTTATTTCATGAGTTTGCTTGATAGATATTTGGCCAAAATATCAATCATGAAAAAACGAACAGCGACCTTATTTTTAATTCTTTTCTCTGCCCTAAGTATGGGGCAAACCAATGGGTTTCCCGAAGCGAAAAAGAAAGCCGTTAAGGCTGTACTCCAAAAGTATGTTGAAATGGGAATTCCAGGCCTTGCACTCACAGTTTATAATCCGGACGCAGGGTTTTGGTCCCATGCAGCTGGGTATTCCAATGTGGAAAACAAGGAACCCCTGACTAACGACCACTTGTTCTATTTACAGAGTGTGAGTAAAACCTATATGGCCGTGGCAATACTTCAGCTATATGAGAAGAAAAAACTGAATTTGAACGACCCTATTACTAAATACTTAAGTTACGACTGGCTTTTGGACAAAGAAGGTGTGGAGAAAGTCACCATTAAAATGCTATTGAACCATACTTCGGGCATTCCCGAGTATAACACCGACGCAATTTTGGTTTCCAAGATTATTCAAAACCCAAAAGAGATATTATCGGTTGAGGAACTCCTATCCCACATTAAGGGAAAGGAGATGGATTTTCCTCCAGGAACAAAATACTCCTATCGAAATAGCAATTATGAGCTATTGTCTCTAATTGCGGATAAAATCACTGGAAATCATGTGACTTATATGGAAAAACACGTTTTCAAAAAACTAGGATTAGAATCCACTCATTACCTTTCTGAAGAAAACATCAACAATGATTTGAATATTGCTGATTCATACTGGGATGTTCTACTGGTTGGAATTCCCGCCAATGTGTCCCAAATACAACGGGCCAATGTTTCTTCCATGAAGGGTGATGACGGTATGGTAACCAGCACCAAAGATGCCGTACTCTTCCTTAAAGGCCTGGTCTCTGGCAAACTTTTAAAGCTCAAGACCTTGGAAATGATGCAGGAGTTTGTATTGAACGATAAAGGAGAAAAAAGATACGGGCTAGGTATTCAATACTACGACCTAGACGTGACCTATGCTTTAGGACACTCTGGTGGTGGAGTTGGCGCAGGATGTGTTTTACTGTATCTTCCGGAATTGGATTCCATAGTCTTCATGTCAACTAATTTTAATACGCTGATAGATTCACCCATTCTGAAGGAGGCAGAAAATATGCAACAAGATATCCTAATGGCCCTATTTATGTAATGCTACTCCCGTATTAAAGGCAATGTACTACATCGAAGAAGTCCCTCTTGCTTGGCAATTTCGGCATAGGGGATTTCTTCCACTGTGAATCCCTGGCTGCGAAGCCAACCGTTTAGACGGGTAAAATTTTGTTCGGAAACGACCACTTCTGGAGAAATGGAAAACACATTACTGAACATTTGATACATTTCGTCCTTGTCAATCTCAAAAATATTCTCCCTTCCAAAATAATCTACCAACCATTGATACTCTTCTTCTATCAAAAATCCATTTTTGTGTAAAATGGCCTTGTCTTTGCCTACGGGTTGAAAGCAACAATCCAAGTGCAGGGCGTTGTCTTTCGCATTGGTATTGGATTTTCGCAATTCAAAAGACTTCACGGTTTTGTGCGGAAACATATCCTGAAGATACTGCACAGCTTCTTTATTCGTTCTTGCGGTGATATAATCTGGATAGTCTTCACCTGTATACGTACCCACAAAAATGTACTCGTTCCAGGGCATCACATCTCCACCTTCAATATGAACTTCTTCCGGTGGGCGAATAACCTTGTTGGGGTCTATTTGTTCCAAAACTGGACCAATGGCTTCGAACTCGCGTTCCCTATCTGGTAAAATATTGGAGTGAAACAACTTGTCCTCAATCACAAAAGCTATGTCCCTAGAAAAAATTTGGTTACAATCTTGAATTACTTCAGGTCGAAATACCCTAACACCATGTTTCTCAAAAACCGCTGCAAACGCATCCATCTCTTTTACCATATCCTCTTCCTTAGGATAGGTACCATTTAGGATATGTTCCAACGATTTTGGATCGTAAGCTTCCTCAGGTTTAGGAACTGGACCACAACTTTCCGCAGTACCAAGGACTACTGCCTTTAAGGGTGCCGTTTCATCTAAAATGTGGAGCTTCATCATACGTGCAAAATGGGTTTGAATGGTTAGAACTTGGTGTAACCGAAAAGAAAAACCTTATAATTTCAGGGGCAAATCTAGTGTTTTACCTTTGATTTTCCCTAACCAGAAAATAAAAAAACAGCACCTATGGATAGGTATATCCCTCTGTGCTACCAAGGCTTTCTATTTTTCTTTAACTATCTGATTTGTAAATAGTTAAATATAATTCTTTTTAGCGTTTTTTCTGACAAAACATGCAGCTCCATCCATAGATTTTGCTACATTTAGTGTGATAATGATTTCTAGATGAAGCGATTACTAATAGTTCTCCCCTTAGCTGCTTTGAGTTGTGTGTTTCTTTTGCATAAGAATGCCAATCAAGACAACCCTTTCTCGTTTGAAGTGGTTTCCCAAAAACCCGAGAATATATCCAACTCCATTATAAAATATGAAGATTGTATTCAGAAAGAGTCTCTTACAGAACTAAAGACATTCTTGAAACGTGAAAATCGATGGCCCTTTGGGGAAAACCTCACTCAAATTGACATTCAAATAGAAAGATATCGGGTATCCTTGGATTCTACGATTCAAAACTTAAATTCCATTGACGCCCATAGCTTTTTGCACATGGAGTTTAGAAGATGTAAGGAACGCATTCTTACCACCGAAATATCTCCCATACAGGCCTATTATCATTTGAACATTATGGAAGCTTGCTACAGTAAGGACAAAGAACTGAATGAAAGTTCCCAAAGCAGTTTAGCAAAGCTGTAAACCAAAAAAGCGTCCTAGAAAGGTCGCTTTTTTATTAAAATATTGTTTTTCTTATCGTTTGGAGACGTTTACAAAAGGTCTGTGGTTTTCCCCAATATAAATTTGTCGTGGTCTTCCTATTGGCTCTCCACGTAAACGCATTTCTCTCCACTGGGCAATCCATCCAGGTAGTCTCCCCAAAGCGAACATTACTGTAAACATCTCTGTTGGGATACCTAAGGCACGGTAGATGATTCCTGAATAGAAATCCACATTTGGATAAAGTTTACGCTGTACGAAGTATTCATCCTCCAAGGCTTCTTTTTCCAAACCTTTAGCGATATCCAAAATTGGGTCATCAATCCCTAAATTACCCAAAACCTCATCCGCCGCTTTTTTAATGATTCTAGCTCTTGGGTCAAAGTTTTTATATACACGGTGCCCAAAGCCCATCAAACGGAAAGGATCGTTCTTGTCTTTAGCCTTGGCCATATATTTCTTGGTATCTCCACCATCTGCTTCAATGGCCTGCAACATCTCCAAGACCGCTTGGTTCGCTCCACCATGAAGTGGTCCCCAAAGTGCAGAAATTCCTGCAGAAAGTGAGGCAAAAAGCCCAGCATGGGACGAACCTACAATCCGTACTGTGGAAGTAGAACAGTTTTGCTCGTGATCTGCATGTAAAATCAACAATTTATCAATGGCGTCTATTGCAATTTGATCCTTTTCATATTCTTTGTTCGGGCGCTTGAACATCATTTTATGAAAGTTCTCAACGTAACCCAAAGTGTCGTCTCCATAATTCAATGGAAGGCCTTTTTTCTTGCGTTGTGTCCAGGCTACTAAAACAGGGAATTTAGCCAAAATGCGTACTATTGAATTGTACATGGCCTCCTCTGAAGAAACATCTACAGAAACCGGATTAAACGCCACTAAGGCACTAGTCATTGAAGACAAAACACCCATAGGGTGCGCTGATTTTGGAAAAGCCTGTAAAATCTTTTTCATTTCTTCATCTACATCCGCCTCTTCCTTAATGTCGTGATGAAACTTCTCCAATTGTTCCTTATTCGGCAATTCCCCGAATATCAGAAGGTAGGCCACTTCAAGGAAATCAGCTTTTTCAGCCAAATCCTCAATCGAATAACCACGATATCTCAAAATTCCTTTTTCCCCATCCAAAAACGTGATGGCACTTTCGCAAGAACCGGTGTTTTTATATCCAGGGTCAATAGTCACCATACCACTGGCAGACCTAAGGGTTTTGATATCTATAGCCAATTCATTTTCACTACCTTTTGTTACTGGAAATTCGAAGCTATTTCCAGCATATTCAAGTATTGCTTTATCCGACATTGTAATTTTTAAAAGATTATTAAAATAGAACCGGAAATTTACGAAAAAGCAAAGGCATTAACAATTTCCCGAGACTATTTATATCCTTCTTAACAGATAGGCAAACTCAAGAAATTAAAGCTCAAAACTTACTCCAAATTGTAGAGTAGTTCGTAGTATTTATCCACCGATTTTTTCCAAGTGAAACGCTTTCTTTTTGCATTGGCCTGGATTTTTTTCCATTTTTCTTTGTCATTGGCATATACATCCAAGGCAATGTCAAAAGCAGTTAACATATTCTTTATTTTTTCATCATAGGTATCCCCGTCAAAAGTAAAACCGGTTTTCATATGACTTACAGTATCTTTCAAACCTCCCGTATGATGAACCAAACATGGGTTCCCATTTCGCATGGACAGCATTTGACTAATACCACAGGGTTCAAAAAGACTGGGCATAAAATACAGGTCAGATTCCAAATAAATTGAATCTATAAGGTTTTCAGATTGCCCGTTGGTAAAAATGAAGTTTTTATGTTCGTAGCTTAATTGTCTGAAAAGTTCCTCATACTCTGGAGCCCCAGTCCCTAAAAGCATAAAAATACCATCTACTTTTTCAAGCTTTTTTAGGATTCCCACAAAAGCTTCGGGAGAACGCATAAAGAAATAGAACTTCTGTTCGGTTAATCGCGCCACGCTGGAAGCAATGAATTTGGGTCTATTCCCCACGAACTCCATAATTTTTTCACCTGTATGGGCCAAAAAATCAGCTTTATACTTTTTGTCCTCCATTTGCAACCATCCAAAGAGCGCTTTCACGGTATTGCGATAAATCAGGCCTTTCTCCTCTTGGTTGATGTTCTTGTAGTTACACCCATTCAGAATTCCTATCAAACGACCTTCTTCATTGGCTTTTTGCAAATCAGTTTCCAGACCTTCTCCTCCTATAAATTCTGGAGGGGAACTGGGTTTTAGTACATCATCTTTATAGGAAGGAGAAACGGTATGTACGGCATCTGAAAAACGTATTCCAACCGCCATAAGGTTGATACAATCTGTATATCGATAGTCCTTAAGCGCATCATAATCAAATCTTACATTGGGAAACCAATTTTCTATAGATGAATAGTTATCTCCAAAAGGTCGTATTCCTTGGATAGCCAGATTGTGTATACTATAGACAAACCGAATGTCTTTCAAAACAATATATTCCTCATGGTATTCCCGAAGAAACAATAGCAAACTGGAGTGCCAATCATGTAGATGAATAACATTCAAATCCCCGAATGCTCCTCTTTTAACCGCTTCTGCCACTGCGGTGCAAAAAATGAAATACTTGACCGCATCGGTATAAAAGGGTTCTTCAGGATCATTATGGTAAATATGGGCAATATCTCCTGCTTCAATCTCAGGATGATGAATCACATAATGGATAATGTTCGGGAACTCTTTTTTAGGTTTTACCTCATAGAGTTCTGCTGCATATCCCATTCCTCGTAAATTGAAATACAGACTGGTCTTAAAAATACCATCCTGGTGCAATCTCCCATAGGATGGTACCACAACATGAACCTTATCGCCATGCTCTGAAATTTGTCGAGGAACATCCCGAACCACATCTCCCATTCCCCCTGCCTTGCAGTTTGGAATGGCGTCATTTTCCGCAGAAACAAAAAGAAAATTGTTCATTAGGGGTACTTTAGTTAGGTGGTTTAGGTTTTAAGTTACCTAAACTTTATCATTAGAGCAAAAAAAAGCCTTTCCACATTTAGAAAGGCTTTTACAATGCTAAAAAAACATTATGCTTTTACTTTAAAGGCTTTTTCCTGCGGATAGTATGCTGTTCCGCCCAACTCTTCCTCAATACGAAGCAATTGGTTGTATTTTGCCATACGGTCACTTCTGGAAGCCGAACCTGTTTTAATTTGTCCTGTGTTCAAAGCCACAGCCAAATCAGCAATAGTATTGTCCTCAGTTTCACCAGAGCGGTGGGACATTACTGAAGTATACCCAGCATTTTTGGCCATATTCACCGCATCAATGGTTTCCGTAAGTGTACCTATTTGATTTACTTTAATCAGAATGGAATTGGCAATACCGTTTTCAATACCTCTTGAAAGACGCTCTACGTTGGTCACGAATAAGTCATCACCTACCAGTTGAACTTTGTCCCCTACTTTTTCGGTCAACATCTTCCAACCGTCCCAGTCGTTTTCATCCATTCCATCTTCAATTGAAATGATAGGGTATTTTGCACAAAGGTCAGCTAGATATTGAGCTTGCTCTTCAGAAGTTCTTACCACGCCTTTGTCACCTTCAAATTTGGTGTAGTCATATTTACCATCCACATAAAACTCCGCAGAAGCACAGTCCAAAGCAATCATAACATCATCACCTAATTTATAGCCCGCTTTGTCAACTGCTTTCGCAATAGTATCCAAAGCATCCTCAGTACCACCTTCCAAGGTTGGTGCAAATCCACCTTCATCTCCAACAGCAGTACTTAAACCTCTATCGTGCAATACTTTTTTAAGATTGTGGAAAATCTCAGTTCCCATTTGCATGGAGTGACTAAAATCTTTTGCTTTTACTGGCATAACCATGAACTCTTGAAACGCGATTGGCGCATCAGAGTGAGAACCTCCATTGATAATATTCATCATAGGAACGGGTAGCGTATTTGCGCTAACACCGCCCACATAGCGATACAATGGCATACCCAACTCTTCAGCAGCAGCTTTGGCCACAGCCAAGGAAACTCCCAAGATAGCATTGGCTCCCAATTTTGATTTATTTGGAGTACCGTCCAAATCAATCATCGTTGCATCTATATAATTTTGCTCGAATACGGAAGTGCCAACCAATTCTTCGGCAATAATGGTGTTGACATTGCTCACGGCTTTGCTTACACCTTTCCCCATAAAAGGATCTCCACCATCTCGTAATTCAACAGCTTCGTGCTCACCGGTTGAAGCACCTGAAGGCACCGCAGCCCTTCCCATTATTCCGTTTTCTGTAGTTACATCCACTTCTACGGTTGGGTTACCTCGTGAATCTAATATCTGTCTTGCATGAATGTTGATGATAATACTCATATTAAAGCAAATTGGTTTGTTGAAATTAATTCGGCTAAGATATGAAAAGACAGTCTTTTAGGCTTTATTTTAAGGAGAATAAAGCCTGCATCATAACCTAAAAATAAACTACATCGTTTTAGTTGCGCCCAGTTTTGATTGCATCAAAAAATTGGTCGAAAAGATAGTCTGCATCGTGTGGACCAGGACTCGCTTCTGGGTGATATTGCACAGAGAAAACATCTTTGTCTTTCATTTTGATTCCGGCAACCGTATTGTCATTCAAATGCACATGGGTGATTTCTAAATCCTTGTTAGCCTCAGTCTCCTCTCTATTGATAGCAAAACCATGGTTCTGGGATGTAATTTCGCCTTTTCCCGTAACCAGATTTAAAATGGGATGGTTGATTCCGCGATGTCCATTGTACATCTTATAGGTAGATACTCCATTCGCTAAAGCCAAAACTTGATGGCCTAAGCAAATTCCAAATAGGGGTTTATCTGATTGAATCATTTCCTTGGCCGCTTCAATGGCATCACTTAGTGGTTCCGGGTCGCCAGGTCCATTGGATATGAAATAACCATCAGGGTTCCATTTTGCCATTTCCGAAAAGGCAGTGTTATATGGGAATACTTTAATATAGGCTCCTCTTTTGGCCAGATTGCGTAGGATGTTCTTTTTGATACCAATATCCAAGGCAGAAATTTTAATATCCGCATTTTCATCACCGTAATAATAGGGCTCTGTGGTCGATACTTTGGAAGAAAGTTCCAAACCTTCCATACTTGGCACTTGTTTTAGTTCTTCTTTCAAAACATCTATTTCATCCACTCGGGTTGAAATCAAAGCATTCATAGCACCATTATCTCGAATGTAGCTCACCAAAGCTCGTGTATCCACGTCAGAAATGGCAAACAAATTGTTCTTTTCCAAGAATTCCAATAAGCTCATATCGGCTCCTGGTCTGGAATACTCATAACTGAAGTTTTTGCAAATCAAACCTGCAATTTTGGTACCATCGGATTCCACTTCATCCTTCATGGTGCCGTAGTTCCCAATATGTGCATTAGTGGTAACCATCAATTGACCGTAGTACGATGGGTCTGTGAATATTTCTTGATATCCGGTCATCCCGGTATTAAAACAAACTTCCCCTACAGCGGTTCCTTCGGTATCTCCAACTGCCTTACCATAAAAAATGGTTCCGTCTGCCAATAAAATGAGTGCTTTCTTTTTTGAGTGGTATTTCATAGCCCTTTAAAAAATTTCAATTTCACAAAAGAACATAAAAAAAGGATACGTTTTCACGTATCCTTTCTTACTATTCCAATAGTTAATAACATAGTTATTATTCTTCTGAATCGTCAGCTTTGTTTTCTACAACTGGAGCAGCTGCTTCAACTTTTTTAGCTCCACCTCTTCTACTTCTTCTGGTGGATTTTTTCTTCGCTGCTTTTCCAGCATTGTATAATTCGTTGAAATCAACCAATTCAATCAAGGCCATATCAGCGTTATCTCCCAATCGGTTCCCCAACTTGATGATTCGTGTATATCCTCCTGGTCTATCCCCAACCTTTTCAGCAACAGTACTAAAAAGTTCAGTAACGGCATGCTTGTTTCTCAAGTTGCTAAAAACAACTCTCCGGTTGTGCATACCTTTTTCAGCCGTTTGGTTGTTCTCTGTCTTTGATTTTGTAATCAACGGCTCAACAAATTGCTTAAGCGCTTTTGCTTTAGCAACCGTAGTGTTGATACGTTTGTGCTCAATCAAAGAACAAGCCATGTTGGCCAACATCGCTTTTCTATGCGCTGCTGTTCTTCCTAAATGGTTGATTTTTTTTCCGTGTCTCATTGTCTTTGTTTTATCATCTTGCTACCAAATCCTCCTGCCTAAGGTAGGAGGAGAGCAAAATATGATTACCTAATCTTTGTCTAATTTGTATTTGGACAAGTCCATTCCAAACTGAAGGCCTTTGTTGATTACCAACTCCTCCAATTCGGTCAATGATTTTTTACCAAAGTTTCTGAACTTCATTAAATCGTTCTTGTTAAAAGAAACCAAGTCACCCAAGGTGTCTACTTCAGCAGCTTTCAAACAGTTCAAAGCACGTACAGACAAGTCCATATCCACCAATTTGGTTTTCAACAACTGACGCATGTGCAATGATTCTTCATCATACGTTTCTGTCTGTGCAATCTCATCAGCCTCCAAAGTGATTCTCTCATCAGAGAACAACATGAAGTGGTGGATCAATACTTTAGCTGCTTCTGTCAAAGCATCTTTAGGGTGAATAGAACCATCGGTTACGATTTCAAAAACCAATTTTTCGTAATCGGTTTTTTGTTCTACCCTGAAGTTCTCGATACTATACTTTACGTTTTTAACGGGAGTATATACCGAATCAACAGCAATGCTTCCCAAAGGTGCATTGGACTTTTTGTTTTCTTCAGCAGGAACATACCCACGTCCTTTTTCTATTATGATCTCCAAGTTGATGCTCACCTTGGGGTCCATATTACAGATAACCAAATCTGGGTTTAATACCTGATAACCAGAAATGAATTTCTGGAAATCCCCAGCGGTTAATTGCTCTTTTCCACTTACTGAAACTGAAACGGTTTCGCTTTCAACATCATCAATCTGTCTTTTGAAACGTACTTGCTTCAGGTTCAAGATAATTTCCGTAACGTCTTCTACAACGCCAGGAATAACAGAAAACTCGTGCTCAACACCATCAATACGAACTGAGGTGATGGCAAAACCCTCTAAAGAGGAAAGCAGCACTCTGCGCAATGCATTTCCAACGGTTAATCCATAACCCGGCTCCAAAGGGCGAA
>JBCDAX010000040.1:0-30273 GCA_039184805.1 Bacteroidota bacterium | reverse complement strand
GTGCCGAGGGCGTACCCAAAGTTTCCAACTACAAACTTGAAAAAAGGTTGAATTGGTGGCTTAAAAAAAGAAACCCCTTTAAATAAGGGGTTAAGGATGTGATCGCAGAAGGATTAGAACCTTCGACCGTCTGCTTAGAAGCGTCTTTGGAAAAAAATCTTAAAACAGGAAATCTATCATAATTTATTGATTTTTAGCAATATACATAATTCTTCATGTCAATTGATATCGTTTGATATCAACCATTTGTTTGCAAATTGTTTGCAAATTTTTTTACTAACTTGAAGAATATGAGGACGTATTTAATGCTTTTATTGGATACTCGAAGAGCCAAAAAAGATGGCTCTTTTCCCATTATTTTTCGCCTTACCCACTTACGAAAAACAACTTCTATTTCAACTGGGTATTCAATATTAGAAAAATATTGGGACTCCCAAAAATGCACCATAAAAAAGACCTACACCAAAGTAGAATCCATAGCGAGATTGAATACTTTGCTCCTCAAGGAGGAGGCAAGGGCAAATGATATTATCAACAGACTTTATGATAGCGGAAAGCTCAACTATCTATCCATTACGCAAGTAAAAAACAGAATAACCCAAAACAGTACTTATGTCTCATTCTACAGATTTGGAGAGTCTTTAGCGGAAGACCTTAAAACGGCACATCGTTATGGAACTGCTAGAAATTATACAGGCATTATCTCTATTTTGAGAACTTTCACCAAAGGAAAGGATTTAAAGTTCAATGAATTGAACTATGATTTCATTAAAAAATTTGAGCGTTATCATTTGGCCAAAGGCAACGGGTATAATAGTCTTTCTACTTATTTAAGGGCCATCAAAGCCATTTATAATAAAGGGATTAAAGCAGGATTAATAGAACGGGAAGCTTATCCCTTTACGCACTATTCCATAAAGCAAGTCCCTACGGAAAAGAGAGCACTACCAATTGAGGACATTAGAAAAATAATGAATTTAAAACTTCCTATGGATATGGTTCTCTTTCGATACCGTAATTACTTTATTTGCTCCTTTCTGTTATATGGTATGAACTTTACGGATATGGCTTACCTTAAAGTCGCTAACATCATCAATGGTCGAATTAAGTTCAGGAGAAAGAAAACTGGTAAATTATATGATATCAAAATTACCAGTCAGCTTTTGGAAATACTTAAAGTCTATCTTGAAGGAAAATCAAAAGAAGATTATATCTTTCCTATTATCAAAAGAGAAAGTCCTGCATTGCAAGAAAGGGAAATCTCTTGGGAGCGTCAACGCTACAATAGAGGTTTGAAAATCATTGGAGAAATGTGTGGTATTGAACAAAAACTAACCACTTATGTATCCCGTCATAGTTTTGCAACCCAAGCTATGCTTAAAGATGTGCCTTTGCAAGCTATTTCCGCTATGCTTGGACATAGCAAACTAAATACGACCCAAATTTATTTAAAGTCTTTGCCTACGGATATCCTAGATAACTATAATGAACAATTGATAGCAGCAATCTAAAAGATACACTTTGTTTTCCGCACTTTTATTTAAAATTCATCAAGCCAGTCTTTGAATACATATTTTTTATTTTTTAGAATAAAAGATTAAAATGTAAACTGATTAATCCTAAAAAAGGTTCCATTTACGGCACTGAAAGAATTAATGCGGACGGTCTCATATAACCGTCAGTTACGGGTTTTAAGTTATTATTTTGTACTTAAGCACTGACGTTCGCAATTACGGTGGATTCGATTACTTCCGAATCCACCGTAATTGAGGTTTTCATTGTTGGCAACTAGCTTCTTTGTCATTCTTTTAGGGTCTTTTTTTTTCTTTTCCTTGACGCTTTTGCCTTATCGTTAAATTTAAGGCAAAGTCCAATCCAATAATCGAAATCCTCTTTGCTTCTGTAACCTTCTTCATTTACAAAAACGTAACCCTTCATAGTTCGTTTTCCGTGTATCATAGGTCGGCAACCTATTTTTTCAAGAGCAGACTCGTAAACTTTTGGGTCAATTCTACACATAATTTCATTTTCTCTAATTCCAATGCACATTTTATCGTCAACCATAAAGGTCAACCCCTGAAACATTTTCTTCTCCTCAACTTTTTTTTGTAAGTCAACAAGAGATTCTCTTACTCTATTTACCAAACCTTCATTATAAGACATAAAATCTGATATTTATATTCACTTTCATTAGTTTCAGATATTCCAATGTAGCTCTTTTAATTTCTTTTTTTTAGCTTGTTGCTAACAAGTCTATATGATAATTGATTATATACGCATTATGTGCTGTAAAAAATAAGCAATGTGACCAATTGAACCGCCCAAGAGTACATCTTAAAAAACGGCCAGTTTATGCTACTTGTAAGTGATAGAGGAGCTTCACTAGATTTGACTTTTTTTTACCTCATAGTCATCCCATATTTAAGTTTACCGGATTTTATGTCAGCAAATCAACTTCCCCATCAATCAGGTGAACTTTTGTTGGGTCTAAATTCAGATGTTTAGCTACTTGCTGGTAACAAAGGTCCGACTGTGTCGTCCTCCATTTAAGAAACACCTAAAGACACCATTTGGCAATGATCAAAACGATATCCCCTTTTTTCTCTGGGATTGTATTGCTTGCGGCCATAGCTGGTATCATGCAAATACCGCTCGACAGAGTGATCACCACTTCGCGATTTTCCAGTTTTCAAGTCGAATATCTTATTCTGGCCATTAAAATGCTGTTGATTTTCACCTGTGGTCTGATACTTGTGCTAAAGCAAGATGAGAAAGCTTTATCAGGAATCAGCCCAAACCATAAATGGTCTTCCAAGTATTTAAACCTGATCCCCTGCTACCTATTCTTGCTGGGCATCCTGACTTTTGTGGATAAAGACCTATCATCCATAAACAGCTCCAATGTATTGCTGCTTTTGACAGCCTGCCTATTGGTAGGTTTTGCGGAGGAGTTTGCATTCAGGGGCTATTTGCAGCCTATTTTTTTAAAGAAGTACATTGCCCACAAAAATGGCATCTTCTTGGGTGTATTGTTTCCCGCCATGTTTTTTGGGGCTTCCCATTTACTGAACCTGACCGTTAATGACAATGTCCCACAGGTAATCGGACAATCGATATATGCCGTTTTTATTGGGTTCTTTTTTGGAGTGGTCCTATTGAAGACCAATAAGCTGATTCCCCTTGCAATCACCCACGGGCTCATCAATTTTTTCTTCCTATTCGGTTCTCTACCGAACTTGAATACCGATAGCAACAGTAATTTGGAACCTGAATTGAAAATTACCTTGGTGGAACAAATGGTGTCATCGGCGATACCCCTTCTTATTTTTCTGCCCTTGTTCCTGATCGGTATTGCACTTGTTCGAAAAACAAGGAGAGAGGAAGTCCAAAAGAAAATAAACCTTTAAAGCATTTACAGTTATGTGGAATAGATTACTGTGTTCAATAGCACTAATGGCAACTGTCCTTACAAATGCCCAAAATCAAAATTCAGAAAGAAAGCTGGAACAGGTCATTGAGGATTTTAGGACCTCGATAATAGAACATGATAGCATCGAAAAATTTGGAAATCTATTTCTGCACGACTCCATAACCTGGGCGGCAATTTTTACCAACAAGACAAAAAAGGCAGCAATGGGACAGATGCCGGATTTCCGGTTTCATTCAACGGATTACAAAACATTTTACACAAACCTAAAGGAGAAAAGCGAAGAAAAGTTTTACCATGTGAAAATTGATCGACAGGGAGAATTTGCAACCATATCTTTTGATTATTCCTTATCCATTGATTCAAAAATCCAAAATTGGGGGAAAGAATATTGGTCCCTGATGTTGGTCAATGACACCTGGAAAATAACATCGGTCACCTGGACCATGAACAATGAGGAAATAGAGAAATGCCCCTTTTCGAATGAAGCTCCATTTCGTTTAAATTAAGAGAACTCCAAATTCCGCCTTTGTTGTCAGTTCAATAAAACCAAGGTTTCCTGGAAATCCACTTGTTCTGCGAATCGAATTGTTACAGGTTCGGAATATGGCTTGCTGGGCAAAAAGCATCACTTAAGCATGCTCTTTAAAAACATTTCCATGGAATTTGGATTCCCATATGATATCCAATGAACAGGCCTTGCCAAGGGAAATGATAAAAAGACATTTCTAAGAATATCCCAGTAAGCCCCAATTTATGAAATTCTTTATATCCGATAGTTGGTAAGGTCCTCTCGAAAAAGCACGGATAAAATTACCTGTTGTTTCATTGACAAAAGCAAAAACTTCAAAAGTGACAAACTATGAAATCGTGTGTTTTAAGAATTAATTAACAAGAAAAAAATTACAATTCTCACGAATCCATTCATCGATCATACCACTTTTAACAACAGCTTATCGATGAATGACAACATTATATGGGCTGTTTGTCTTTATAAAGATATGTTTGAAAATTCTTACAAGTATTGTAATCTAAACATTGACCATCATGTTTCCATTGTCAGGTAAATTTAAGTTAATCTTTGTATTTTTCGTTGTTTTGATCGCTTCGGTTCAAAACAGTTTTGGGCAAAATTGCTCGGTCAACGCCGGGGTTCCCGAGACCATCTGTGAAAACGTTCCCTTTAACCTTTCGGGCTCCGCCACCGGTCTTGTACAAAGCGGGCCGACCTGGTCCCAGGTAGCGGGTCCCTCAGTGATCATAGCGGACCCTTCAGATCTCAACACAGCGATCAATGGATTGATAGGGGGAAATGTCTATACCTTTAGGCTGACGGCAACCTGTACCGATGGGACCACCCAGTTCCAAGATGTAGATATCACTGTGGAGCCCATTACCATTGCGGATGCCGGGCAAGATGTGGCCTCATGTCCCGACAGTACGGGAAACATATCGATCATTGCAAATACCCCACTCAATCCGGGTGAAACAGGCCTTTGGACCATTGATGGGGGAAACAGTGCCGGTGTCACCATAAATTTCCCCAACTCCCCGACATCCACCATAACATTGCCGGAAGGGAGTGCAGGTACCACCACGTTGAGGTGGACCATTACGGGACCGGACTATGCTCCGGGACAAAACTGTGAGTCCTTTGATACCATGACCGTGACCAACTATGGGGGTGAACAACCAGTGGATGCGGGCGCTGACCAAAATCTGGACAATTGTTATACCGTGACCCAGTCGACAATCCTTGATGGCAGTTTTGGCGGGAACAATATCAACGGTCAGGTCGGTACATGGTCCTTTGTAAGTGGGCCCAGTACACCAAATTTTTCAAACGTCAACAATAATAGGTCCACAGTTTCCAATCTCATCGAGGGAACCTATGTGCTGCGCTGGACCGTGGTAGGTCCCTGTGCTTCCGGTCAGGATACGGTCACCATTACCGTGGACGAGGCAACCCAGGATATTTCCAATGCGAGTACTCAGGATGGCACGATACGTTTTTGTGATCCCGGTATAACCACGGCGACCTTGGTAGGGTCCCAGCCCCAGTTTTCAGGGGAAACCGTACAATGGACACAGACCTCAGGGCCGGCGGCCAGTATTTTAAACCCATCCAACAGCACCACACAGGTTTCTGGATTGGATGGCAGCAGTACGTATGTGTTCACCTATACCATCACCAATGCCACCACAGGATGTGATGATTCAGCGAGCACTACAATACGATATTCGACCAATCCGATAACCATAACGGCCAACGGTGGTAGCGATATCATTGCCGCATGTGGCCAAACGGAAGTGGATATTCCCTTTACAACTACCGGCAATGGTTCCAATACCTTCGCCATCGTGAGCGGCCCCGCTTCATCCACTTTGGTCAATTCCAACAATTTTCAAAACACCGGAAGTACCCCTTTGAACATCGATTTTGATGTCGAGGGCACCTATACCGTTTTGTTCCGAAGAGCGGTGAGCGGATCGGTACAGACAGGATGCGATGAAGCTACCGATGCCATCAATGTTACGATTTCACTTACCCCGACAAGCGCCAATGCCGGTACGGGACAGGTATTGGCCTGTAACGTGACCACAACCTCTTTAACTGGAAATACAGTGACCACCGGTAGTTCATTATGGTCACAGTTAAGTGGCCCGAACACCGCTACCATAGATGATCCATTTGACCAGACCACCGGTATATCAGGATTGGTACCTGGGATATATGAATTTCAGTATGGCATTTCCGGTGGAAACGTATGTGCTCCTTCTGCGGAGGCTACCGTTACGGTAGAAGTCTCTTCGGATGCACCGATTGTCGTCGATGCCGGACCCGACCAAGGTTTGGTCTGTTTTGGGGCCCCGGTCCAAATGGCGGGGGACGTTCCCACAAACAATTTGGTGGGAACTTGGACAGTCGACAGTGCTCCCATAGGGGCCAGTATTGTCTTTTCCGACGCAAACGATCCCAATACCCTGGTCTCCGGATTGGATGACGCCAACGAGACATATGTTCTTAGATGGACCATAGAAAATCCCAATGACAATACCTGTCCGGCCCCCGGGTCGGATACGGTAACGGTCACCACCAGTGGAACCCCGGGCCCGACCTTGGCGGATGCCGGAAGTGACCAATGTCTGGCCACGGGCACAACGGTGGTCAATTTGGCTGGAAATGCGCCCCAGGCCGGCGAAACGGGCCTTTGGACCGCTGTCCCTGCAACAGGAATTTCATTTACCGATGCCACATTGTTCAATACTACGGCCAACATTGCCGTTGAACAAAGTTATGTCCTTACATGGACCATTTCCAAGGCAGGGTGCCAATCAACCTTTGATGATGTGGAGATCACCATTGGCGTTCCAGCCTCGGCAGATGCCGGACCGGACCAAGCGGCATGTTCCGATACCTTTACCATGGCGGCCACCAGTTCCACAGGTAGCGGGCAATGGACACAAGTATCCGGACCGGGTGGGTTCACCATCGATGATGACACGAGCCCCACGGCACAGTTCACCTTTGGATTCTCTGGACAGTACATTTTTGAATGGACCGTTGATAATGGAAGCTGTTCCACCGATTCGGACCAAGTGACCCTGTCCGTCGGAATCCCGCCCACAACGGCCTCGGTCGGAGCCGATCAAACAATCTGCAACGCTACCAATACCGTCTTGTCTGGAAACGCTTTTGATGCCAATGTGGAGACCGGGTTTTGGACACTGCTTTCCGGTGCCCCAAATACCCCGACCATTGCGGATGTGAACGATCCCAATACCAACGTTACCAATTTGGTCGCTGGTTCGTATACCTTTAGATGGACCATAGTAGGAGATAGCAACTGTCCCACCACATTTGCAGACTTGGACGTTGATGTCTTTGTTCCTGCGGATGCGGGACCGGACCTGAACTTCTGTGAAACAACAAATTTTTTGCTTGAGGCCACTTTTGGATCTACAGGAACTTGGACCCAAACTGCCAATGGTGCTCCGGCAGCAACAATAAACCAAAATCCTGCCAATAGCAATGTGGCGGAAGTGACCATCACCCCCGGAAACACCTATATATTTAGGTTCACAACGGATTATGGAGGTTCATGTACTTCTACTTTTGATGAAGTTACCGTAGTATCCAGTACAGCTCCGTCAGTAGATCCAGATGCAGGACCGGACCAAATACTTTGTCAGGGCGACCTTGCCGTTCCCGATCAGACTACGTTGGCGGGAAATACCGCCCCAGTGGATGTTACCAATGCGGAATGGCGGTTTGCCGAACAACCTTCAGGGAGTGCCGCCACCATAGATTCGCCGAATAGCCCTACCTCTACTTTATCGGGTCTTTCGGTTCCCGGTATCTATATTTTGGAATGGAACTTTGAATCAGGCAACTGTGCCAATACCGCCGATGTTGTCCGTATAGAGGTCTTTGAAGCACCATCAACGGCCGACGCTGGTGCGGACCAACCGGGCGCCTGTCAATTGGACGTGCAGATGAACGCAACGGCCCCAACAGTAGGTATAGGTACCTGGACGTTCTCAACAGACCCCTCAGGGGGAGCTGCGGTTATAGATAGCCCGAACTCCCCGACCACGACTTTATCGAATATCACTGTTTTGGGAACTTACCAGCTCACCTGGACCGTTACCAATGGAACCACTTTTACATCACCCTCACTTTGTGCACCGTCCACGGATACTGTGGATATCACTTTTACAGCTGATCCACCTTCAGAGCCAGATGCCGGTCCCGACCAACAGTTCTGTGATGCAACCCAGACCAATTTAGATGCGGTCGCCTTGAACACGGGCACGGGCACTTGGTCCCAAACAGCGGGTCCGGGTGTAACCGACCCTGGAACAGCAGCAAACATTACTTCGGCCAACAACCCCAGTTCGTTGGTCTTGGATTTGGAACCGGGCATATATGAATTTACATGGACCGCGACCAATGGAGGTTGTTCCCTTACCGATACCATGGAAGTTGAAATTATTTCGCAACCCGTTACCGCAGAAGCCGGTCCCGATCAAAATCTGCAACAATTTGCACCGGTCACCTTAGGTGCAACAACACCAACGGTCGGTTCAGGAACCTGGACACAGCTTTCGGGACCCACTACCGCATCTTTTATCGATGATACCGACCCAACAACAGATGTTATCGGCACAGATGTTGGAACTTATGAGTTTCAATGGACAGTTTCGAACGGAATCTGTACGGACGAGAGTGATACGGTCACAATCACCATTGACGGCTTGGCCGATCTGGAACTTACAAAAACGGTTAGTCCCACAACAGCTAATCCCGGGGATACGGTAACATTTACCATTTCGTTATTCAATGATGATGTCTCTGCGGGCTCTGATGCTACAGGTATTGCTGTCAGGGATGTAATCCCGGATGGGTATACCTTGGTTCTGGGGACCGTCAGTAACGATGGGGTGTACAATCCAGGTAATTTTACCATTGATTGGTCCAATCTTTCCGTCACCAATGGAAACACCTTGAACCTGACCTTTGATGCCACGGTCAATGGAAGTGGAAATTATAACAATTCTGCGGAGATTACGGGCAGTGATCAATTTGACCCTGATTCCACACCAAATAACGATATTGCTTCAGAGGATGACCAGGACACTGCGGGCATCACCATTCAATCCGCAGACCTTAGTTTGGACAAAACAGTACTCCCTACCACTGTAAGTGTTGGGGAAACGGTGACCTTTACCCTGGAGGTCTCCAATGGTGGAGCGAACGATGCAACAGGGGTAAGCCTTGTCGATGTGGTCCCTTCGGGATACACCATCGCGACCATAAACAATGGGGGCGTACAGTCCGGAAACACCATCACATGGTCCGGGCTATCGGTGACCAACGGTGGCTCTTCTTCCGTAAGCTTCACCGCCACACTGAACGCACCGACCGGTGCAACGAACGAATATCTGAACACGGCACAGGTCACCGCAAGCGACCAGAACGACCCCGATAGCTCCATAAACAACGATGACGGGGACCAGAGCGAGGACGATGAGGACAGTGCACAGGTATCCCTTGAACAGGTCGACCTGGAACTGAGCATCAACAATTCAAGCCCCAACGGAAATGAGGGCGATACCGTAAACTATACCGTCTCGGTATTCAACGACGACGCCGTAGAGACCGGTGACGGGACCGGGATAGCGGTCACAGTGGTAGTGCCTTCCGGAATGGACATTGTTGCGGGAAGCATCACCAATGGTGGTGTGTACAACCCGGGCAGTGGAACCATTACCTGGAGCGGTCTGGATGTGGCCAATGGCGCGACCCTGGACCTTGACTACCAGGTGACCATCAACGATAGTGGCAGTTATGCGACAACAGGGGAGATCACCGCGTCCGACCTTCCGGATTCCGACAGTACCCCCGATAACGATGACGGGGACCAGAGCGAGGACGATGAGGACAGTGCCGCATTTGCACTACAGTCCGCAGACCTTAGTCTTGTCAAAGATATTTCCGTGGCATCCAGTGCTACTCCCAATGTTGGGGATACGGTCACCTTCGAACTGACGGTGACCAATGCCGGACCGAATACAGCGACCAATATTGTCCTGGAAGATGAAGTACCCTCGGGATTGGATTTGACCACGATAAACAATGGGGGTACGGCCATTGCAGGAACTTTTTTAAGTTGGAACATTGCCTCCCTTCCGGTCGGTAGTACCACCGTTTCATATCAAGTAACGGTCAACGTACCCAATGGGTTCCCCGACGAATATTTGAACATTGCCGAGATCGCGGCCAGTGACCAAAACGACCCGGACAGTGAACCCTTCAATGATGACGGTGACCAGAGCGAGGACGACGAGGATTTCTTTGTAATTGAACCGCAGGTCATTGACTTGGAACTGGACATCAATGTAAGTGATTCAAATCCCAATGTCGGGGACGTGGTGACCTTTACCGTTGACATAAGCAATTTGGGCGATGTGTCCGCCACAGGGGTTTCCATACAGGATGTATTGCCTCCCGGATTTGGAAACATAACCGGAATCAGCAATGGTGGCCTTCTTGGCGGTGGGGCAATCAACTGGTCAGGTCTTACCGTACCGGTTGGCAACAATGCCCTCACCTTGACGTTCGATGCGGAAGTACTGGAACCCACGGGCACCTCTGGCGAGTATGTGCACCAGGTCCAGGTAACGGCGGCCGATCAATTTGATACGGACAGTACACCCAATAACGACAATGGGGACCAGAGCGAGGACGATGAGGATGCCATATCCATAGTTCCACAACAAGCAGACCTGAGTTTGTCCAAATCTGTCAACGATACAACACCAGATGTCGGGGACACGGTCACGTTCACCTTGACAATGACCAACCTTGGGCCCAACGTGGCCACGGGAGTGGCATTGGAGGACATTCTTCCGAGTGGATATACCTTGACCACAGTGAATAATGGGGGTTCCTTGTTTGGGAACACGGCATCGTGGGCTGGGTTGACCGTACTTGCCAATGGCGGAAGTACGTCGGTAACCTATCAGGCAACGGTGAACGCACCAACAGGTGCACCCAATGAATATGTGAACAGTGCCCAGATCACGGCAAGTGACCAATTTGACCCGGACAGTGATCCAACCACCGACAATACCGTTGATGAAGATGGAAATGGTGATGGGGATGATGATGATGAGACCACATTGGAGGTCTTTCCGAACATTGGAGATCTGGAGCTGACCAAAATAGTTGTTGATGGCGATACCACACCTTTGGTGGGCAGCGAGATCAGCTTTGAAATTACGGTATTCAACGTGGGAAGTGTGGACGCTGACAATGTAGTAGTGGAAGACCTGCTCCCTTCGGGATACGATTTTGTCCTGTACAGTGCCACCTCGGGAATTTATAATGAAAATACAGGTATTTGGCAGGTAGGAGACGTTTCAGCCGGGGGTACCGAAACTTTGGTAATCGATGTTCTGGTCAATCCCACAGGTAACTACACCAACGTGGCCGAAATTATTGCAACGGACATTTTTGATGTGGATTCCACTCCCAACAACAATATTTTGGCCGAGGACGACCAAGATGATGTTGTGGTGACACCCATACAGGTGGCGGACCTTGCCCTGACGAAGTCAGTGGACACCACTACACCTGATGTCAATGACAATGTGGTTTTTACCCTAACGGTTACCAACGAAGGCCCCAGCGAAGCTACGGGAATACAGGTCTTGGACCAATTGCCCTCGGGCTTTGCGTATGTGTCCGATGATGGCGGGGGAGCCTATGTTTCCGGAACCGGGATATGGAGTATTGCAAGTTTGGCCAATGGGAACAGCGCAATCCTGAACATTACGGTTTCAGTCAATACTACCGGGGACTATGTTAATGTCGCGGAAGTTATTGCCCATGACCAATTGGACCAGGATTCCACTCCGAACAATACCACACCATCCGAAGATGACCAAGATGAAGTGGTGGTCACTCCACGCCAACTTGTGGATGTATCCGTCACCAAAACAGCCGATACGAATACTCCAAACATAGGGGGCAACATCAACTTTACGGTCACCGTGACCAATGATGGCCCAAGTGATGCCACCACGGTTGTAGTGACCGATCTGTTGGCATCCGGCTATGAATTTGTTTCGGCGATACCATCTGTGGGTACTTACGAACCGCTCAATGGTTCATGGACGGTAGGAGACCTTCCCAATGGCACTTTTGAGACCATCACCATCCAGGCAACGGTCCTGCCCAATGGGATTTATACCAATACCGCGGAACTGACCGATCTAAATGAAGATGATATTGATTCCCTTCCAGCCAACAATGATGATACGGAGGATGACCAGGCAACTATCGAGCCAACCCCTGTCCTAGTATCGGACCTTGATCTTGTAAAGACTGTGGACAATACCACACCTTTGGTCGGCGACGAAGTGGAATTTACCATTGATGTTACCAACAGTGGACCAAGTGAGACTTCGGGCGTAATCGTACAAGACTTGCTACCTAGCGGTTATAGGTATATTTCAAACACAGCAACAGCGGGGAACTATGATCAAAATACAGGAGCTTGGCAATTGAATGGAAGCTTATCCAATGGGACAACGGAAACGCTTAAAATAAAGGCAACTGTAAACCCGACGGGAGTTTATATAAATAGTGCGGAAATAACCAATTCCGATAACCTTGATCCGGATTCCACCCCAGGAAACGGTATTGTCGCTGAAGATGATCAGGACGAAGCAATCACCATCCCCATACCTTTGGCCAATGTTTCATTGACCAAAACAGTGGACAATGAGTTTCCGGACGTTTCGGATCAAATCACTTTTACGCTGAATTTGAGAAATGATGGCCCAAGCGAGGCAACCGGAATCCAGGTATTGGACCAGCTCCCGACAGGATATAATTATGTATCGCATACCGGGGCGGGCACCTATAACCCTACAAGCGGCATCTGGGATGTGGCAAGTTTAGCGGCCAATACCGATACCTCTTTGGATATCACGGTAGGTATCAATACCACAGGAAGTTATGCAAATACAGCGGAATTGATTGCAATCAATGAGTTGGACCCGAACTCAACCCCAAATAACAATAATCCTAATGAAGATGATCAGGACGGGCAAGTGACACTACCTCGAGTGATTACGGATATTTCTGTGGTGAAAACAGCGGATAACCTCGCTCCATCAGTGGGTACCAATATCACATTTACCGTGGCCATTACCAATGACGGTCCAAGTGATGCCACGGGATTGGTAATCGAGGATATCCTTGCTAGCGGATATGATTTCGTAAGCGCGACCACTTCCATTGGATCCTATGACGATATCATTGGCTCTTGGGATATAGCTTCCCTTCCAAATGGCACAACAGAGACTTTGGTGATTGTTGCCACGGTATTGTCCAATGGAGAGTACAGCAATACAGCGGAGTTGATTGCCCTGGACACCTTCGATCCTGATTCTTCACCCGATAACAACCTAAACTCTGAGGACGATCAGGATACAGTGAATCCGGAACCAACGGGCTTGGCCGATCTTTCCATCACCAAAATAGTGGATGATATGGAACCAAATGTTGGTGATGTGATCGAGTTCACAATCAATTTGACCAACAGTGGCGATAGCAACGCCTCCGGTGTTGTGGTCAGTGAGCTATTGCCGATAGGGTTTACTTATGAGGCCCACACGGCCACGGCGGGCACCTATGATGAAATTACGGGTGTTTGGAATACCAATGGGGTCATCCCAAATGGTACTACTGAGACCTTGGTCATCCTGGCCCGGGTAAATGCACCAACAGGGACCGACGGGGAATATACAAATCGAGTCCATATCACGGCCAGTAACCAAGCCGACCCGGACAGTGATGCTACATCGGATTTTGATGCGGACGACCTTGCGGATGGGATTCCCGATGATGATGAGGCAAGTATAACAATTATGCCACAATCGGTAGACATTGCTTTGGCAAAAACCGTTGACAATGCAAGGCCAAATATTGGGAACGAAATCAACTTTACCATTTCAGCGACCAATAATGGCACATTGCCGGCAACCAACATCGGTATCGAAGAGCAATTGCCCAACGGCTATCGATTTATCAATGCCAACGCCACCTTAGGTGCTTACGATGCATCTGAAGGCTTCTGGGAAATTGACACCCTAAATGGAAGTGAGACGGCTACATTGACCTTAACGGTGGAAGTATTGGATATTGAGGATTACCTCAATGTGGCCCAACTGGCCTTTGTGGACCAGTTTGATATGGATACCACCAACGATACGGATACCGCATTTATCGAACCGACCTGTCTGGTATTCTACAATGAGTTCTCACCAAATGGGGACGGGGTGAACGAGACCTTTGAGATCGATTGTATTTCAAGATACCCCAACAATACCTTGAAAATCTACAATAGATGGGGCAATCTGGTATTCCAGGCCCAGGGATATAACAATGAGTTCGCTGGAATTTCCAACGGACGGGCGGTCATCCAGAAGGAAGAGTTCCTGCCCGTGGGCACTTACTATTACATTTTAGACCTGGGCGATGGTTCACAGCCCATTGCGGACTGGCTATACATCAATCGTTAACATGATATCAGCAATTATGAAAACAATACCATTAAAAACAATGTTCAAAAACACATTTTTTATTCTGTTCGTGCTGATATCATTTCAGTTGGAAGCACAACAAGATCCACAGTTCACACAGTACATGTACAATACTTTGACCGTAAACCCAGGGTATGCGGGCTCAAGAGGGCACCTGTCAATTTTGGGAATGCACCGTTCCCAATGGGTGGGCATCAATGGAGCGCCCACTTCCCAGGTTTTGGCGATCGATGGCCCCGTTGGCGAAAAAGTAGGTTTGGGGCTCGTTGCCACCTATGATGAACTTGGTCCTTCCAACGAACTGTTCTTGGATGGCAATATCTCATATAGTATCCAAGTAGGAGAAAACAACAAAAGGCTCTCTTTTGGCCTAAAAGCAGGTGGACGCCTTTTTAACGTGGACTTTTCGGAAGGACTTTTCCGGAATCCCGATATCGCCTTTCAGGACAATATTGAGAACCGGTTCTTCCCGACGGTGGGTGCCGGGGCCTATTACCATACAGAACGTGCCTATCTGGGCTTTGCCATCCCCAATTTCTTTTCGGAGGACCACTATGATGGAACGACCCAGGAGATCGCCACGGAACGCCTTCATTACTTTTTGATCGGTGGATTGGTCAGGGACATATCGGCCGACATCAAGTTCAAGCCCGCATTCTTTGTCAAGTGGGTGCCGGGTGCCCCGATCATAGCCGATATATCGGCCAACTTTATGATCCGCGAAACGGTGACTGCCGGTATAGCATACCGCTGGGACGATTCCTTCTCCGGCCTTTTGGGTCTGCAGATATCACCCGCCCTTAATGTGGGATATGCCTATGACCGCACCACAACAGATCTAAGGAACTTCAATAGCGGGACCCATGAGGTATTTCTCCGCTTCGAATTAAAGACACAGGAAAAGCGTTTAAAATCCCCAAGATTCTACTAAGTCAAAATTTATGAAAACATCTATCCATATAATCACGGCGTTACTGATCTTCAGTTTTGGATTTGCCCAAGAAAAAGGTTCAAGAGCGGAAAAAAAATATCACAATTATCACTATATCCAAGCTGCCGCTGAATATGAGCGCTTGGCGAAAAAAGGGGACGATTCCCAGGAAACCCTGCAACGCTTGGGGGATATCTATTATTATAACTCCGATATGGCCAATGCTGTAAAATGGTATGGTCAACTCTTCTCCAAATATGAGGAGACACTGGCCGCAAAATACATTTTCAGGTATATCCATACCTTGAAGGGAGTTGGAAACTATCCTCTCGCTAAAGCACTGATGAAAATCTACGCGGAAAAGTTCAATGGGGGTGATTTTGAGGTCTCCCAGTTCCGAGACAATGACCTTGCCCTGGATGAACTACGAAATCGACAGCCTCAATTTGTGGTGACCCATTTGTCACTGAATTCAACCTTGGCCGATTTTGGACCCATGTATTATCAGGACAAGATTGTCTTCGCCTCTAGCAGGGATACCATGAAACTCCATACAAGGGTCTATGAATGGAACCAGCAGCCCTATCTCAACCTTTATGAGGCCGATACCGTGGAATTGGGCACTGATTTGGTGGATATCAGGGCATTCGGCAATGGTATCAACACGAAATACCATGAGGCAGGGGCCACCTTCAATCCAGAAGGTACCATTTTGTACTTTACAAGGAACAATTATAACACAAACCATTTGGAAAGGGACAGTACAGGAACCAATCACCTTAAAATTTATCGTTCACAGTTGGAGGGAGGGTATTGGACCTTTCCCGACGAAGTTCCCTTCAACAATAGGGATTACTCCACTGGACAGCCCGCATTGGGTCCAGATGGCAAAAAACTGTTCTTTGTTTCCGATATGCCCGGTGGCTTCGGTGGAACGGATATTTATTACGTATCCATTGACCCTACTGGAAATTATTCAGAGCCGGTCAACTTGGGGCCCACTATCAATACCAGTGGCAAGGAAATGTTCCCTTTTGTAACGGATGAAAAATTGTATTTTGCCTCGGACGGCCATTTGGGACTGGGGGCACTTGATATCTTTGAGAGCGAACTGGGAGGAGGTTTTTCACCTCCTTTGAACCTCGGACCGGAGATCAACAGTCCCAAGGACGATTTTGCGTATATCGTGGATGAAGCTACCAACCGAGGCTATTTTTCCTCCAACCGTGCAGGGGGAACAGGTGATGACGATATTTATTCCTTTAAACGCTTGCAGCCCAAATGCGAACAGTTTGTTCAGGGAACCGTACTCAGAAAGGCCAATGACCAAGCTGTGGTCAATGCCACCGTTGAATTAAAGACTATAGATGGATCATTGATTGCCGCTGGCAATACGGATGCTTATGGTGCATTTACTTTTGAAAACATATTGGATTGTGAGGAAAGCTATTCGATTGAGGTCTCCAAAGAGGGATATGATGGGGTATCCAAGGGATTCAGAACGGGAAAAATTTTAGGAGAGACCAACAATGTCCCTCTGGTTATGACCAAGGAACTGAACAAATTGATAGTTATGGAAAATGGGGTGTTGAAGATCAAGATCGACGACATCTATTTTGATCTCAACAAAGCGGATATCAGGGCCGATGCGGCCCAAGAGCTGGATAAAATTGTGGAGGTCATGAAGGAATACCCCAAAATGGTCATCAAGATTGAATCCCACACGGATTCTAGGGGAAGTGATCGGTACAACGAAAAGCTGTCTGACCGTCGTGCCAAATCCACGGGAAATTATATCGTATCTCAAGGCATAGAGGCCAATCGAATAGAGAGCGCGATAGGGTATGGGGAAAAGAACCTGCTCAACCACTGTTCCAATGGAGTAAAGTGTTCCAATGCTGAACATGACATCAACCGTAGATCGGAATTCATTATTGTTTCTTTGGATTGATGGTGATGACCATTTTCTGGACATTACTGAAAGGCTTGGGAATGGGTGTGGGGAGACCGTATTTCTATTTTATGTAAGCGATTCATGGGAACAGTAGGCACTTATCGGTTAAATCCAACACTTTATCCAAACTGAAATTTGGGTGATCGTTGACCAAGGGATTTTCACACCTATAACTTGATGTTTTACCGAAAATTAAAACCGATTATCGGAGAGGAAAGTTTTAATGCGAATGATGGGCGTAGGTTTGTGCCGAACTTACAACCAGACTTTTATGGACCAAATTTTACTCTTTAAAAAGATTTATGCAGAGGCCTTCCGTAACCTCGGACACAGGATTCTTAAAAATGGTTTTAAAATCTACTTTTGGATTTGCACCGCTCTGCTCGCAATGGTCCTGTACGCCTTTTGCTATAGATTGTTGACAGGATTTGCTTGGGATTAAACAATGTCCATTTGAATTTTACGTGACAGTTATAGTAATTATCTCGCCTTATTTGACCATGAGACATTCAATACAACGAAAGTCCCGTAAAATCAACTTTTCGATGCCGCCCATTTTTAACAAGAAAACAAATGGTCGACCCACCATCCAATGGGTTTCTTATAGCGCCCATTCATAAGGACTTGGACAGAAGGTCTTATTCTTAAAAACTGTTTTGGGATAATAAGAATCCCTGTAAGACCATTTCAATTCAGCCTCATAATATGATACCTTTCCAGTGTGTTCATTGATTTTGACAGAACGGTTCATCCATTGATATTCGAATTCGATTCCTTGGAACCTGTCCGCCACTATGCTCAAGTATTCTCGGATTACGAATAGAACATGGGGCGTGGCCCGATCAAAGTCCTGGACAAGAGCATCTTTGGTGGTCTTCTTCCCGGGATACATTTTTACGGACACTGGTGGGCGTGCATGTACATCTGGGGCATGTCCCATCCAATCATAGTTATAGGTAACAATTATTCGCTTCCCGTAAATCATCATAAGTTGTTCATAGGTCGGTTCTGTTGTTTTTTGTAGGGTCATAGTGCTAAAAATTTTCATATGTGAACAAGTTAGGACATCAAATGCTGCCCTGTAATCATCTCCCGCAGTGTTTTCGCCACAATGTCAAAGCACATTGCATTTTGAATCAATCCACCACGTTAAAACTGTTCGCTCCATTCCTGATCAAATCAAAAAAATCTTATGCCATGGGCCATCTGATCTCCCATAATTCGTTCACTTAGAGGACTCTCCATAAATTAGATTTCCAATTAAGAAAATGGTTGCTTTGGATCGGGATGTTTTCTAAAACGGCGTTCTTTGGCACCCAACAATACCTTAAAGGCCATTGATTATGGTTGATGACAAATGGAAACCAGACAAGTTCTATTGGTACCGGTTCAGATATATCAAAGTCATCGAAGGGTTTTTACAAATTTTATATGTGCCCTGTTTGATAATATTCAAGAATGGGAATACCATTTGTCGAATTGTAGGAATCTTACTTGTACTGATGGCTTAATCTTCCTAGTTTGTACGACTGCAACCTAAATCTCAATCTTCTTTCCATATTACAACCAAGAGCAAAGCGGTCTGCCAACCCTGTAACCGGAACCATTTATCTAAATGAATTCATTCCACTCCGGGTCAGTTGTCGGGGGCGGGCCGCTTTTCATCGTTCGGTCTTTAGGAGATGATCTAGTGCCGCGATGATTTAGGTGAGCTCACCTTTTGTATTGATTTGGAAGAAGCTGGTTTTCTCCATTTTTTCAGTAGGCCTTCTCGAATTTCCCTAGTGTCGGTCTTAGTGAGCATTCCCTCGGATTTCAAGCTCAACCAAGTTCTATTAAATCAACCTTTCTTGAGAATCTACTCTTTCTGTCTAAAGAGTCCCACTAACTCGCGAGTTTATAAGACAGATTTGTGAGGAGAGGTAGGTTCCCAAAATATGTTGGTTTTATAGCACAGTAGCCTGGGATAAAATTAATATAAGCTAAAAGTTAATAGATTCTTAAAATCCAGTTAATTCGTTTTCTGAAAATACATGAGTTATTACTTTCATTATTTTCGGTTTGAAGCAATAGATTTAATCCTAGCCATCGGAAAACCTTTTTCTATATGATGAAGGGCTCTCGCCGATAGTAACCTTAAAGAATTTATTGAACAAAGAGTGGTTACTGAAACCAACATCCAAAGCAATTTTACCAATTTGTGTATCAGAGGATGATAGCAGTTCGCAAGCCCTTTTGATGCGAACATCTACGATTGCCTGTTTGAAAGACTTTCCAGTACTTTTTTTAAAAAACCTGCAAAAAGAGGAATTTGTAAGACCAAACATTTCTGCAATCTCACTGGTGCTCACGTTTTCCATATATCTTTGGTTGATTACGTCAAATACTTTTCTAATTCTTTCAAAATGGACTTGTGAATTTATATCGTAAGGTGCTGCCTCCAGACTTTTCCAGCAATCCAAAGCAGCCAAGTCCCTGAGAAAAACCATGAGCTTTATCAACCGGTCAAATCCTTCATAACGGAATAAGTCTTTTATATAATGCCCATATTCATGTTTGATATCGTCAGCTAGAAATAGGCCCCTTTGCGATTTTTTCAAAAATTGACCTATTGATATAAACTCCGGAAAAGACTTGCAGAGATATTCAATTTCGTTGCTGCCAAATTGAATGACATATTCCTCATAATTCTTCGATTCAAATCCCGGATAGTATGTATTATGGGGGATTTTCGGACCTAATACTGTAAAATCACCATCAGCATATTCGGTTATTCTGTCTCCAATGAACCGCTTCCCCATTCCATAGGGTATATAAGCGATTTCATACTCGGGATGAAAATGCCAATAGTCCTGGAAACGCAGATTATCAATTGTGTTATGCGCAAGGAAGAATGAAGAGTTGTGGATTGGCACTATACTCTCGAGTAGAGGATTTTTCATTTTAAATTTTCCCTTAAATTCTAATGGAATGACAATTTAATATTAAAAATAGAGAATCTAGATATATTCATCAAAATGATTTCAAAATAATTTTACGACGAAAAAATGATTAAAACCAAATGAACAGTGATTGATGGGCAATCTCTTACGGTAAAAGCAGTCCTTTTGGATTTTGATGGAACATTGGTTAATTCCGAAAATGTACATTTCCTTTCCTGGAAGGAAATTCTTGAAGATTTTGGAATCGAGATGCGCTCTAGCGATTATTTGGAGAAATATGCTGGCACACCTACTCCCCAAAATGCAAAAAAGCTTATCCAAAAATTCAGAATGTCTGTTTCAGAGACTGAATTGATTAATCGAAAAAATCATCATACCCATAATTATGTTCAGAAAAATGGGCTGGAATTCATGCCATTTGCGCTCCAGTTGTTAACCATACTACAAAACGAAAAGGTTCCCATTTCACTGGTTACAGGCAGTTCTAGAGCTGAAGTAGAGCCAGTTCTGCAAAGGGCTGGACTATTGGAAAACTTCGAACATATAATAACAAGGAATGATGTTACCAAAAGTAAACCTGACCCTGAATGCTATTTGAAGTGTGTACGACTCATGAAGTTTAGTCCAAAAGAATATGTCGCTTTAGAAGATAGTAAGGGAGGGGTAAGAGCAGCAAAAGGAGCAGGTCTTAAATGTTACGGGGTACAATCCGATAGAAACTTGCGCTCCCAATTAGGAATCGAAGGTGCAGATAACACATTCAAAGATTTAAAAGAGGCCTATGAAGTCCTAAGAAAAGATTTATCGGTATGATGAAGGTCAACGGAATTGATAACAAAGTTGCCATAATTACAGGAGCTGGATGTGGTATTGGTCTGTCGATAACAGAATTGCTGCTGTCCAATGGATGCAACGTGGTATTGAACGATATCGATAATCAGATTGTTGCCGAAAATACAAGAGGATTATTGGAGAGTTATCCCGAAAACCTGAAAATCTATAGCGGTAATGCCAGCGATGTTGATGTCATCAATGCCATTATCGATTTTACGGTTTTGCACTTTGGAACTATAGACTTTGTGCTTGCAAATGCTGGCATAACACAGTTTAAGCAGTTCCATGAGGTGGAACCAAAAGACTTTGACGGAATCGTCGATGTCAACCTCAAGGGAACATTCTTTTTGGTGCAAAAGGCTACAAAAATAATGATGAAACAGGATAAAGGCGGACGGGTACTACTGATGTCATCAAATATAGGGCATATACCCTACCCAAAAACGACAGTTTATTCCATGACAAAAGCAGCTTTGAACATGCTCTGTAAGAGTTTGGTGGTTGACCTAATGGCTTTTGACATCACGGTCAACTCAATTTCTCCAGGTGCCACAATTACAGAGCGAACATTAAAGGAGTCATCGGATTACGAAAGTGTTTGGAAAAGAATCATTCCAAACAAATCAGTGGCCAGCACACGAGATATAGCCAATACCTGCATTTTCTTGCTTTCCCAACAAGGCAAGCATATCAATGGGCAGAATATGGTAATCGATGGTGGTTGGTCGGTCTTGGGGAAGTACCCAGAGTTCCAATTGGAAAATTAGTCTAACAAGCAATGATAAACTTGGTACATCCATTGGCAAGTTTTTCTTAAATCCTCTAAAAATGGAATCAAACGCATTAGTAAATTTTGCTTCGGAAAAAGGAAGCGTCGAGATAAGAAAAGTAAAGAAACCAAAAATCGGTAAAGATGAAGTCTTATTGGAAGTGGCTTATGTCGGAGTTTGTGGTAGCGACCTTCACCAATGGACGTCGGACCATAGTTGGCCAGTGAATTACCCTGTGGTATTGGGACACGAGTTCTCAGGAACTATTATTGAAATTGAAAGTGATACTGGCGATTGGAAAATCGGGGATAGAGTGGTCAGTGAAACAGCTGCTATTATAGATCAGAACAATCCCTTAAGTCGACAGGGACTATATAACCTGGATCCTTTTCGGAAAGGTTTTGGCTATGGGGTAAATGGGGCGATGACAAAGTACGTAAAAGTCCCAGCTAGGTGTTTGCATCATTTGCCTGATACTATTTCATTAAAGCATGGATGTCTTTCAGAACCCTGTGCGGTAGCATATAATGCCGTTGTGAACAATTCCAAAATCAAACCGGGTGATAGGGTTGTTGTTCTGGGCCCGGGTACAATAGGTGTCCTTTGTGCAGCTATGGCGAAACTTTGTGGCGCACAGGTCGCAGTAGTGGGATTAGAATCCGATAAAGAAAGGCTAATGGTAGCAGAAAAATATGACTGTGAGACCGTTATCGGGGATGCCATGGCATGGGCTCTCGCCTCCGATAAGCTTGGTGCGGACTGTGTAGTTGATGCCGCTGGGGTTGGAAAGACCCTTGAAATTGCACTTGGACTTATACGTCCTGGTGGATGTATTACCAAGGTGGGCTGGAGTCCAGAACCTATCCCTTTTTCACTCGACCCTTTAGTCCAGAAAAATGTGAGACTCCAAGGAAGCTTCAGCCATAATTGGCCAATATGGGAAAAAGTACTGTCGCTATTGGCAACTGGTAGTTTAAATGTAGAGCCTATCATAGGTGGCGTTTGGGGGTTGGAGGATTGGGAGGAGGCCTTTAACGCCATGAAGAGTGGTCATGTGGTAAAAAGTATCATTCAACCGGCTTAAATTCTACCGAATTATTTTTAAGAAAAGAGATAACTAAAAAGTATTAATATGCCGAAACTCGCAGCGTTCCCAAAGGCTTATATGTATTCCCTGTGCAAAGATGGTTCCATGAAAATCAGCGAATGGATCGATTTGGCATCCACTCTTGATGTTGATGGATTGGAATGGTATGCCGGTTTTTTGGAAATGAGCAAAAAAGCTAATTGGGGCAAAGCCAGAAAAGCAGTTGAGCAAAAAGAGATGGTCATACCAATGCTATGTTGCTCCCCAGACTTTACACATTTAGATAAGTCCTCTAGGGATGCCGAAATTAAAAAACAAAAATTTTGGATAGATATGGCACACAATCTAGGTTGTTCGTACTGCAGGGTCCTGTCAGGACAGAAACGACCGGAAATCGGCATCGAAGAGGGCATTGACATTACGGTTTCCTCTATTGAAAAGTGTTTGCCATTTGCCCAAGAAAAGGGAATCACACTTACACTTGAGAACCACTACAAGGACGATTTTTGGTCCTATCCTGAGTTTGCACAGAAAATGGAAGTGTTCATTGAAATCGTGAATCGAATCGAACATCCAAATTTTGGTGTCAACTATGACCCCAGTAATACCATACTCGCCGGTGAAGACCCTATTGAACTATTGAGGAAAGTGTCCGGAAGGGTGGTGACCATGCATGCCAGCGACCGTTACTTGGTCAATGGTTCCATAGAAGACTTACGTAGGCAGGAGATGGGCAGTGAAGGTTATGCCAAAATATTGAACCATGGGGAAATAGGAAAGGGGCTCAACGACTATGATGCAATATTCGAGGAACTAAAACGGGTCGGATTTGATGGATGGATAAGTATTGAAGATGGTGTCGATGGTATGGACCAATTGCAAAGAAGTGTATCGTTCCTGAGAAGGAAAATGGCTAAATACTGGGGAAGTCCATGATTAATAGCCATAGAAATTTAAATCCCAACAATATCAATTAACCGCTAAAATTTAGAATTAATGAAGCAATATCGCTTGAATCGATTGTTCAACCCTAAATCCAACAAATGTCTCGATGTGGCCATTGACCATGGTTTTTTTAACCAACCCGATTTTTTGACGGGAATAGAGAACATTGAGAAGGCCGTAAAACTTTTGGTGGATGCAGATCCTGATGCCATACAATTGACCGCTGGTCAAAGTAAGCACCTCCAGAAAATTCCTGGAAAAAAGAAACCTGCATTGGTTCTGAGGACAGATGTGGCAAACGTTTATGGTAAATCCTTGATGAAAAGGTCTTACAGTATTGTTCTTAAAGAGTGCATAGAAAGGGCCGTCTCTCTTGATGCCGCATGCGTCTGTATAAATCTATTTCAAATACCAAATGCACCGGAAGTCACGGAACAGTGCATTTTAAATATCTTGGAAATTATGCCTGTTGCTCACAGAATGGGAATGCCCGTTATGATTGAACCTTTAGTGTTCAAGTCCAATGGCGATAATATGGGTTATTCGGTGAATGGGGATGAAAATTCCATTATCCCACTCGTGAGGCAGGCAGTTGAACTCGGCGCAGATTTAATAAAGGCAGATCCTACAGCTGATATTTCAAAATACCATAAGGTTGTTGAGACGGCAGGGGATATACCTGTCCTTGTAAGAGGTGGAGGAAGGGCTCCGGATAAGGAACTTCTTGAAAGGACCGAAAAGCTTAACAATCAGGGAATATCGGGTATAGTGTATGGCAGGAATATTATCCAACATCAAAACCCTAAAGGCATAACCCTAGCACTAAAGTCGATTATACATGAAAATCTGAGTGCTAAAGAGGCCATGAAAATGTTATGAATTATGGGTAATAAGTTGGTCAACGTAGGAATTATTGGAGGTGGACTAATGGGAAAAGAATCAGCGAGCGCTTTTGCCAGATGGTTTGTTTTTTCAAATTTGGCGGTCAAGCCCGTACTTGTATCTGTCTGCGATGTTAATGAATCGGTTCTTGATTGGTACAGAGATGTAGACACGGTTCAAGAGTTTACGACAGATTACAGGGTGTTATTGAAAAACCCATCAATAGATGTTGTCTATATAGCGGTGCCCCACCATCTTCATGAGATGATTTATATCGAAGCTCTAGAGTCCGGAAAAGATTTACTGGCAGAAAAGCCTTTTGGTATGGACCTAGATTCCTGCAAACGAATATTGGAGAAGGTAAATACTACAGGACGGTTCGTAAGATGTAGCTCCGAATTTCCCTTTTTACCTGGGGCACAAAAGATTATGAATTACGTCCAATCTACAGATTTGGGTAAAATATTAGAAATCAAATCCGGATTTCTACATTCAAGCGATCTTAATGAAAGTAAACCAATCAACTGGAAAAGAATGGTCAAATTCTGCGGTGAAATTGGGGTTATGGGAGATTTAGGTATGCACGCTGTCCACTTACCGTTTAGACTAGGTTTCGTTCCCTTAACTGTTTCCGCAATATTACAGAATATAGTTAAGGAAAGAAAGAACGCCGAAAATGTTCTGGAGCCATGCGATACTTGGGACAATGCAACATTACAGACCACTGTTGATCATAGTGGAGAAGTATTTCCGATGACAATCGAAATGAAACGGATTGCTCCCTCGGAAACGAATACATGGTACTTTGAACTTTTGGGAACTCGAGGTGGAATAAAATACAGTACCAAGGAACCAAAGACATTATGGACTTTTGAATACAATGACGGTGTCCAATATTGGAAAAAACAAGATCTTGGTTTTGAATCGGTTCTACCCACAATTACGGGAGCAATATTTGAACCGGGGTTTCCAGATTGTTTTATGCAAATGCTGGGATGTTATTTTGCTGAGCGTGAAGGAGTACTGAATGAAAGGTTTTACTGCGCAACACCGGAAGAAGCTTTGACCGCCCACAAGCTCTTTGACTCAAGCTTAAAATCCCATAAACAAAAAAGCGTAGCGGCCATAAATTAGGTACTACTTGGCCGCCAAATGTCTTTAAATGAAAAGAAAGGGAATAGCTGCGGGAGGAAGCTGGATTGTTGATAAAACTATCGTAATCGATGATTATCCACATCAAGATGGGTTATGCAATATCCTAGAGACATCCTACTCTAATGGTGGGGCACCCTACAATGTCCTAAAAGCAATCTCAAAGTTGGGCAATGACATACCCTTGACCGGTATAGGACTTTTGGGGGATGATAAAGACGGCCAGTATATTTTGGACGATTGTAGAGAACATGGTATAAACACCCAAGGAATTGTATCGGAGAGTTTGCAGAACTCTTCGTACACTCTTGTGATGACCTCCAAAAAAACAGGTAGGCGTACTTTTTTTCACCACAGAGGTACAAATAGTAATCTAAAAATCGGTCACTTTAATGTTGACGAGATAAAGTGTAAAATACTCCATTTGGGCTATCTGCTGTTACTGGACAATTTGGATGGATTTGAAAGGTCAGGCCGGACGAGAGCTTCAATATTATTGGAAAATGTCAGAAGCCTCGGAATCAAGACATCTGTCGATTTGGTGAGTGAAATAAACAATCGCTTTCAAAAGATAGTTCCAAGCAGTCTTCCGCATATAGATTATTTGTTCGTAAATGAATACGAAGCCTGCCAAATTGCATTCGGCCGTTGCGAAAATTCACAAAAAAAGGATATCGAACATCTTGTTACGACAGGAAAAAGGATTATTGATATGGGGGTCAACGAATTTGTTATAATTCACTTTCCAAAAGGGACTATAGCAGTGGATAAAAATGGAAAAGTATGGAAGCAAGGAAGTGTTCAACTTCCCAAGAACCTTATAAAAGGAAGCTCTGGTGCCGGCGATGCTTTTGCAGCGGGAGTCCTTTATGGTTTTCATGAAAATTTTATTGTTCAGGATGCTTTGAAATTAGGAGTTTGCGTTGCGGCCGGAGCATTAAGGGATTTTAGCAGTTCCAATGGAATTGGGAACATTAAAGAAATGTGGGGGCTAGGAAATAGGTTTGGTTATTACCAAACATAACGAGCCAATCTACCCAATTTTAATCTAACTTTTGGGAACCAAAATCATACATTATAAACAAAGAACTTGATTAAAAAACAATGACAGCTGAACTTTATCATAAGGTCGATTGCAAATTAGGTGAAGGGGCAATATGGAATTATAGAACACAAGAATTGTATTGGGTTGATATTTTGGGAAAAAGTATCCATATCATGGATATTCCAAGGAAATCGGTAAAACTGATAAGAACACCCTCTTTGATAGGAGCAATAATACCTACACAAAAGAAAGGGACGGCCGTGGTTGGGCTCCATGACGGAGTATATTTGGTCAACTTAGTTGGCGAAGAGTTCTCTAAACTCACCAGTTTGGATTTGAAAACCCCCCAGGTTAGATTGAATGATGGAAAGTGTGATACCATGGGAAGATTATGGATAGGTTCCATGGATATCAAGGAATACAGAAAAAAGGGGAAACTATATATGGTAAACGCTAATGGGGAATTTGAAAGTAGGTTAAATGATGTTACCATATCCAACGGACTTGTCTGGTCACTGGATAACAAAACGTTGTATTATATAGATACACCTACCCAAAAAGTTGTAGGTTTCGATTTTGATTGTATTTCAGGCCGTATTAGTAATGGCAGAACGGTCATAGAAATACCAAAAAGCATGGGTTTTCCTGATGGTATGACAATCGACGAGGAAGGAAAACTATGGATTGCCTTGTGGAATGGTGGGGCCGTCGCAAGGTATGACCCATCAAGCGGTCTTTTAATTGAAACTATAGCTGTACCTGCTAAAAACATCACATCATGCACTTTTGGAGGCTCAAATCTTGATTTACTTTTTATTACAACTGCACGAACGGGCGAGGAAAAGGTTGATAAGCTAAAACATCCTTATGCAGGATCTGTTTTTATGGTAAAGCCAGGTATAAAAGGAATACGCTGTAACTTGTTTAAATGGTAGTATTGAAAAACGGCCCTTTTATTGGACTCGACAGAAGAGTTGATTACAATTATTAACCCTGTCCCATTTCTAGTCTTTTTTAGTGGTATCGTTAATTCACCTTTTTTGGGACACTTTATTTAGATATTAGCTAACTGACATATTAAGTATCCCAAATCTTATCAGGACTTACCTGCGCAGGATCCTGTTTGATTTTTGTAGTGTTCGGGAAGATAAGCGTAATTCAAAAATCAAATAGGGCGCCTTTACTTATGCCCTTTTGGAGTAGGGCTTTTTCTTTGAACCGATTCTTTAGTTTCTACAAAACTTTATTGTTTCCCTCATTCAATTGAGATTCTTCTAAAAGGATTCCTTTTCCTTAGTTAAAAACAGGCCACTTTTCATCCCTATTCGTCTTTGCTACTACTTTGAAGTTGGGTAGCAATTCAAGATGTGTCATTGTCATGACAATCTTGCTTTTTCTCCCGATGGTCGCAAAAGGAAAAAAGAAAAATGAAAAGGGAACACATCCAGTTCAGGTGCAGTATCTATGAAAAGAAGATGCTCAAGCTCAAGGCCAAAAGGGCTGGGCTTTCCCTTTCCGAATATTGCCGTGGTTCCGCCCTTGGCCATAGTATCATTGAACGCCTGACCCCAGAACAATTGGAACATTATTCCATGCTGGTGAAATACAAGAACAATTTCAAACGGATAAGCAATATGTTCAAAAAAAGGGACCCAAGGCTTGCCAAGGAAGTTGGAGAACTGGCCAATCAGATAAGGAACCATCTTTACAACTTTAACAGATGATTGGAAAGGGAAAATCCATATCACATACCAGGGCTTCCATCTCCTATGGATGGAACCAGGAGAAGGATGCTGAAATCATCCATAGCCAACATTTGGCCGGGGAGAACCCTAGGGAAATCACGGAGGAATTCAAAATCGTGCAATCACAGAACCCACGGACCAAGAAGAACACACTTAGCTTCGTGCTGAGCCCCAGTATCGAAGATGGTAGGAGACTGTCAAAAAAAGAACTAAGTGAACTTGTCAAAAAGTTCATTAAGGCCATGGGACTAAAAGAAAGGCAGGCCATTGCATTTGTACATAGGGACAAGGAACATACCCATATCCATTTATACGCGAATAGGATAGGATTTGATGGAAAAGCATACAAGGATAGCTTCATCGGAAAAAGGAGCCAACAAAAGGCCCATGAGGTGGCAAGGAAAATGGGACTGACCACTGCAAGGGACGTGCAACACCAAAGACTTGACAAAATCAGACAGATAAGAAACGAGATAAAGCGGGTACATGAAGAAGTGATACGATCGGACAAACCTATGAGTCTTGATGCCTATATCAAGTTGATGGAAGAAAAAAGCATCAAAGTAATCCCAAGTATCAACGGACAACAGAAACTTCAGGGCTTTCGATTTGAGTATAAGGGACAGAACCTTAAAGGTAGCGAGGTACACCGTTCGATGTCGGGAGCGAGAATAATCGCCGAAATCTCGGACAACACGAATAAGGTAATGAACAAATCAAAAGTACCAACTGCGAAGTTGGCAGGAAAAACAATCGAACTGAGCACCAAAATCGCAATGGCCTTGGCAAAGCGGTTCGCGAAGAAAATCATAAAAAGGGCCATTGACCGAGGCATCGGAATTTAAAAATAAAGGACAATGAAAAAATTGGATGACATTATTGAACTATTGACGGACGAGATCAATGGGTTCCAGAATTCGATCAAAAAGTTGGAAGGCCTGTCCAAGGGCCTAAATGAAGTAAAAGTGGATACTTCCAAGTTGGAATATCATCTTAAAGATCACCTTAGACGCCAAGAAAGAGTTCAGTCACAGAATATGAAAGCATTAAACGATATCGATAAAAAGCTGAAACAAGCCAAGCTTATCCCTAAATGGTTGTTGGTGCTCTTTTTATCCGCGCTAATTACTCAAAGTATAGCAATTGGATATTTGAGTTTCCAAGTGGTCCAATTGAACAAAAAGGAAAAAGCTGCCGCCTTGAAAGAAAAAGTGGAACTTCAACAGCAACAGTAGGTTGCGCCCTTTTCCGATTTTACTTAACACTTATCTCTCGGAACGCTATAAAATCGGAACCGGATCCATGCGCAAAGTTTAGAGGTAAGTATTTGGGACTTTGTAAAGGGCAAAATAACTACAGCTTTCCTTCCTTTTGGTATTATTTATTTTAAAAAGTGTTAAATTTTTCACTTTTATCGACTGTTTGCAAATTGTTTGCAAAT
>JBCDAX010000039.1:0-30943 GCA_039184805.1 Bacteroidota bacterium | reverse complement strand
CAAAGTGGATTCTCCATCCATTTCCTCAAACAACATGGTGCGTATGGGCGCACGTGTTTCATTCTGTGTGTGGACGGCGTGATAAATTTCGATACTATTCACCATTTCTTGGGAATCCGTGAACGGATACGCTATTTTGCGCAGCGTAGAGGCAAATTCACTATTGGTCAATCCCGCGATATAGACATAACCATCGTTATAATCGATGTCCGTGATGGTCAAGGTACTTGCTGAGGTTTCCTTCCAAAACACTAAATCTGAAGAAGCCGGATTGTTAATTGAAATATGCTGCTGATTATCTTCTGCTATTTCCAATAGTTTGATGTAAGCGGTTACAGGATTTACAATAGCAATTACGGATTTAGCCTCTGGGGCATGGCCTAATTTTACGGAGATATATGCCTCTTGACTTTTTGGGTGAATTTTCATGTCACCAATGACAATATCCCTAGGTGCTACATTCAATGTTTTGGCCATTACAATATCGAACCCTTCCATATTGAAAGGCACAGGTTCTTTTAGCTCATTGGCTTGGGTTGGAACCGCGTATAATTTACTTGCCTTGCTATCACCAATAAACAGAACATTGTCGGGTCCAAAAGCCAAGATATTAGCTCCAGATATTAAAGTAGCATCATTTAGGATTAGGGAAGACTTATCTTCATTATCTGTAGTGGCGACTTGATTTTTAGCGGTGTCTTTACAGCTTATGGAAAAAAATATAACCGTACAGAGCAGTGTCATTTTTATTTTCATGTATTCATGGCTTTAATATTAATAGTGGCTTAAACTACTTAATTATCCATGCTTACGCGTTAACTTAATTTAAGAAATAAGGATGAAGGTCTAAAAATATTTGACTAAATGAGGTGATCAATAAGGTTGGAAAAAGCAAGCAAAGCTGTTGAAGATAGAATACTGCCAAATTCGTATGCAATGGCTTTGAGAATTGCCAAATAGAACTGCAACGATATTTGTTAGGGTTTCTTTAAAAGAACGATTTTCGGCACCATAAAATTCATTCTAGTTAAAAAGCACTTCCACGGCATCATCCACGATTTCATTGCCCAATTCCTTGAGGTAGACTTGAGTAATCTTTATATCAGCATGCCCAAGCGATTCACCAATGATGTCAGTGGCTACCCCTTTTTGTTTAAGGCAATTGGCATAACTATGTCTGGCCACATAAGAGCTTAAGGCTTGATTGATTCCGCAAAGATTAGCTATTTCCTTCAGGCCCTTGTTGTATTGAGCCAATGTTTTCTTTTTGCGATGGTCTAATTGTAATGGTGTTAAATCGTTGTACAAAAGAATTGGGAAAATGTATTTTGTCCCAAGGGAATTTTCACGATAGTAATCCAAAATAGCTCTTAGAGGTGGATTGATTTTAACGGAAAATGGGCGCTTCGTTTTATTACGGATATACCTAATTCGCTCTCCATGAATGTCGCTCCATTTCAAATCAATCATATCGGCAAAGTTCATCCCTCTAGAATAGAAACTGAACATGAAATAGTTTCTGTGATCGACTAGATGTGGGTACTTGGTTAAATCAAGATTGTGAATCTTATTAACCTGTTCCAAATTCAAGGCTCTCTTAATGCCTTTTCCTTTTAGTCTTGATATTTTATAAACATGGAAGGGATGCTTTTCTACTTTGAAGATATTCCGTTCTAAGGCTTTATTGTACATAGCACGAATCGTTCTCATTTTTACACCTATTCCACCATCCGTACCTCCCCGAGAACGCAAAAAGGCATCATACTTGTTTAAAAAAGTAGCATCAATCTCAGAAAAACGAAGACTTTTAAAACCAATGAATCGTTTGATTGAGTTGGAAGCATCGTGATAAAGCTTAGCGTTACCCATTCTGCCAGCGTCACGCATTTCCTGTATAATCTCGTCCCAAAACCGGAATACATCCTGCGAAACTGGATTGGTGTCTACCCGAAAATGTTTGTCAAAATCGTCAAGAGTAAAATCTTCTTTTTCAAGCTCCAGGTCATAATAGGTTTTTAAGGCTCGATCCTTTATTTTCAGAAGCACTCTATTCTTTTGGATGTAGTTTGTATTTTTTCCATTGAAAGAACCTGTATCTTCGTTCCACTCTTCTAAATTAGTATTCAAAGGAGTGCGGTAATATTTGGTTCTACGGTTTTTGGTGACCCTTAAAAAGATTGGAAATGAGCCATTGGCCAATGCTTTTTTTCTTAAAACGACTTTGATTGAAGACATACTTTTCTGGTTTTGGGTACAACATAGGTACAACAAATGGGTACTTAAATGTAGTCCCAAGGAAGCTAAAAGAAAAGCGAAAAATCATAAAATACTGATTTTCAAAACAAAAGAAATCAAATGCAACCATTTGAAAATCAATAATTTGCGACTGTCACGCAGGGGGTCGCGGGTTCGAGTCCCGTCCAGACCGCTTTAAAACCTCAGCAAACGCTGAGGTTTTTGCTTTTTAGGGCCTTCCTTTTACTTCTCAATTTGAAGAAATTCCAATCTTTTATCAAATTATTTAGGCAGAATAAATGAACAGCTAGAACTAGGCGCTATTATGCACTCAAAAGTACGAGGTAAAGATTTATCTATACAGCGTAGCAAAAACTAATTGACGAAAGGATGACCTTCCAGATTCTTGGTCATGAAAGACGTACAATAACCAGTTCGTATAAAAACGATTTTCCTTTTTAGGTTAAGGGTCAGTCCCACAAAATAATCGTTGATATATAGGTCTCAAAGAATATATATTTATTTATTTGATTTAAATGGGTATTTTTAGATTGACCTTTCATAGCTAAAACTTTTTTACAATCAAAATGAAGATATTAAGAATACTATTCTTATCAGCACTAGTAACATGCATTGGCTGTTCCAGTAGTGAAACTGAAAACCCGGATATTACTAATATGGAAGGGCAGAATGAAATGGAAATGGATGATTCAGGGGAGTCCGATGATGCAGAGGATTCTGATGATACAGAGGGAAGTAGGGTTTTTGGCGCAGGCATTCGCGTAACGAATCAAGCCCAAATTGATAGTATTGGATTTTTTGGATACACTCGTCTGCAAGGTGGACTTATCATAGATGGTAGAGACAACGAAAACCCAATTAGGGATCTAACCCCGTTTAGAACACTTACCCAATTGGATGCAGGTTTGAATATTGTTGATACGAGATATCTAAAGTCCCTTGATGGACTTGAAAATTTAAATTTAATAGGTGGAATTCAGGTAATAGGGAACGATAGTTTGGAGAGTATTGATGCATTACGAGGGCTCACACAAATTAACACTATAAGAAGGCGAGTAACCCTTACTCCATTTAATTTCTTTAGAAACCCCAGGTTGGAATCTTTATCAGGCTTTAGAAATGTAACCTTTATTGATACTGTTAGTGTTAGCATTGGTGCAAACTCAAGCTTAACTTCCTTAAATGGACTGGAGAATTTGGTTACATGTTTTGGAATTTCCGTTAACAGTAATGAAAACCTTAGGTCTCTTTCGGGTCTTGAAAATGTAGAACGTATTGAGGCTGACTTCACAGTTTCCAATAACTCATTATTGGAAAGCTTGGACGTAGGCAAACTAGAAACTTTGGGAAGATTTCTCACCATTCAAGACAACCCAGAAATAACCAGTTTAGAAGGGCTCAACAGTATTTCAAGATTAGAAAGTGATTTAGATGTCCAAAACCACGCGATTATCAGAAACGAAAGACTTAACGACTTTTGTGGTATTCAGGAAGCCCTAAAAAACAGTGACACCACGAATCTGATGATAAGAATTTTCTCCAATGCGGCAAATCCAACCGTGGAGCAAATAGTCAATGATAATTGTAACTAACAAAAAGTTTTAGAGTATAATTAAACTATACCATTTAGAACAAGATTCGTCTTTCCTAAAACGATAGTTGGGTATTTCTATTATTTCAGATACGGTTTAGAATCATCTAGAATATCAATTTTCTAAAATTGATATTCTTACAACCCTATGTACTATCCATATCTTGTCTCTTTAAATCTGAGTGGTATCAAAGCATCATACAGACTGTTCTAAACCTCTTTGAATATCTGCATTATAAAAACACTATTCTGTAACAAATAACCCCAAGGTTTATAAATAACTAAGGTTTGGAATAAGATAATTGAAAATAGCTAATGATGTATGAACTAGTTTTGTTAAGGCAGTATTTATGCACCTTATTGACTAACTTTTCCTAACATATTGATTACTACATTTTATAATCATTTTAAATGCATTTCAAGAATGGCTTGGTGGATTCAAGTCCTCTCCAGACTGCTTTTAAGAATCAAGTAGAAACTTTACCTAACCACCCAGAGCAAAATCAAATTCTATGGGTGGCTATTTAGGCAACAGGAAAATTTTTAATCAACTTATTTCCCGTTTTTAGAAAAACCAAAGAGGATATTGAGTCTACCTAATCGATATTAACAAAAGACGAATGTCGCTCTTACCCTGTTTTACCTCCTACAGCGAGCTATTACTTTTACTTGAAAAAATGTTCTTTAGGACTACTTCCAGCTTACCATTGGTTAGTTCAGCATCCATTGCGATAATATTTCCATTTTCATCAACCAAAATAGGTTTTGGAATCGCTACCAATTGAAAACTTTTGGCTAATTCAGAATTGAATTCACCATCTGAATATAGACTGAGTTTCCAGGGAAATGGATTCTTATTCAAAAAAGAATTTAGTCTTTTAACATCTTTGTCTATGGAAATACTAACCACTTCAAACCCCCTGCTTTTATAAATATTGTATTGTTCTTTAATGGTTGGTAATTCCTCCAAACATGGCTTGCACCACGTAGCCCAAAAATCAATCAAGGTTACTTTGCCCTTTAAGTCCTGTGTGGACACCATTTTATTTTCATCAAAAGCCATAGGCAATTCAAAACTCGGAACTTCTGAGCCTTTAGTGAGAGCTTTCCATTCATCATTCAACTGGAAGTGATTCTTAGGAAATTCAGGATTAATTCTGCGATTTTGATATATGAATTCTTGTGAATAACCAGCATCAGGGATATCCAGCTTTTGTCTGTAAGATAACTGGTATCCACCGACTTCCCGATAATCTTCAAAGGTTAATGTTGATTTCCCATATTGACTTACAGCCAGATATGCAATTAGCATTTTTGATTGCTTGCTAAAAATATAGCTATCATTGTTCTTTTTACTATTTGCAAAGAAAACCGGTTGATTGTTCCAAATGGAATCAATTAATCCATATTCTGCAGATTTTTTCTTAAGGTCCAAAACAGGCGAAATCTGGATTTCCTCTTTAGGAATACGGCTTATACCGAAAAAAGTGCCTTTAGTAAACTTGATAAGCTTGCTTTCTTCCTCCTTGGTTAAAATAATTTTAGTAATGGTATCCTTTTTTGATGAGACTTTTTTCTGTAAACCCGGAAATTTTTGACTCAATACCGTGTTTTCATCATTTACGACACTTCCATTAATTAGGGTCTTTATATTGTAAGAAGCTGATTGGGATACTATTCCTTCCCAGTTATTGTTAGAAGTCGCATTTAAATTCGCATCTATTAATTCTTCTATTGAAGAAATCTCTTTCTCACATGCAAATAACAATATTGTACAGATTAGAAATAACAAATACCTGTGGTGCATAATAAATAATTTATTGTTTAGTAATATTTTCATCAATAAAATAATTCCAACGTGATTTACTCAGGGCATCCTGCTTATTAACACTAGTTATGTCCCCCAGCCTACCACACTAATCCAAGGAAACAAAAAAAATTAAAGTCTGTCAAACATGATTTACATCTTGGTATAGATTAAGGCTTTTTAATATTGATTTTTGTTGGATTAAAGGCGTCTCAGAAGGCATTAATGGCAACATCCATAAAATAATGAACTATGCCAAGCCAAACAATATCTTTGATGTTGTTGCAAGTATATAGGACGAACATAGCAATGAAACCTGTAAAAATTGACATTAAAATGATATGCCACCAGGGTTCCGATTGGGCTAGCATTCCTGGAACATGCCCAAGGGCGAATAATAATCCGGGCACAAAAAGTGCAACTTTCAAATTGGAAACCCATTTGAGTCGGATAAAAATAAAGGCAACCACAACTCCTTCCATGAAAACGGCAACAAAGCTCGCTATGGAATCTAGTGAAATGGATTTTAACAAAATAGGGCCAATCCGATCAATTTCTCCTCTAAGTGCTATGAACACAAATACCCCAAGAAAAGCACAAAAAAAGCCCGTTACGACCTTTAAGACAAGGTTTTTTCTAGAAATCCATAGTGTTACCATAGGTTGTTTACGGAGAGTCACTAAAATAAAAATAGGACTATAAATAATAAGATTATTGATAATCCATGCAATGGAATTATAACGGGAAGAAACTAAAAACCCAGCATCATAAATCCGTCCCAAAATGAATATACACAGTACTGCAATGAAAGCGAAGACAAGTTCCTGCCAAGGTTTTTGTGGTTCAAAAACCGATGGAATACCCCAAACTTTATTTTTTTTAAAAATAACGTAGGCCAAAAAACAAGCCACAACGTAACTTGCTACAAGGGGTAGATAAAAAATCAATTCACTTTGTTGAATATCTTGATTCACATTATTTTATTTGGTTCAATTTATTTTCAATAAAAACAAAGAAATAGGGTTTTAGACCACCCTCAAGAGCTGTTAGTCTGAAACCCATTATTTCATGTTTTAAACCGGGTTATTGGAAAATATAAATTTTAGGACATCTCTTGAAATACGTATTTTGATGTTCTAAATCTGAACTCAAAATGCACTTAGACCACAGTAACTTAACAAAGCCAAAAACAATTATATTAACCACTTTTTTTTCCATAACTTCAATCCTCATATTGGTTTACCTGGCCCCAGAAAACAGAGGCTGGTGGAACAGTCCGCATTTTTCTTTTAGTAATCTCCTGCAATTTGTATTTATTAACCAAATACTTATTGAATGCGTTTCTGTATTGATAACATTTCACTTTTTAAGGCAGTATCTCATTTTTTTTGGAATCAATACCCTGCCTACAGATAAATTAAGCTTTATAAAATATCAGCTTACTGTATTGCCTGTGATTTTATTTGCTTTTTTTATTTTCAACCCATTCACCCAAACCCTACGATTTCTCTATGAGCATTTCAGCGATTTGAATTGGAGTGTATATTGGGAAGAGTATTTTTATTCAACTGAGTTATACCTTACCTATTTGCCCATAGTGTTTATTCAGGTTTACGCTGTGGTTAACATTAATATCCTTAGACATTTTTCAAAAGATACAGAACTTAACATCACTCAAACTCAGTCTTCATTTATGGAAATACGTTCCGACCAGGGAGTTCAATTATTAGCTATTAATGACTTGCTCTTCTTTGAAAAAAAGGGGAGAAAAACAATCATGACGACCATGGATGGAAACTATACAACAAATCTTACCATAGTAGAACTTGAAAAGACCCTTTCCAGAGACCTTTTCGTTCGTGTAAACAGGTCTGCCATTGTAAGTTTAAAGCACGTAGACCACTATTCCTTTTGGGAAAACGAAAAATACATACTAAAACTTAAAACGGGTAAAGAGTTTATTATGACCAGACAAAGACTAAAAGGTTTGAGAGAAAGGTTATCTAATCCTGAATCTTAATGAAGTGCTTTACCTCTCAAAAGATTCAATCCAATATGAAGTATTTTCTATAAATGAGTTTCTTTAAAATACTCAGTTAAAAAGATGGCCAAATTGGTGGGCTTTTTTTATACCAACCCCTCACTAATTCTTGGCTTCATCGATTTCTACCCAATACAGTTGCTTTAAGAGGGGTAATTTTTAAAATTCCATAGACCATATCTCTTTTTTACTCGTATGTAAGGCATACATTTTCATCTAAACCCCTTTTTGTTTTGATGAAAAAGAATAGAACACATGAAAAAACCTTACGGTGGATATGCATATCCTCTACTTGTTCTTTTAGCACTTATATGTAGTACCACTGCATTTTCCCAGACACAGCTCTTTTCGGGTGAATTGAGTGCGGGAGGATTTACGGGTACGGCAGAATATCCCTTTAAGGTAGTGGACGGTGATTCCATTCCTGAAGGTAAATTCCTTATGTACAAATCCAATTTGGACGCCCTTTTAAAAGAGAAGGATAGTTTCTTTTCGTTTTCCGGCATGTTTAATAATGGACACCCTGAAGGTTTTTGGAAGTTTCAATTTGGTGAATTTAGCTCGAACCAGGCCAGTCAAGTGGTAGGATATCAATATCGTGTAAACGTAAGCGGTATTCAACATGATGCTTTGGGAAATCTTAAAGAAGGTAAACCTGATGGCGATTGGACCTATAAAATCTCTAAAATTGAAAATTCGGAGGTGGCCGAAGAGTTGTTCTCGAGTAAGATATCCTTTGACCGAGGCATTCCCCAAAAAAGCTTTCAAATCGAAAATGATTCAATCACTTTGGTTGGACGTTTTCTACGAGATGGATTTGCCCATGATGTATGGGCCGTATATTCTGATGTTTCCAGTGAGCCTTCGGAAAACTGGTATTTCACAAACGGTCTTTTAGAGCGAATTGAAAGAAGTAACACATCTGGAAATGTTGTTTTAGAGGTTTTTGATAACTCAGCTCAAACCTATAAATCTAAAATACTGGACGAAGGTTATCTAAGGATTGTAAAGTGGTACATCAACAAACAGCAAACGGAATTAAACCTTGAAGAGACGGGGATGTACTCTCTTTTGCAACAAAATTCGCAACACTATCAAAGTATCAATACCTTCTTTAATGATTTAGGGAAATCCGAGTTCATGCCCAGCTTTAAAGTCAAGTTACCCTTTTACTCACTGGACAGCATAGAGACCTCACAAGTAAGGAACATCACGAAAGCGTACAAATCGGCTAGTGAGAAGAGCGATGAACTTTTAAAAAATCCCCAACTGGAATTTTTGGCACGTTCCAACGAAAAAGCAAGCTATTACTACACCATAGCTAAGCGATTGCAAGATGGTTTTATAGAACCTCTAGGGGTTTTCAACAGCTGCAATGACCAGCAAATGATTGAGTTCTTGCCCAGAAAAATTCTTATCAGGCAAATTTGGCCCAATGGGCTCCCAAAAAAGCAAATACAGTTGTCTAACGAAGCGGGTCCTTACACCTCTTGGGATTTAAAGTCTTCCGAAGAATACAATGACCAGCCTACCAACATGGCCAGTATTCAAAAAATGGCTGAATATGTAGCAAAGAGTTTTGATAGTATTTCAGAAGGCTTATCCGAATGGCTCGAAAAAGCCGAAAAGCAACAACAGTTTTTAAAGCTTGAAGAACAGCTTGTCGAACAAACGCAAACTTTAGAAAATACTATTGATTCCTTGCAGACCATAAATCGATTGGATATTAAGAATGCTTTGAATGGGATTCTGAACACAAAGGAAATCATCCTAAAAACCTATGCCGAAATGCCAGAATCGGATGAAAAATTGGAGTATGGGCAAAACACCTTACGTTGTCTTCAGAATTTGGTGGAATTGGCAACTGCAGTAGGAAAACTTCCAGAACAGGAACTCATTATCAAGGAGGCTTACCAAGATGCGTTTTGGAATCCGTTCACTGCTACGATAATGGACGAAGACATTAAAAAACGAATCACTGCTGCACACAAAAATATAATCATACCCTATGTACTAGACCTCATCGCTTCCCCAGTAGAATGCAAAGATGTCACCCAAATCACCCAATTACTTGATGACATTCAAAAACGTCTTTTGGAACTTCGAGATGAATCCACCAAAAAACTAGAACGGAAACTTCGAAAGGAACAAGACCCCCAAATCATTCTGGAACTGTTGGGAATACCAGCCAACCCCAAAACTGCTGAACAGTGAAAAAGTACTATTTGCTGCGCTATAAAGCAGTGCTTCTATTTGTGGTGTTTAGTCTAGCTAAGGGGCTTTCCCAAGAGGGCAATGTACTTCCTGAAGAGGCAGAATTTAAAAATCCTGTAGGACGAGTGTGGTTCAACACCTATGGCAATATTCGGATTTCTAAAAGACTGTTTTGGGATGCTCAGACCCACTTTCGTTTTGAAGAGACAGAAAACACCCCTTACATCGGACAAATCGGGCAGATTTATAACAGGCATGCTATTGGTTATATCTATTCCAAAAGCTTTAATGTGAGCCTTGGCGGGGTATTACGAATCAATTTTAACACAGACGAGTCCTCAGAAGACCGCAGCGTGGTCCCCGAATGGCGTATTTGGCACCAATACCAATATGCCATGCCTTTGGGCAGCACCATGTTTTACCACAGAATACGAATAGAACATCGCTGGACCCAAGGTTTTGCAGAAAATAGTGAATACATTTTCCGAAATAGATGGCGTTACATGCTCCGGGCAAAAGTACCTCTCAACAACTACAAATTTGAACCCGGTACGTTCTATATATCGCCAGAGGCTGAGCTTATTATGCAAAGTGGAGAGCCTGTAGTTGCCAGTCCACTAGAAGATTTACGATTGACCACTACCTTGGGGTACATTGTTCAACCTAGATTGACCGTTGCCGCCGGCTTGATGTATTCAACGGGTCAAACCCTGGAAAACGGAGGAATTTATAAGCAAAATTGGACATTTCGAATCCACATGTATTTCTCACCAGACTTTAGAAAAGTTAAAAATAAGTTGCCATCCATCCATTTTGGTGATTAATCTCGTAAATGAATATAGTTGCGTATATCATGAAGAACTATCGCCCTTTAATTACCTACGGTTTGGCTCTCTTTTTTGGAGCTTTGGCATTATACTTTTGGTCCAATTCCAGAACGCTGAAACAACAGCTTAAAGCTGATCAGGAAACCGCACAAAAACTTTCTGCTCGTCTGGCCGTACACGAAGCACTTTTAGAAGGGGATTCCTTGGTTATCCGAGGAGATTATAATGATGCACTTCAGTCGTACAGTATAGAACAGGACCCAGAAACAGAGAGTGATGGAGCGGCCATAGAAATGAGAAAGGCCTTTGCGAAGACATTTTTAGCCTTAAAAACCCAAACAAACGAAATTGATACCAATACCGAAGCGGTCTTGGATACTCTTCCTATAACCACAAAAGAACTTAGTTCTGAAAACATCAATACGATTGATTCCTTGACTTTCGCCATGGAAAAGATGCGTGCACAGGTAACTCGACTCCAAAAACAATTGCGAAATAAAGCTACAGGGCAATACCTTACCTTCACCACGAGTAAAGGGAGTGTAGTTCACTATGTTGGGGAAGTAAAGGACAAAAAGGCCAATGGCATCGGAGTAGCTTTGCTAAGCACAGGGAGCCGCTATGAAGGGCAATGGAAAAATAACCAAAGACATGGTCAAGGCACTTTTTATTGGCCCGACGGTCAATCTTATGAAGGCACATATAGCAATGACAAGAGAGATGGTCAGGGTACATACTATTGGCCCAATGGAGAAAAATATGTAGGCCATTGGAAAGCCGATGAGCGTTTTGGCGAAGGCATCTTTTATGGCAAAACGGGGGATATTGTGGCAAGCGGTATTTGGGAAGATGACGAGCTTGTGAAAGAGCCCAATAGACGTCGTCGATAAAAGAACTTAGGTTATTCCCTATCTGTGTAGATAATCCTTGCTTCTCCGTTTTTTCCCACAATCAAGACGTTAACGTAGTTAATAAATAGTCCGGTTTCTACCACCCCAGGGATATTCAAAAGTGTAGAGTTTAACTCCTGAACATTTTTTTGGCCTAGCATAGTTAAGTCCAGGATATAATTGTTTTCATCCGTACGATATTCCACATTATCCTCTTTCCTCAGAATGGGGTCCAAGCCAAGTTGCACGAGTTGGTCAATTATTTTTCTATGAGCGAATGGAATTACTTCAACCGGTAATCTGAATTTTCCCAAATTTTCAACTTCTTTACTAGAATCAACTATGATCACATTGAATCTAGAATTGTACGCTAAGATTTTTTCGCGAAGCAGCGCCCCTCCACCCCCTTTTATCATATTGTAAGTTGTATCGATTTCATCAGCTCCATCAATATACACATCCAGCTTGTCCACTTGGTCCAAAGTGGTTAAAGGAATTCCTAATTTGAGGGCCATGTCGGCTGTTCTTTCAGAGGAAGGTACTCCTTTTATAGAAAGACCGTCCCCTACTCTTTCTCCTAAACATTGAATCATAAATTCAGCCGTAGAACCCGTTCCTAATCCTACAATCATACCATCTTTTACGAATTCAACCGAAGCTTCAGCAGCTAATTTTTTTTCGCTTTTAGAATTTCCCATATCAATTGATTCTATCGTGTTAAAAATATTGAATTACGAGCTTTACCAGCTTATCATTTTGTTATCAAGTTGGAATCTATTTCTTTATCCCGATGGAAACCCTTAGCTTGCCTTTATCCTTAAACCACCAAGGACCATATGATTAAAGCCGTAATTTTTGATTTGGATGGAACACTAATCCAAACCGAAGTGTTGAAAGCCACTTCTTATGCAACAGCCATTAATCAATTGACGCAAAACGCAGTCAAAAAGGAACAGGTCTTGGATGTTTTTTTCCAGTTTGTTGGCTTATCTCGACAAGAAGTGGTCAGTGGTCTAGCTGAAAAATTCAAAGCCGAATTAAAAGACTATTTGGATTCAAGTGACACTGAATTTATTGAAGAAAAATTGATTGAAACAAGACTTAAGATATATCGAGAAATCCTTGATGACACTGAACTTCTGTCCAATCATTTCTGTTCTTTCACCTTAGGCTTGTTCCATAGGTTGTTTCAAGAAAAATATACACTAGTCCTTGCTACCATGTCCCATTTACCCGAAGCCAAAAAAGTTACAGAAGCCATGGGTATTTTTGAAAAGTTCGATTTAATCCTCACCCGGGATGATGTAGAAAATGGCAAGCCACAACCCGATATTTACAACAAAGCGAAAACAATTCTTGGATTAGCTTCTGAGGAATTTTTGGTCATCGAAGATTCTGCGAATGGTATTAAAGCCGCTCAAAATGCCCATATGTCCGTGTTTGCCGTTACCAATGATATTACGCGAAAGTCAGTACACGACTGTAATCTTCTTGAACTCAAATTCATTGTTGATGAACTGGCGGAGTTGGAGACCAGGGTTTTTGCCTTCATCGAGAGTCTCAGTGAAGAATAGGCAGTCACTGTTTCTTGCGCCATGGCGCATTCTTATAAAAAGCTGTTTTTGAATTTCGTTCCCTATTTTTAAGCAAAAGATGGTTCCCGTCCATTTCCCGGGCCCGATATCCCAATAAATGAAAGAAAGATTTGGCAAAAAAGCGAGCCGTTCTTTTATCCAAAACCAAAGTCTCCTTATTTGGCGAAGCCCAGCTAACACCAGGTAATCGCGATAACCATCCATCGACCTTAAGTTTTCTTAAATACCTGGACAACCAGAGGTAAAACAGAGGGATACTACGAATGAAATAAAAACCTTCATACCCTTTATCTTGATAAAGTGGCATGAAAAGCTGCCTTTTTTTATCCGTGGTAATCAACCCATCTCCATTCATTGCAATGGATATCCCTTTGGGGACCGATTGAAAATTCGCAAATCCCGGAAGCATTTTGAACAAAGTTCCCTTTTGAATCAGGTGTTGATAGTAAATTTCATAAAAACGTTGAGGCGCTTCAGTGTACTGTTGAAGTTTTGATTTAATCCTATTCAACTCCATCTTTTTTATGGGAGTAAACCCTACAAGACCTAAAGTGTATTCAATAAAATTCCTTGCATTCACTATGGCTTTATGGTCAGTATGCTGTCCGCTTTCAAAGCCAAAGGCAACATATCCCATTTCGTTTATATGACTCAACAAAGCTCCTGTCAGATATTCCTCAATACCCAATATCACAGGTAAGGGATAATTTGCGGTAAAGCTTCGGTTCAACAGGCTATCGTTCATTACAATAAAAGGCTCCGTCTCCCCAGAAGTGGTGTGCAAATCAATAAAATAAAAAGGTGGTTTTGAGTTTTGTATAATCTCTTCAATCAGGAAATGTACCTCAATCATTTCCGCTTCTTCGGCATTTAAAGCAACGGAAGGTTCTGCCAAAGCTTTCAGTTGGTGGGAAAACCAAATTCTATTAAGGTCTTCATCAATAAAGCGGACCTCTTTTTTGAGCGCCTTCAGGTTTCCAGCTATTCCAATACACTCCCCGGATAAACCTGCCTGATTTCCTTCCAACTCCTTAAAAACTTGTTGTAAGGCAAGCACTCCTGCGGGTTCATTTCCGTGGATTCCCCCAAAAAAAACGACCGTGGGGCCGTCATTCCCACCTTTTATATGACCGAGGATACGTTGTGTTCCCTCTACTACGGAGGTATGGGTATTGGAAAACTGGGTCATTCAACTAAATCAGATTTACTTAGAATTCCAACTATGGTTTTATCAAGAACAATCGGAAGACATCCTATCCCATATTTTTTCAGCATGGCACGTGCACTTTCAATCTTTTCATCGGGTGTAATGGAAATAACATCGGTAATCATTACATCGGCCACAGTTGTTCGTTCAAAATCAATCGATTCGCCCAAAGATTCCAAATAACTCCAGGTAAGCAGTCCAACCAATTCGCCGTGGTCGTTCTCCACAGGTATGTGGTGAATGTGGTTCCATTCCATGATGGCCTTGGCCATACTTATGTAGTCATCCTCATAGAGCTTGAGTACGTGTGAAGTCATGATTTCTTTGACCAACTTGGGTTTTCGTTTTATTCCCTCTACATCTATATCCTTCCAAAGGTGTATGGGAAGATTCTCTTTCTGGTTGTCCACCATATGTTTCGTCAGCAAAACCAGTGATTTATTGGTCTTATATCTCTTCTTTAGCTCCCTGATATTGGCTACTTGCCATTGTTCTCCTGTTCTCCCTTTCGTTCTAGCCTCGATAATGCCCAAGAGTCGTTCTACATCGGCATCATCAATACCACATTTGTGCAATCCCTTATAGGCAATAGGGAGTAGTTTGTTGAGAACAAGTTTTTTGGCACTGTATGCTTCACCACGCCAAGAGAAAAGGGTTTCCTTACCTGTTCGAGCTGCCTTTATAAAATTGGTCTTGGCCGATTTAAAATCCATCTGCGAAGGCATATCATCAAAAGATTTGGGCCTCCCCTTCATCAATCCCACCCAAAACGCAAAATTGGCCATCTCATCCAAAACGGAAGGACCTGAAGGGATATACCTGTTTTCAATACGAAGATGCGGCTTTCCTCCTCCCGCTCCATAGCATGGCCTGTTCCAGCGATAGACGGTTCCGTTATGTAGACACAGTGCGGGAAGTTTCGGAATTTCTCCCAGTTCTATCTTTTCCAAGGAATTTTCTTCGATATGCTTTGTGAGCAATATTCTGTGCTTTGAGATGTCCTTTTTGAAAATCTCTGCTACATTTCCTGTTTCCCAATCATCCCCAAACCCTACGCGAGGTGTTTGATTTCGAAGGGCGAATGCCGTTTTTCGGGTATCTAGGCTCTGCTGAAAAAGGGCAATCCGCGTTTCTTTCCAAAGTTCCCTACCCATGAGCATGGGCGAGTTGCAACAAACGGAAAGTACCGGACCGGCGATGGTCTGTGCCCAGTTATAGCTCGAAATAAAATCATGGGAAGGTATCTGAAGGTGCAATTGAAAACTGGTATTGCACGCTTCAAACATAACGGAATCATGTTTTAAAAACAGCTCGTCCACGCCTCGTATCTTCAGGTTGAAATCATCGCCTTTATAGGCTTTTAGCATATCGTTCAAGGCAAAATACCGAGGTATTGGAGTAAGATATTCTAGGTTTACCTCTTTCTTTCCGATAGTCGGCAGAATTCCAGCCAATAGAAGCTTTGCCCCCATCTCATTGGCCTTGCCCGCTGCTTTATTCAGCAAATCCCGAAGCTGCCGTTCAACCAGTGTAAAACAGTCCCCCTTAAGTTCAAATGGGTCTAGATTGATTTCTATGTTGTAATTGGCCAGCTCCGTGGTAAAGTGATCATCATTGATGGCCTTGAGCAGTTTTAGATTTACACCAAAGGGCCTATATTCCTCATTAATAAGACATAGTTCCTGTTCCGCACCAATTCGGACGATATCGTCTTCAAAGCTTCCATTTTGCAATAGCGTTTCCAAAGCTTTGATATCATCTATCAGGTGCTGTACAAAAGACATGCGCTCCCTAGTGTCTTGTGAGCGCTGTTTAATCATTTCACCCATAGTATAACTACTTGACAAACAAAGCTAACCAACCTCAGTAGAGGAAAACATGACAATTGTCAGGCCGCTCTACCCTAGGTAGAAAGGGAGGATAAGAGCATTAACAAAATAATACCAGCTAGTGAAACCGACCATCATTAGGTTCTACGAATTCTTTTTTGAGCTGCAAATACGTTTCAGGGGTGATATCTGTCACATATTCCCTACCTCCATCGAAGACAATTTGGGTCTCTTGATTTTTTGTATCAATTTCTTGAATATAAACGGTATCATTTTCGTCAAACATTTTAGAGGATAAACTAAATCTGATTTTGACGGTATATTTATTTATTTTTCTGATTGACATAGGAAATAGCAACTAATTTATGGCTTAAGACACAGAAAAAACTGATATGTCACAGCGCTATATCCTACATTATCCAAAGCTCTTGCTATTTCGCAGGCTAAGTGCCCATTGCGTAAATCATCTAGTTATTGGTCCATTTCCTGTATCCGTTAATTGAAAACCTGTATCCGTTAATCTGCCTCAATACATAGCATAAACCCTTTCTACATTTGTAAAGCAATTACGTCTCGATTTTGGTTTTCGTAAATCAATTCGCGGGCTAGTAGTTAGTAATGCACTTTTGGATTGTTTGGTCAAAAAAGTGTTTAGTTTAGTTGAGGTTTCCATTGCACCAAGGAATCAGATTCCTTGGTGCCAATGGTGTTTTGTATAGTTCCACTTTCTTTTAAATATAAGGCCAATCAATAGACCCTCCTATTTTACATAACTCTACACCAGTAGGTTAAGTCAAATCCTGCATTTATCAACTGAAACCCTTGCTCTGTGTATTTAGGTACCATAGCAAGCTGTATTTGTTTTCTATTTGTCCCAATAATATCAACCTAAATCTTATTGATGAAAACAATTACAAAACCAAGAATTATGCATTTTAAACCAAGAACCATAAACTTCAAAAATTACCTACAATGTATACTCTTTTTATGCTTTAGCGTGGCAAATTCCCAATCTTACATTGGATATTCCACAGATAACTACAATGGGGTACACGGCGTACTTTCAAATCCAGCTAATATTGTGGATTCAAGACTCAAATTGGATGTCAATCTAGTTGGCGTAAGTGCTTTCTTTGGGAATGACTACATAGGCTTTAACGTATCTGACGCCTTCAATGATGTAAGTACAACATTTGATGAAGCAGACAAATCTCCAATGGAAAGCAATAATTTGTCTCTTAACCTAGACGTTCTAGGCCCTGCGGTACTCTTGACTCTCAATGAGACAAATGCACTTTCCTTCTATATCAGGGGACGATTGTTTTTCAACGCGAGTGATATTAATGGGGAAACTTTGGAAAGAGAAGGAGGTTTTGATGAAACCCAAGATTTTTTCATTAATGAAGGTAATCTATCAGGAGCAACAAACCTATGGGCAGAGCTCGGTATATCCTATGCCAGAGTGCTCTTAAATAAGGAACAGCATTTTCTAAAAGGAGGTATCACCATAAAGTATCTTCAAGGAGCTGGAAACGTGCATGTTTTTGGTGAAGATATTGGCATTGATTATGATTCCAATACTAGGGAAGTTAATACATCGGGTGAAATTACCTACGGCAATACAGACGAATTGGATGAGATTGGAAGTGCTGGAGATTTTTTCGAGTTTAATAGTGGAAGAGGAATAGGAACTGATGTAGGACTTATCTATGAGTGGAGACCGCATTTCAACGATTACAGCGCTGTGGACAAAAATGGCAATAGTATCTCCAATCGTGGTGTGAACAAATACAAATTGAAGTTGGGTATATCTGTAACCGATATTGGAACAATTTCAAACACAGGTGGAATCACGGATGTTTATGATTTAAACCAAACCCAAAACATTGATAATTTTGATGGAGACGAGCTAGAGGGAGCTATTGAGGATAATTTCGTCCTTCTGTCTTCTTCTCAATCTCCAAAATCCACTTTGCCAACGGCTCTGCATTTTAATACAGATTGGAATCTCAATTCAAAATTTTATCTCAATCTCAATACCAGTCTTCCCCTAACGTCTAAAACCAAAATAAACACCAATCGAATCTTAAGTCAATTTTCTTTGACTCCTAGGTTCGAAACTACTCTGTTGAGTATATATTTCCCCATTAGCCTTTTAGAGGGGGCTGGAGTTCAGTGGGGAACCGGTCTTAGGTTTGGCCCACTATACTTAGGTTCAGGGTCTGTGCTTTCGTCCATCCTCTTGGGCAATAGCACCAAATCAATTGATTTATATGCTGGATTAAAAATACCTATTTATCAAGGTAGACTTAGAGATAAGGACAAGGATGGACTTCAGGACAAAGATGATGTTTGCCCAGAAGTGGCAGGACCTATTGAAAACAACGGATGCCCATGGAAAGATAACGATGGAGACGATATTTTGGATAAGGATGATCAATGTCCAAACGAAATTGGTCCACAAGAAAATGAGGGGTGCCCATGGGAAGATGCCGATGGAGATGGTATTCTGGATAAAGATGATGAATGCCCTGAAACACCAGGCATAGTTGAACATAAGGGGTGTCCTGATACAGATGGCGATGGTTTAATCGATAAGAATGACCGTTGTCCAAAAGACTCAGGTAGCATAGAAAATAAAGGATGTCCAGACATAGATAACGACACGCTTGTTGATATTGACGACGCATGTCCGAAAGTTGTTGGACCAATATCCAATAACGGATGCCCAGAAGTTACCGAAGAAGTTCAGAAACAGTTGAACGATTATGCAAGAACCATCCTTTTTGATACAGGCAAAGCCACGATTAAAACAGAATCGGTAACCACCATGGTAGACATCATTCAAATATTGAATGAATATCCATCGGCCAATTTCACTGTAGAAGGCCATACAGATAGCGTGGGAAGTAGTACAACAAACCAAAGACTATCGGAATCTAGAGCAAATGCGGTACGCGACTTTTTGATAAATGAAGGTATTGCTCCATCAAGATTGATTGCCAAAGGTTACGGAGAGGAAAAACCAATAGCAAGTAATACCACAAAAAGTGGAAGAAAACAGAACAGGAGAGTCGAAATCAATTTGATAAAATAGCTATGGGGTTCTCTTATTTTACATCGTTTGAATTAGCTAAAAACGTTCTTTAAGAATCAATCACTATAGTTTAAAACTGCCAAGGTATATCCTTGGCAGTTTATTTAAATAGTAGAGTGCCGATGAAGACTTGTTTTAGTTAAGTAGTCTTTTTAAGATTTCACGAGTTTAATCCTGTAGGCTAAGTCCATTTTCATAACCATCAAGCCCCTATCAATGTTTTTTGATTAATCAAGAATGATGTCTTGACCTATTTTTCATGTTAAACCCTTGTTTTTAGAATTCTGAAGAAATTTCTATTAACCCAATCCTAGTATTTGTCAATTCTTATACCGCATTCGTGAATTAACTCCCTTTAATTCAAAACCTTCTCTTTTTTTTTATGATGGATTATTGTCTGCATAAGCGATTTTCCAGTTCCCAAATCTTTTGCTTATGGTCAAAAAACTACTTTCTACTAACCTATCTATTCTTTTACCAAAAAGAATAAAACAGCTTATTTGGCAAAACTTAAATTTAAAGTCTTGTGCAATCATTGTGATGTTACTCGGAGCAACATCTCATGGCATTTCTCAACAAGTGGACAATTGGTACTCTGCAGATAGGGCAGTTAACGTGCCTTCCACATTTCCAGGTGCCCTTATTGAATTTACCCCTTATGCCCCTGCAGATGGCACGCCCGTTAATATTTGGTACGAGCTAGTGGATTTTTCACTTGCTTTTAGGCAAGATGCCATGGAACATCCTCCAGGGCCCTATCCTGCCAATTATAATCGTCCTTGGGAAAACTATCCCAATCATGGTTTTCAACATCCCAGTTCTCCTGGATTTCTTACCCCATCTGGATCAATTCCTGGGAACCCTACTCTGCGTCGTAATGTAATGAACTTTAACCCAGCAATAGAGTTCGACCCTACAGGGGAGGGCGATGCCTTATACTTTCGCTCCCATGCAAGAGATAACACTACCATTTTCATAGTATTCTCAGCAACCGGAGCAGGAAATACAGCAGAAACACAAAGTTTGTTGTTTGGCGGAGACATCAATAGCCATTTAAGTAGTATCACCAATCTTTCTTTGGGAGTGTCCGATGGAAACTTTTTCTCGGTAGGTAGAACATGGGATACGGGAACATTCTTTCGGTCCGGAAGTATTGATTTAATGGAACGCCCCACAATAGGAACTTTTATTAGACAAGTGGGGGTAAATCAGGAAACTTTGACCACAAGGGTAAATGGGCATGTAGATCCTCAAATAAATGGTTTTGTAAGAAATGATGTTACAGCGGATGAGGGTTTGTTCTATTATAACAGAATGGGGAAACATTTCAATGATACGGACCCAGTAATGGGAATTGACCCAAGTAACTTAGATGGCCATATAGCTGAAGTTTTCCTTGTAGATGGAATTACGGATGCGAATCACATTCGACGTTTGGAGAGTTATCTGGCCGTCAAGTATGGAATCACTCTTAACGGAGCCGGTGGTCTGGGAAGTGTAAGCGGTAATACATCTTATGACTACTTAGCTGCTGATGGTACGGTCATTTGGGATTTTGACCTTGCTAATCCTTATAATTTTGATATTGCTGGTATTGGTAGAGATAGATTTAGAGATGCCGCACATCGACTAAGATATAATTTGCACCAACGTATCTCAAAAAGTGTAAATACAGAAGCCATAGTTACAATATCTACCAACTCCTCTTTTACCACCGATAACCTAGATGATAGTAGAACAACTATAGATGCTCGTCTTTTTAGTCCCGATTGGGAGCACAACTATTTATTATGGGGAAATAACCGAGCATCCTTAACATCTACTAATGTTGAACTACCTATAGGTACCGTTACGGAACGGATTTCTCGGGAATGGAAGGTTCAAAAAACATCATCGCCCGGAGCAACACCAATAAATGGTGCAGGTGTAATGGTAGATCTTTCCAGTTCAGACATCACCATAATTCCAGAATGCGCTCTCTATTTAATGATTGACACAGATGGCGATGGTGATTTTACCACAGGACCAATTACATACATAGAGGCATCGAGCGTTGATGCTATTGCTAGAATTGCCGAATTTCATAATGTAGATTTTGAACATAACCAAGTATTTACCATTGGTTTTGGTGATTTTACACCTCCTACTGGCACCATTGATGACGAAGTGGTTTGCGAGTTGGCCAATGTTCCCCCAGTTAACATTGCAGACGTTTATAACCTCGATGACAATTGTGCTATAGCATCTGTCACCCCTCAAGGAGATAGTTCAGATGGTCTTTCAAATCCTGAGACCATTACTCGAACCTACAGAATAACAGACACTTCTGGAAACTTTACCGATGTTGAGCAAACTATAGAAGTTTATACAACCCCAGATGCAGGTTCCAATAATGTGATAAACATTTGTGTTGATGATGCTTCTGTAGACCTTTTTGGAGCTCTGGGAACTACAGATGCTTCAGGAATATGGACTGATGATGATATGGCGATGGTGAGCTTGTTAGACCCATCCAATGTAGATTTCACAGGCGTACCCCCTAATATTAGCTACAATTTCACCTATACCATAGATGCAGTAAATCCAATTTGTTCAAATGACTTTGCTACAATTACCGTTAATATAAGTCCAGCTCCTAGCGTAAACGCGGGCTCAGACGAACAGATATGTACCGGAGACAATTTAGAACTTTCTTTATCGGCAATAGCGCCATCAGCTCAAGATTTCACAACCCTATCCTGGAGTACATCAGGTAACGGGATGTTTAGTGATGCCTCTATTTTAACACCAATTTACACTCCTAGCGCAGATGATATTCTAGCGGGAAGTGTGGTGTTGACCCTAATAGCCGATGGATGCACTACGGTACAGGATACTATGATACTCATTATCGACGCACCTGTGTTGGCCGATGCACCCGCGCCCGTGACCAACTGTGGCACCTACAACCTGCCCCCACTTGCCAACGGCAACTATTTCGATGCACCGGGTGGGGTCGGCAACTCCCTGTTCGCAGGAGACCCTGTAAACGTATCCACCACACTCTACGTATTCAGCCCGACCAACGGGTCGTGCCCGGCCGTGGACAACAGCTTTGACATAACCATTAACGCGCCTGTTGTGGCGGATGCGTACGAACCCGATAACACTACAGTATTCAATGAATGTGGCCCTACACATCACGTATCAGCACTTCCAGCTATGGGAAATGGCACATGGACCCAACAAAGCGGGCCTGGAACATTATTCTTTGAAACAAATGCCGCTGATTACGACCAAGACCTTAGCGTAACACAGTATGGGACCTATGTCTTTAGATGGACCGTTGACGACGGTGTATGCTCTGACTTTGATGAAATAACCGTTAACTTTTATGAGTACGCTACAAGCTCTGAGCCGGGACCTCACATTGAGCAATGTTCCAATCCTAATTTTGTGATGGCTGCCAATACGCCTTTAGTAGGTACGGGCGAATGGACACAAGAGTTAGGGCCACCTGTAACCATAACGGATGTGTACGATCCTTTAACTACGGTTACCGGCGTACCTTTCGATCAGGTTATTGTATTACGATGGACAATTACCAACGGAAGCTGTTCAAGATTCTCGGATTTGGGAATCCTAAACTATCAACAACCAATAGCCGATGCGGGAGCAGATATACCCCAATGTGGCAATCCCAACTTTATAATGGCTGCCAATACTCCGTTGGCAGGTACAGGCACATGGTCACAGCAATCTGGTCCTCCGGTCTTCATCTCCAACACCAGTAGCCCGACCCCGATAGTTACCGGACTAGCAGCGGGTAATTCAGCCATACTCAGGTGGACCATAGCTAACGGAACATGTTCTGATTCCTTTGACGAAATAACCATAACTAATTACCTATCACCCCCAGTCCCATTGGTCAGCGTGACGGCCGAGGACTGCTCCGGTGGGGCGACCAATACCGTGGACAACTATAACGCCGCCATTACCTACACCTTCAACCCGGCTGGCCCTTCGGTGGACGGTTTGGGTGCCATTACAGGGGGCACCGACGGTGTAAACTATACCATCACGGCGACCAATGTCGATGGGTGCGCGACCGATGCGCCCTTCGTCTACGACGGTGGCCTACAGCTGCCATCACCCACTCTAGCCATCAACGGCTTTTCAGACCCAACCACCTGTGCCGGCAACGACGGGCAGATTGTAATCGCCTTCACTGATGTACCCAATGGGAATTATACTATCGATTTTGATGGCGGAAGTTTTAATAATGTAATTGTAAATAACAACCAAGCAACTATTTCAAATGTAGCAGCAGGAGCTTACAATGACTTAGCCATAACAGTTAATGGTTGTACTTCATCCCAGTTCCCGCTTGTAAACCTTAGTAATCCAAGTACACCTGAGATATTTTTGGTTTCAAATTCTAATCCAACTACCTGTGGAGGAACAGATGGAAGCATTACTTTATCAATCAATAATCTACCCGATGGAGGACCATACACTATCGAATATGATGGAGGAAATTTCCCAGGACAAATGCTAATTGCAGGACAAACCACTATTTCCAATTTATCAAATGGTAACTACAACAATCTTAAGATTACAGTCAATGGCTGTACTTCCGTTGAAGATATTGATGTCACTCTAATGGATCCTGCTGCCCCTAGTATAGATCCACTTGGCAATGTATCCGTTTGTCAACAGTACATCCTACCTGTTATCACTGGAACTAATCTAACAGGTAATGAAGCCTATTATGACCTCCCAGGAGGTCCAGGAGGCGGAGGTACATTATTCAATGTAGGTGACGCTATCACAGTATCTGGAATATATTATATCTATGATGAGAATGGTACCTGCATCGACCAGAACAGCTTCACCATAACCGTAAACGATACCACCGACCCGACAGCTTCCAATCCCCTGCCCATAGACGTGCAGTGCGCAGGTGACGTGCCCGCCCCGGACACGGCAGTGGTCACCGACGAGGCAGACAACTGTGGGGCCCCCATCGTAGCCTTCGTTTCGGACTCCTCCGATGGCAACGCCAACCCAGAGACCATCACAAGGACATACTCCGTCACTGATGCCGCGGCCAACACCATAAACGTACAACAGACCATAACCGTCAATGAACAGCCTCAGCCCTATGCGGGGACCGACGGCAACCTGACCATATGTGAAGGTGATCTTGTAACGCCGGCACAACTATTCGAACAGCTCGGGGGGACACCCGATGTGGGAGGCTCATGGAGCCCCTCACTCGCAGGGGCCGGGGTCTACACTTATACTATGGTAGCGACAGCTCCATGTACCAGCGACGCCACAGCACAGGTCACCGTGACCGAACAGCCACAGCCCGATGCTGATGCGCCCGACGACGTTACCGAATGTGGGTCATACATCCTACCCGAACTTATCAACGGTAACTATTTCACCGGACCAGGGGGCACGGGAACACCGCTCTTTCAGGACGATGTCATCGCCAATGTCGGCGTGAACACCATATATGTCTTCAGCCTGGCCAACGGGGTCTGCCCCGCCATGGAGAACTCGTTCACCGTGACCATAAATTCCCTATCCGTATCTCTGAATATAGGTCATGAGTCCTGCTGGGAAAGTGGGGATGGTTTTATTGATGTAGCTATAGAAAACGGAATAGGTCCTTTTGAGGTGCAATTAAATTCTGAACAAGTTTATTCGTTCTCAAATAGTAATTTCACCCTTAGTGAACTAAATCCAGGAAATTATTTCATTGGAATTACAGATGCTAATGGGTGTCAAACGATAAGTGAATTTGATATTCTTCCAGAAGGCCCTAATCTGGACGCAACAATAGAGCCTATTTATTCATGTGACTCGGGAATTCCAACTAATTCTATAATTGTTAATCTAAATAATCCTTCAATTGGTAAAGATGTAATGTTTGCATTGGACTCCACAAGTCCTGATGATTTCATTCTTACTCCAGATTTTGGCAACATTGATGTTGGAAATCATTTCTTATCCATATTGCATACCAACGGTTGTTTGGTTTCGATTCCATTTATTATTGAAAGCAATACCCCACTTGAACTTGATTTAGTCAATTCCAACACAAATGAGATAACAGCAAACGTTTCTGGTGGAGCTCCTCCTTATACTTATTTCTTTGACAATCAGCCTAGCAGTTCCAACAACACCTATACAGTTCATAGAAATGGCACTTTCCTAGTTCGAGTTTTAGATGGAAATGGCTGTGAAATTATAGACACAATTACCATAAACTATTCAGACATCAACATTCCCAACTTTTTCACACCAAATAATGATGGCGAAAATGATCTATGGAGACCCCGAAATATTGAACCTTATCCCAATATAGCAACTTTCGTTCTTGACCGATATGGTAGAAAAATAAAAATCATGGGGTCATCAAATGAGGGTTGGGATGGTACATATGAATCAAGAGACATGCCTTCGGGAGATTACTGGTTCATCATAGAATTAAATGATGGAACAGGCAGAGAATTTGTGGGGCATTTTACCCTATATAGGTAAACCAAGAAACAATGAAGAAACTAATTTTTGCACTACTCATATTATTTATAATATCCATGAAAGGACAAGAATTGACAATACCTCAATTATCCCAATATCTTTCCGATAATCCATTTATGATGTCCCCATCCTATGCTGGTATTGGTAATTATGTCAAAGTACGTATGAATGGGTTAAGTCAATGGGTTGGCATACCTGATGCTCCAGATACACAGTCCCTTGCTGCGGATGTACGTTTGGGCAATAGATCTGGAATAGGTCTGGTACTATATAATGATTCCAATGGTGAAACCAAGCAGCGGGGAAGTAAAGTTTCTTTTGCCCATCATTTAACCATTGATCAATATGATGATCATTATTTTTCGCTTGCGCTTTCCTTTAATCTCAATCAGTTTAGGATTGACATAGAAAATTTTGAAGACAATAATGATTTAGCAGTTGATGGTGATAGAGCTTCGAGCAATCCTAATTTTGACTTGGGAACCCTGTATCGCAAAGGAAACTTCTACTTAAGCCTGAATGTTTCTAATATATTTAACAAGGATTTTGAAAAATTCAATTTTCTATATGAACCCAATATTCTTCGCAACTATTTCTTGTATTCTGGATATAAATTCAGAAAAGGCAATAGAGCAGATTTTGAAATAGAACCATCACTTTTCTTTCAATATTTTGAAAGCGATGGTCGCTCAGTTACTGACCTAAATGTAAAATTTAGGCTATACGATTTTCTAGATAATTACTATGCGGGAATAACTTATCGCTTCTTAAATGATCAAGTCGCCCAGCCCCTTTATGTAGCTCCAATTTTAGGGCTTAATAAAGGTGGATTCTATTTTGGATATTCCTATCAAGTCATCCTCAATGAATTACTTGGATACTCAAGCGGAACTCATGTAGTTACCTTGGGAATAGATCTTTTTCAAGGTATATCCAATTGTACATGTACTTATTAATTATTTAAACACTTATGAAATATGATTTTAACTTTTGAAAAAAGAATTTTTAGACTGTTTCTTATTGCAAACTTAATCCTTGTAGGCTGCAGTGATGATGGAAAAGATGAACTGGATTCTTCTTCGGTTGAACGAACAGTAACAGTAAATACAAGGGATACTATTGTTAGGATGCCCGTAGATAGCTATGAGATTCCAGTATTTCTTTCTATTCCTGAAGGATGTGAAGGTCAAGCCTTATCTGCTATGGTAGTCATGCATGGTTCAGATGGTATGTGGACCAATAATAACCCTAACTCCGAAACCATGTCAGGCCAATTCACGCAATGGCAAAGTATTCTCTCTGAAAACTGTATAGTAGGGGCTTTCGTTGACAGCTATAGCAGTCGTGGTGTAATTACAAGGACGGGAAAATGGAGAGAACTTCCTGATAATTTCAAAATAAGTGCTCAGTTTGAAAGACCTAAAGATGCCAATGCTGCATTAGCATTGCTTAAAAATTTAAAATATGGCGATGGAAGTCCTGTCATTACCTCTAAAAACATAGGTCTTCTTGGCTTCTCTGATGGAGCCAGTGCTGTAATGGCCACTATGCTTGACACCGAAAGAGTTTTTGAAGATTTTGAGTGGACGCAAAGTCAAGATGGAAAAACATATAATGTTTCTGATGGAGTGTTAGCCCCACAGGATAGACCGGATATTGGTTTTTCCGGAGCTGTATTTTATTATGGTGGTTCAGTTGGTTATAATTATTTTGGCAAACATCCCTGCGGCTCCGAGGCTTTGGATGGAAACTTTTTTTATCCCTATGCACCAATGTTGTTTCAGATACCCTCAAAAGATGTTCTTTCAGAAAACACATTGTGCCTTGTAGATGTTCTGGAAACAAAAGGGGCTCCTGTAGAAATGTATTATTACGATGGTGTATCGCATGGGTTTGACTTTGACGGTCTACCTGAAAGCGAAACCGCTAGAAAAAGAACCATTGATTGGTTCAAGAAACTATGGTCAGAAGACTAACCAACTTCTTAGACCATATAAATTTTGACGGATAAATTGCCTTAGTCAGAACCGTCCAACATTTTCATCTCATTTAGGGTAAAGTTCCAAATCCTTCAACCTTCAAATCCAAGGAGGAACACAAATCATCAACCTTAAGAAATAAGAATCAAAACCGAGACCACCTGTCGTGGTCTCAACTAAATATATAATAAGAACCACTATGAAGGATAATTTTTTAGAAAAATGGATTTTAGATCTTGTAAAATCAGAGTATGAAGTAGGCAATATTTCCAAAGACGCCACCTATAAGTTTAAAGAACAAAAAGACGATTTTGTAGAAGTAACAGTTGAATGGCGCAACGCAGAAAACATTGAATGTAAGATTGTTTATCGGGCAAGGGCATTTGGCCAAAAGAACTTTCTAAATAAAAATGAAATCTTGGATAGCTCCATTTTTAAAATGGAAAGTTACTATACATTGGAAATTCATTCGTATATGAACAACATTAAAAGGAGCTATAGTACCCGAAAAATAGTTGATTATGATGTAAAAAATGTAGTCGGCCAGCTTAACCATTTAGAGGAGATCAAGGAAATTGGTGGTCACGACTAACACAATGGCTTTGAACGAGAATGATGGTCTGTGAATTCCATAGAAATCCAATCTTGAGCAGCTACTGGTCCTATAACAGTATCAGCTTTTCATCCATAAAACATGCATTTCGTCTTGAAAATCTTATTCATCAATTGAGAAGGGTGTTCTACACATCGTTGCCATAAACAACCAAGCTTATTTAGTTTCTTTATTTGGAAATAGATATGTTTTACAATTTTTTAAAACAACTAAAAAATGCAACTAACAATAATTATTTGGACTCTTGTTTGCGCAATCATCATAATAGTTTATCCTATTTTTTTGTTTGGTAAATCTTCAAGAATCGACTTTTCCGAAAAGCAAGATGACCTTTTGCCATTGGATTCCATCAATCTGTTTTCATTCGATTTAAAGGATAGACCACTTGGATGGTCTTTTACAATAGAAATTCCTGAGTTGACCGAAGAAGTTTTATTTGATAATACAGTCCTATTTTATCTTGAAACCGAAGAAACCTGTATTAAACTCCCTGTCAACAATGAAAGTTTAGGTTATACCGCAAATGTCTTCAAAAATGTTGGTAAAATATATCTCACTTTTAAGTGCATCAAAGATGGTGTATCAAACTACAGTGCTCCAATGTGCCATTTAAAATCACTCAAAGTACTTGTCGTGGGGCCTAAATTTCTATATCCCAAAAACAAATCGATATACCAAAATGAAAAGTATACCATTTATAATATCTTGAAAGCTTCTCGGGTAAATATTCATAATTATGAGGAAACCTTGGAATATCTGAGCAATTTTTGCGAAATCGAATTCAAGGGATATAGAAAAAACCGTGTATCCCTGTTACCCAAAACCCAAGTTGTTTCGAAAAATCCGAGCGACAAGTCAAAATACTCCGCTTTGCAGATATAATAAAAAATAGTGTTCAATTTTTCGTTGAAAACAGAACTTTACTATCATAAGGTTCTGTTTTTTTATTGAAAAAACTCTAAAACAGTACATTAAGTTTTTGAAAACCAATTCCCAATCTTACATGGCTGTCAGAACCTTATGAACAGGGTGATTTATGGAATTATCACAAAGTACCAATAGAAATAAAGAGAACCCATAAGGTAAATGAATAACGTTACAGGCAATTTTATTGTTCTATATGTTTTAAGCTTTATTCGTCAATTCAAATCGTACAACCGTCAATTCGCAAAAAAAAAGTTTAAAAAAAACCAGAAATTAGCTACGGTTTTACATTAGACCGTATGATAAATCTCATATCATACTGCATATTCAACCTCCATAAATATTGGTTTAAAAATTGTTCCAACTAAGAAATTTACAAGTATAGGTTGGGCCGCTGCATTTTCTCCTTTCCCGTTTCTTGGTGTGGTGTCATTGGAGATAGCAGCGGCCTTTTTTGTAAGTGTATTCTTTCTTTTAAGTAGTTTCTAGAAAACCCTCTTTGAAACAATATGAACCCTAAATCGACATTCATCAAATGGAAATAGGCAACTGTCAACTCATGTAAAAATTAAGGGTATGGCCAATCTATTTTTGAAACCTAAACCTAAAAAATTTTTAAAATGAAACCTTCAAAATTATTTGTTCTAGGTCTTATAGCGGTTGCTATGACCTTTGTTTCCTGCTCCGGAGAAGACGGAGAAAGAGGTCCTCAGGGAGAATCTGGAGAGTCAATTAAAGGAGAGCCGGGAAACCCAGGAGATCCCGGGGCAGATGGCAGCGCAAATGCCATAACGTACGATTTGAATTTTGACTCAAGCCCAGTGGGTAAATCTGAATTTGCCTTTGGCGGACTTATACAACTTAGCCAAGAAGTACTTAGGGATGACACTATTTTAGTATACTTTGTTAAAGGTGATGCCGATACCATATATCCAGTACCAGGTACTAGTTTAGACGGAACTGCAAACATTCGTGTTCTTATGCAACCCCAATCATTGATTTTTAATGTATTCGATTGGAATGGACAACCAGTTGGTCTTCCCGGTGCTCAAGTCGATTACGTAAAACTTGTAATTATTGAAAACACAGGAATAGATTCTGAGTCTACCAACAATGGCTCCAATAAAACTATTGCACAGCTTAAAGCGGTTGGGGTAGATGTGAATGATTATGAATCAGTTGCTAACCATTTTAACCTAAAGTAGGTAAGCATAATTCATGTAACCCACTTTATAAAACACCTACCGCCACTAATACTTTTGGACCGAGCCTAAGACGAGTATGGGGTTATGCTGCGCAAGGCCATATACAAAAGAATTGCGGTAGGTTTTCTTTTATTTTTTTATAATACCCCAGCCTTTTTTGAATCTCAAAAAAATAATGATTTGAGGTATTCTCATAGTTGAATTATGTTTATTTATCAAAATAAGGCTTTGTAAATATTATTTACTTAATAGTATATTATTTTTTAAGATTGTCATTGTTAAAAATTAAAGTTTTATCTAAAAATAAATAATTAATATTTTATAAATGATAGAT
>JBCDAX010000038.1:0-32520 GCA_039184805.1 Bacteroidota bacterium | reverse complement strand
CATTCTAGTCTTCGTTGTTTAATAGCAAAACTACAATTAACAATTTAATAATATTGAGAGAAAAAATTACTTTTTTTTCAATGAACCCCATCCAAAAAAGGGGTAAATTAACATAGAGAGGCTCATTATTTATATTACCCCTGTTTTGGATGGGGTTCATTGAAAAAAAAGTAATTTTTTCTCTCAATATTATTAAATTGTTAATTGTAGTTTTGCTATTAAACAACGAAGACTAGAATGAGATTTGATGCTTTGGCCGAGAGCCGTAGACGACAATACAAGGAAGTTGAAGAAACAGGAAAACGTTCGGAACTGTTTGGAAAGAATGTGTTCAACGAAGAAAAGATGTGTCAGTTTTTGACTTCTGAAGCACTTGAGAAGGTGAAATCTGCGATTTTCCAAGGAACCAAAATTGACCGTAAAATAGCCGACCAAGTTGCAGAAGGGATGAAAGCATGGGCTCTATCGATGGGAGCAACGCATTACACACATTGGTTTCAACCTTTGACCGGCTCAACCGCGGAAAAACATGATGCTTTTTTTGACATTATGTCAGATGGTAAGGCGATGGAAAAATTTGGTGGAAGACAATTGGTGCAACAGGAACCTGACGCTTCCAGTTTTCCAAGTGGAGGTATACGGAATACGTTTGAAGCGCGAGGCTATACCGCTTGGGACCCTACGTCTCCAGCATTCATTTATAAAACCACCTTATGTATACCTACCATTTTTGTGGCCTATACAGGAGAGGCCTTGGATAATAAAGCTCCATTGCTGAGGGCTTTGCATGCAGTGGATCAGGCAGCTACTGCCGTAGCCCAGTATTTTGACAAAAATGTACGGAAGGTTTATGCCACCTTGGGTTGGGAGCAAGAATATTTCCTGTTGGACAAGGCTTTGGGACAATCCCGTTTGGATATTGTTATGGCGGGCAGGACTTTGGTGGGCAGTAAAGCTGCAAAAGGGCAACAATTGGATGACCATTATTTTGGCGTAATTCCTAGTAGAGCTTTAAGCTTTATGAGTGAGTTGGAAAAAGAATGCACCAAATTGGGTATTCCAGTAAAAACTAGACATAATGAAGTAGCTCCCAATCAGTTCGAGCTTGCTCCTGTGCACGAAGAGGCTAATCTATCCGTAGACCACAATCTGCTATTGATGGATGTAATGGAAGAAATAGCAGACCGTCATGGTTTCATGGTACTTTTTCACGAAAAACCTTTTGCTGGAGTAAATGGTTCTGGCAAACATAACAACTGGTCCTTGGCTACGGATACGGGTGTCAATCTTTTGAGTCCGGGTACAACACCGATGAAAAACCTACAATTTTTGACCTTCTTTGTCAATACGATTAAGGCAGTTGATACGTATGAAGAACTGTTGCGTTCTTCCATAGCGTCTGCAAGTAATGATTATAGATTAGGAGGGAACGAAGCCCCTCCCTCAATTTTATCCATATTTATTGGAAATCAGCTAACCGATGTTTTGGACGAACTGGAAGGCGTTTCCAAAGGCAAACTTTCCCCACAGGAAAAAACAGAGCTGAAATTGAATGTGGTGGGTAAGATACCAGAAATCCTATTGGATAATACAGATAGAAACCGAACATCACCTTTTGCATTTACAGGAAATAAGTTTGAGATGCGAGGCGTAGGAGCAAAGACCAATTGTGCCAAACCCATGACCATCTTAAATACCATAGTGGCCAAACAATTAACTGATTTTAAAAAGGAGGTTGATGCGTTGGTCAATAAGAAAAACTTGAAAAAAGATGAAGCGGTTTTTAATGTCCTTCGTGAGTACATCAAGACATCAAAACGAATTCGTTTTGATGGGGATGGTTATGGAAAGGAATGGCAAGAAGAAGCCAAGCGAAGGAAACTAAGCAACAATAAGAACACTCCCGAAGCGGTTCAAATTTTGACCGATAAGACAAGCATCGCCCTGTTCAAAGACATGGACGTAATGAGTGAAGTGGAGCTCAAAGCTCATCAGGAAGTGGAGTTGGAGACTTATATTTTTCAACTTCAGATAGAAGGAAGGGTCTTGGGCGAAATGGTGTATAATCACATCCTGCCTGCCAGCATTCGCTATCAGAATGAATTATTGGAAAACATAAAGGGACTTAAAGAGGTGTATGGAGCTGCCCATAAGAAAGTTGCTGAAACCCAATTGAATCTTTTGGAACAAGTTGGGAATCACATGGCAGATATTCGTAAAATGACAGAAGAAATGACCACAGCTAGGAAAAGAGCGAATTCCCTTTCTACCATAAACCGAAAAGCTCAAGCCTATTGTACTAATGTGAAACCCTATTTTGAATCTATCCGCGAACAATCGGATATGCTCGAAAAGCTAATTGCTGACGATTTATGGCCATTCGCAAAATATTCAGAACTGTTGTTTACCAAATAAAAGGTATAAAGTAGAGTTCTCAGGTAGTATTTCATAACTCTATTGATCCTGAAAAGAAAAGAATGACGTTAGTACTAAAAGATATTGAGCAAGCTAAAGAAAGAATTGCTCCTTACATTACAAATACCCCTATTTTGACATCTTCGTTGCTCAACGATTGGCTTGGGCATGAGATTTTCTTTAAATGCGAAAACTTTCAAAAAATAGGAGCCTTCAAAGCTAGGGGAGGCGTGAACGCGGTATCATGGCTTTTGGAAACAGGTCAGAAACCTAAAAAATTGGTAGCTAACAGTTCCGGAAACCATGCTCAGGCTATGGCTTTTGCGGGAAAACAATTCAAAATCCCTACAACTATTTTTATGCCTGAGTACTCATCTCAGGTTAAGATTCAGGCGACACGGTCGTATGGCGCTGAGGTAGTACTCAGTAAAAACCGAAACATCACCGACACATTGGTTCGAGAAGCTTCAAAGGAAGATGGAGCGTATTGGATTCCACCGTTTAACCATGAGCAGGTAATTTGTGGACAAGGTACATCGGCTTTAGAAGCACTTTCAGAGTTGGACAATATAGATGCCGTGTTTGCCCCCTGTGGAGGAGGTGGATTGGTTTCTGGTACATGTATTTCTACGAGAGGTTTGGCGCCCACAGCAGAGGTTATTGGAGTTGAACCCTTAAATGCAAATGACGCGGCCGAATCTCTTCGGAAAGGAAGTATCCAAAAACTCCCTGCGATTCCCAATACCTTGGCCGACGGAGCTATGACCATGGCGGTTGGTGATATCACTTTTGAATACCTGAAACAGTTGGATGGATTCTACGAAATTGAGGAAGAGTACATTGTATATTGGACCCAATGGCTTACGCATTTGCTAAAATGCCGATTGGAACCTACATGCGCTATGCCCATGGAAGCCATTCGAAGATGGTTGAAAGGAAAGAAAACAAAGCAACGTGTTTTGATGATCGTCTCTGGAGGAAATGTGGATCAACCCACCACCCAAAAGATTTGGCAAAAGGATTACCTCACCAATATACCTTCACTATAATTTGAATCAGTATTTTTGCGCAAACCTGAAATATGTCCTCAGAAAATAGCAAACGATACAGTTTACGAGGTGTATCTGCCTCCAAAGAAGATGTCCACAATGCCATTAGGGCTATTGATAAAGGGCTGTTTCCTAAGGCGTTTTGTAAAATAGTTCCGGATTATCTAACCGGCGACTCGGAGTATTGCATGGTGATGCATGCAGATGGCGCTGGAACAAAGTCTTCTTTGGCTTATATGTATTGGAAGGAAACAGGGGATGTATCAGTATGGAAAGGCATAGCACAAGATGCCTTGATAATGAATATTGACGATTTATTGTGCGTTGGTGCAACTGGTAACATTATGCTTTCCTCTACTATTGGAAGAAACAAGAACTTAATTCCTGGAGAGGTTATTTCTGCGATAATTAATGGCACGGAAGAGTTGATATCCGATTTGGGGAAACATGGCATTACCATTCATTCTACTGGGGGTGAAACTGCGGATGTAGGCGATTTGGTCAGGACCATTATAGTTGATTCTACGGTAGTGGCGCGAATGAAACGTGAAGATGTGATTGACAATGCCAATATTCAAGCCGGGGATGTTATTGTTGGATTGGCTTCTTACGGACAAGCAAGCTACGAAACCGAGTATAATGGAGGAATGGGAAGCAACGGGCTTACTTCGGCACGACACGATGTTTTTTCAAAATACTTGGCCAAACGTTATCCTGAAAGTTTTGATGCCATGGTCCCAGAAGAATTGGTGTATTCTGGAAAGGTAGGGTTGACCGACACGGTTGCTGATTCACCTTTGGATGCAGGTCAACTGGTTTTATCGCCAACGCGAACTTATGCGCCTATCATCAAAAAAGTATTGGACGAATGTCACAAGGACAAAGTTCATGGTATGGTTCATTGTAGTGGAGGGGCACAGACGAAAATTCTACACTTTATTGATGATTTGCACGTAGTAAAAGATAACCTATTTCCAGTGCCTCCCTTGTTTAAATTAATTCAAGAACAATCAGGAACCGATTGGAAAGAAATGTATCAGGTTTTTAATTGTGGACATCGTATGGAATTGTATGTAAATCCTTCCATAGCGGAAGATATCATCGCTATTTCCAAAGCATTTCATGTAGATGCTCAAATAATAGGTAGAGTAGAGGAATCGGATAGTAAAAAGCTAACCATCCATAGTCCTTTTGGAAGGTTCGAGTATTAGCATACGATTTGCCCAAATTCCACGTTCTTTTACAATAACCTCATTTAAAACGCTATGAAAAAAATGAAATATTTGGCCTTTGCCTTCTTATTGGTCATTGTTGGTTGCAGCGATGATAATTCTGATGATGGGCCTGACGTACCGGCCATAGACCCTCCCGTAATTTCTGAATTTGCCATATGGACGGGGCCTACTCTTACTTTTCAAAAAAATCCAGGGGCCGACCCAACACTGGCTGAGAATCAGGATAGAATAACCAATAATGTTTGGATTACGAGAGCCAACGCTTCGGGAGGTCAAATCTACAATGCAGCGGTTGAAAGTGAAGCAGATATGGATTTGAGTCCAGAAGGAACGCTTTGGGCCATAGGTACAACAGCCAATATTGAAAATTTAACATTTGATAGGTTCCGGGCCACCTTAGGGAAGCCCAAAGACCGTGTAGGTGTGGACTTGGTCATGCTTCTTGTAGAGGATAAAATCGCTATTGATCTTAAAATAACAGGTTGGACCCAACAACAGTCTGGAGGATTTATTTATGAAAGATCTACAATGGAGTAACCTTGATTTATCAAAAAAGCCCCTTTAACCATGAAAAAGGTAGTACAGTTTCAATTTATCGCCTTCTCTTTATTTTTCTTTTCAGCCCATTTGGCTCTCTCCCAAAACTGGAATTCTACATATAGCGACGCTCTTCTTCAAGCAAGAACCGAAAACAAACCAATTATCTTAGTCTTTTCAGGCTCGGATTGGTGTGGGCCATGTATTCGTTTCAAGAAAAACATCTTGGATTCGGAAGAGTTTATCGATTTTGCATCGAAAAACTATGTTTTGTACAATGCGGATTTTCCTAGAAAGAAGAAAAACTCGCTTTCTCAAGCGAAACTAGATGCAAATAAAGGACTTGCCGAAAAGTACAACCCCAAAGGTCATTTTCCTTTAGTGGTGGTTTTGGATAAAAATGAATCCATCTTGGGAAAGACTGGATTCGATAAGCGAAAATCCCCTGACAAATACTTAGACCTTTTTAATGGCTATCTAAAATGAGGCTTTCCAAAATACTCCTAGTCAGTTTTTTTCTGTCGCTGTTCGGGGGTATGGCTCAGGAAAGCAGTGATGTATCCGTTAAAAAATCATTGGAACTCATGGGCACGAGTTTTGAAATAACAGTCGTAGCCCCAAATGAGGATATTGGCTATATCAATATAGATGAAGCTGTTTCGGAAATCAAACGTATCGAAAAGATGATTTCTTCATGGGATGAAGACTCAGAAACTTCCTCGATTAATCGAAATGCGGGAATTAAACCGGTTAAGGTATCCAAAGAACTTTTTCGCTTGATTGACAGGTCCATTCGGGTTTCTGAAATAACCGATGGAGCCTTTGATATTACCTATGCCTCAGTGGATAAGGTATGGCGGTTTGATGGCAGCATGAATCGCATGCCTACCCAAGAAGAAATTATAAAGTCGGTAGCCAAAGTAGGGTATGATAAGATTGTGCTTGATGAAGAAAATCAAACAGTTTTTCTTAGCCATGCTGGGATGAAAATCGGTTTTGGAGCTATTGGAAAAGGATATGCTGCGGATAGGGCAAAAGAATTACTGGTCTCCAAACAAGTAAAGGCAGGTATCATAAATGCATCTGGTGATTTGACCACCTGGGGAACCAAGGCAGATGGCGGAAATTGGATGGTGGGTATATCCAATCCTTTGGATAAATCAAAAGTATTCAGTTGGCTTCCCGTAGTAGAATCTTCTGTAGCAACTTCAGGGAATTATGAGAAATATGTAGTGTTTCAGGGCAAGAAATATTCACACATTATCGACCCAAGAACGGGATATCCCACCTCTGGAGTGAATAGCGTCTCCATTTTTGCAAAAAAGGTGGAACTCTGCGATGCTTTGGCTACCGCAGTGTTTGTAATGGGAAGAGATACAGGACTGCACATGATAAACCAATTGGATGGAGTGGAGGCGGTAATTGTGGATGCCGAAAATAAAATCCATAAAAGTACAGGTGTAGTTTTCGAACAAAATCAATAATTTTAGAAGTATGCGAATTCTAGTTGTTTTAGTGCTGGTACTTATTTTTTCAAGCTCATGTGTAGCTGTGAGGGAATATGATATGATTTATTTGAATGATGTGGAGATGCAACTGGGTGCTAAGGGTATGGAGCGTTTCGAGACCAATTTTCAAATATACCGAGAAGCATCTGCTGGCGCTAACGGAGGTAAGACCGGAGGAGGTTGCGGATGTAACTAGCTACAAATGAAACGGACGCCAACAACTCTTATCTGTTTTCTGCTTTTTCTGTTTTCGGGCTGGATTACTGCCCAACAGACGGATGCCACGTACACAAAAAGGGTCTTGGAAAGTAGTGAGATAGATTTTCTTTTTAGTTATTATTCTCAGGACGGTAATAATGCTGCGGTAACGGGCGGTGAGGGAACAGAAGAACTTACGGATGCTACATCCACTGTAGTGCTACGTTTGCCAATGAACGAGAATGATATCCTTACCGTGGATGTTGGACTTTCTGCCTATACCTCTGCTTCGTCCAGTAATGTAAATCCATTGGATGGTACCAACCTGAATGTAACCCCTTTCGATGCTTCATCTGGAGAGTCCAGACGAGACGAGCTCGTTTATATCAATCCAACCTACCAGCATAGTTCGGACGATAGAAATTCCATTTGGAGTATAAACGGATATTTTTCCAACGAATATGATTATGTTTCCATAGGCTTTGGTGGAAGTTATACCCGTCTTTTCAATCAAAAGAATACCGAATTAACGGTATCTGCCAGGGTCTTTTTGGATAAATGGGATGCAATTTATCCTATTGAGTTGCGACCCGGCTTTTTTGATAATAGGATAGTGGGTAATGGAATTTATAATCCGACTTTTACTGAGTTTGACAGTGAAAATAGGAACTCGTATTCTGTTTCTTTTAATTTTTCCCAAATATTGAGCAAACGCTTGCAGGGTGCATTGTTTGCAGACGTGGTTTCCCAAAATGGGCTTCTGAGCACCCCTTTCCAAAGGGTATATTTTGGTGATGTCGAGGACTTTTTTATTGATGACTTTCAGCTTGCTGATGACGTGGAACGCTTACCTGATACGAGATTTAAACTGCCTTTGGGCGGCAGACTTAACTATTACTTGAATGATTTTATAATACTTCGTTCGTACTATCGCTTTTATTGGGATGACTGGGGCATTGTTTCCCATACAGCGAATATTGAGGTACCTATCAAATTATCAGATAAGTTCACCGTGTATCCTACGTATCGATATTACAATCAAACCGCTGCGGACTACTTTTTTCAAAAAGAGGCGGCACAATCCACCTTTGAATTCTATACATCTGATTTCGATTTATCGGATTATGATGCACATCAATATGGAATCGGTATTCAGTACAAGGATATATTGGGTAGAGCCCAAGTCTTGGGTTTTGGATTAAAAAGCATTGACGTACGATTCAATCAATATGACAGGAACAACGGACTAAGCGCTTCCATTATAACCCTGGGCACCACTTTTGTGGGAAACTAGGGGTTCCATCAGCAGAGAACAATCCCATCAAAAATTGTAACTTCGTGCCTTCAACGAAGATTGATTTATGCTCGATAAACTGAACATTGTTAAGCAGCGTTTTGATGAGGTTTCCGATTTGATTATTCAACCTGATATTATTTCCGACCAAAAGCGATACGTTAAGCTCAACAAGGAATACAAAGACCTTAAAACATTGGTTGATAAGCGCAAGCTGTATGTGGAATTGACCAACAACATTACAGAAGCTGAAGAGATTATTGCTGATGGGAGCGATGCCGAAATGGTTGAAATGGCCAAAATGCAAATGGATGAAGCCAAGGAAGCTTTGCCAAAATTAGAAGAGGAAATAAAATTTCTGTTGATTCCCAAGGACCCAGAAGATGAAAAGGATGTGGTGATGGAAATACGGGCAGGAACTGGAGGTGACGAGGCTAGTATTTTTGCAGGGGATTTGTATCGCATGTATGCCAAATATTGCGAATCTAAAGGCTGGAAAACCAACATTATCGATTTGAATGAAGGGACCAGTGGGGGATATAAGGAAATTCACTTCGAAGTCTCAGGAGAAGACGTGTACGGGACCTTGAAGTTTGAAGCGGGGGTGCACAGGGTGCAACGCGTACCGCAAACCGAAACCCAAGGAAGAGTACACACCAGTGCTGCCACGGTAATGGTAATCCCAGAAGCCGAAGATTTTGATGTACAAATAGATCCGAAAGATGTTCGAATCGATTACTTCTGTTCTTCGGGACCAGGAGGGCAATCGGTGAACACTACCTATTCTGCAGTTCGCCTTACCCACGTTCCTACAGGTTTGGTAGCCCAATGTCAGGACCAAAAGTCGCAACATAAGAACAAGGAGAAAGCCTTTAAAGTACTGCGTTCAAGACTCTACGATTTGGAATTGGCCAAAAAGCAAGAGGAGGATGCAGCTAAACGAAATTCCCAGGTAAGTAGTGGAGATAGGTCCGCCAAAATTAGAACCTACAATTATCCACAAGGCAGGGTGACGGACCACCGTATAGGCCTTACACTTTATGATTTGCAGAATATCATCAACGGAGATGTACAGAAGATTATAGATGAGTTGATGTTGGTGGAAAATACTGAAAAACTGAAGGAAGCCTCAGAGATATTCTAAATGACCACAGAATTTCTAGTACATCAAATCAGGCAGAAAAAGTCGTTCCTCTGTGTAGGATTGGATACGGATTTGGATAAAATCCCTTCACACCTCTTGGAAGAGGAAGACCCCATTTTTGCGTTTAACAAAGCTATTATTGATGCCACGTATGACCTGTGTGTAGCTTACAAGCCAAATATTGCCTTTTACGAAGCTTATGGCTTAAAGGGATGGAAAGCATTGGAACGGACCATGGACTACTTGAATGAAAACCATCCAGAGCTATTCACCATAGCCGATGCGAAACGAGGGGATATCGGAAATACGTCAACACGATATGCCAAAGCGTTTTTCGAAGCCCTGAATTTCGATTCCATTACAGTCGCTCCTTATATGGGGAAGGATTCCGTGGAGCCTTTTTTGGCTTTTGAAGATAGACACACCATTCTTTTGGCTTTAACTTCGAATGAAGGAGCTTTTGATTTTCAAACAAGACAACTGGAAGACAAAGAATTGTATAAAGAAGTGCTTTTGACTTCAAGTCAATACGAGAATTCTCAGAACTTGATGTATGTAATTGGTGCTACTAAAGCTTCATATTTGAAGGAGATTCGCAAGATAGTGCCAAGTAACTTTTTTTTAGTTCCTGGTGTTGGGGCACAAGGGGGAAGTCTGGAGGAAGTTTGTAAGTACGGAATGAACGACCAAATAGGATTGTTGGTGAATTCATCTAGAGGCATTCTATACGCATCCAAAGATGAAAAATTTGACCAAAATGCAAGGGATGAAGCATTAAAGCTTCAAAAAGAGATGGAAAAATATTTATGAAAATTTGAACTTTCTATTACCCTAGGCTCTCCAATACTTTTTTTAACTCTTGCGCTTTACGATTGAAGAATTCCCCTAAGTTGGTATTCATGTAAGTTGCATCAGCTGCTTTTTCCAAAAAGCTTTGATATCTGAACTTCAAAACGGCAACGGCTTGGTTCCCACTTGTAATTGGGGTCACTGTACCTACTTTACAATATTGATTTTGCATGACTAAAGATTTGTTATATCAAAGATACGTTGAAATTGCTTTTTTGGATGAATGGAGTGAGGGCTATACATCTATAAATCAGACACTTTATCTAAAATTTAACATCAAATGGCTTAGTTCGTGAAGCATTTACATTTTCTTCGAAAAAAATTAACGTACTTTTAGCCAGAAGAGTTGTGTTACATTATACCAAATACATACACGAAACCTCTGAAGAGTGGGTAACCTTTGTTCACGGGGCAGGAGGGAGTTCCACTATTTGGTATAAACAGCTTAGGGACTTCAAAAAACACTTTAACGTACTTCTTTTGGATTTGCGTGGACATGGCAATTCAAAGCCCAATTTAAAGGATGCTTTTAATGACCGATATACGTTTGATACCATTACTGAAGATATTGTTGAGGTTATTGATTATGAGAATATAGAAAAGTCCCATTTCATAGGAATCTCTTTAGGAACCATACTTATTCGCAACTTGGCCGAAAACTATCCTGATAGGGTTAAAAGTATGGTAATGGGAGGAGCTATTATGAAGTTGAATTTTAGGTCTCAAGTACTTATGCGCCTAGGTATTATTTTTAAGTCTGTAGTACCCTATTTGTGGCTCTATAAATTTTTTGCTTTCATCATAATGCCCAACAAAAACCATAGAGAATCCCGCTCACTTTTTGTTAGGGAAGCCAAAAAGCTGTACCAAAAAGAATTTATACGATGGTTTAAATTAACTTCAGAAATCAATCCATTACTCCGTTTCTTTAGGGGAGCAGATGTAGGCATACCCACCTTCTACATTATGGGAGGTGAAGATTACCTTTTTCTTCCGACTATTCAAAAAGTGGTGAAGACCCAAAGAGAATCAAGCTTATTTGTGGTAGAAAACTGTGGCCATGTGGTAAACGTAGAACAGCCGTTAATTTTTAACCAAAAAGTAATTGATTATTTATATACTGCATCATAAATCCTTTTATGATGAAAACCATTTTACTGGCACTTTTACTATTTGTTTTTCATGCGTCAAGTGCGCAGAGTTAGGATACTTGTAACTGCTGCACAGAAAATAAAACAGCCCAAGGATATTTTGCTGACTAATTCAAAAAACCCAATTCTAGAGACAAAGCAGTTTGTGAAGAATATGGTGGGCTGTTTTCTTGAATTAAAGATAGAAGGTAACTCAAACTGTTACACTAACCCTTATAAACCATTACCCTCATCCGCACAAAATTTACCTTTACGTACTTGATTCAGTAACTGTTCTTTGATACTGGGTTGGCGTTAAATTGGTATCTTTTTTAAATGCTTTGTTAAACGTAACCTTATTATTGTATCCTACTTCATAGGCTACGTGTATAATATTGAGTTTTTTGTTACTGTCACTTGTAAGAAGTTCTTTTGCTTCTTTTATCCGATACATATTTACAAACTCGTGGAAACTCACATTAAAGTGTTCATTGATGACTTGTGAAGCATTATGGCGTGTTGTGTTTAACCTATCCGCCACCATATCCAGATTGATTGTGTTCTCCTTGTACATTTTTTCAACGGCAAAAAGATAGATTAGGCTTTCCTTTAATTCGAGAGATAGGCTTGGGGTGAGACCTGATTTTTCATATTTGGGGAACAGTTTATTGGTAGCATAGGAGTAAGCTCCGTTAAAAACATCAGGTTGAATATTGGCTGAATAGCCTACATAGAGCACCATAATAGCCATACTTGCCGTAGAAATGTCGTACAACCAACTGTTGGAATCCCCATTTATGATGACTATTCCATATGCGGTATAGGTGAGTACATAAAGGATATGAATGATATAAAGGTTTTTCTGCCATTTAAGGCTTTTGAAATCCAAAAGCTTCTCCCGTTTTCCTCGATTGTATGCCCTACCAATAAAGAAACCATAAATGGTAAGTGAAAGGATTTTCAAAATTACAATGAGTATAAGACGACTGGAATCTTGGGGTCCCAATCCATTTTGCATTCGAGACAACATTAGTACAATCTTATTTTGTGCCGACATTGTATAAACTTCGGTAACCAGGTAGGTCAGAAGAATAAAGGTGGGCAACAGATGTAAAATATCGACTAGTTTGAACTTATATTTTTGTGAGGTTCGTTTTATGTAGAAATAAAGCAAAGGACCATATAGAAATGTTCCCCAAGTAGACATTAGGTAGGTGTGAGGATATTCGAAGAAATAATTCGCGGCGTTGATACTAATATGAAGTATAAAAAAGGAATGGATAAAAATAAAACTTCCAATAAGGACACGGGAAACCGAATGAATTTGTTTGTTCAAGGAAATAAGCAAAACAACATAAAATCCAATTATGGCCACAAAAAGATGGATAATCGACCAAGTAGTGACTCTAGGGATAACACGTTGCTCTATTCTTTTGAACTCGTTGGTTTCCCTTATAGGATCAAACCCCTCATTTAGTAAAAAGTTTGGATTGAACTCTAACTGCAAGTACTTATTGAGGTTTTCGGTGGACTTGGATGCATTTTCCAAGCCTGCCTGACTAAGTGCTAACCGCTTTAAAATTCGGGTTTTCGGAATGTTTGGATTTTCTAAATTCTTTTCATACAAAGGTATAGCCTTGGTATAGCGCTGGATATTATAAAAATAGTCAGCCCATTTAATGGAATCTTGATAGGAAAGGATTGATGATGCCAACGTTTTCCCTTGTGATATGTTAAGGTTGGCATAACCGAAAAAAGTAAATAAAGACAGGACAAATATGAGTATTGACCTTCTCATTTTTTGATTGATTGAATTAGCTTGTTATCAATTTACTTATTTAACCAGCCGGATTTGTTAAAAATGTCCTAAATCCCGTAATTCCCGATAATAGTTTACCTTCAGAAAAAAAGGTGTTAAACAATTCTTTGAATTTACATAGGTATGTGAAAACCAGGTTTTTAAAACAAAAAAACCGGTGCGGACACCGGTTTAAAACTAACTAACTCAAAAAAATGCTAACTCAGATAATTGGTTACAAAATTCCTTTTTAACCAGTTTGCGAAGGTTAATTTAACTTTAGGATTAGGTTATAATTCCTTCACTCTGATATAAGTATAACGGAGGTATTCCGTTGATATTGTGCGCGTAAGAATTTCTTATTGACCATCTTGAAGAGCGAAAACCCTTTTCAATAAATCGGTGGTTCTTGAGGATAATTTGGTTCGAATTTCTTTCTCTTCCACAGCAATCATGGTATATACTCCGTTCAATGCTTCTTGGGTAACATATTCTGTTAGATTAGGATTGACATCAGTTGTTAAGGGGAGGGCATTGTACTTGGTTATCAATGAGTTCCAAATTTGGTCAGCTCCTACTTTTTTAAAGGAAGCTTCAATCCTGGGTTCAAATTTACTATAGAGTTGAGAGCTGGTGGACTGCTCCAAATATTGGGTCGCTGCATTTTCAGAACCCAATAAAATCTGTTTGGCATCTGCAAAAGTGATTCCTTTCACCGCATCCACAAATATAGGTGTAGCTTCCCCAACAGCATCCTCTGCTGCTCTGTTTAAGATGCGTAAACCTTCATCTGCTAAACTTCCAAGGCCTACATCCCGTAAAGTTTTGTCCACTTTTTTTAGCTCATCTGGTAATAAGATTTTTACCAGCTCATTCCTAAAAAAACCATCTTTTAAGGATAATTTTTTAACCTGTTTATCGATACCCTGGTCAAGGGCAGCGCGAAGACCTTGAGCTATTTCTGCATTACCAATGCCACTTGTACCCTGTGGTAACTGATTTACTACTTGTTGCAATTCGGTACACGCCGAAGCGGTGAAAACTAGAAGTATTCCTAAAATGATACGTCTCATCGGGACTATTTTTTGAAAAGGTACTTAAAATACGGCACCCAACGAAAGTGAGTTCCCCTTATAGAAGAAAATCAAGAAAAAATAACGGTTTTATTATTGTATACCATAGTCTTACGGGATACATGGAGTTTAACGGCCCGAGCCAAAACAATTTTTTCCAAATCCCTTCCCTTGGCAATAAAATCTTTCACGGAATGGGTATGGGATACCGTGGCTACATCTTGTTCAATGATAGGTCCAGCATCCAATTCTTCGGTTACATAATGGCTGGTAGCCCCAATGATTTTAACACCCCTTTCAAAAGCGGCGTGATACGGTTTTGCGCCGGCAAAAGCAGGTAAAAAGGAATGGTGGATGTTAATGATTTTGTTCAGAAACTTATCGATAATTTTTGGAGAGACAATTTGCATGTAGCGAGCCAATACAATGAAATCTACTTCATGCTGGTGCAAAAAAGAAAGCTGCTCATCTTCGGCTGCCTCTTTGGTACCTTTTGTTACTGGAACATGATAGTAGGGTATGTTGAATTGCTCACCGATGTATCTCAAATCATCATGATTGCTTAAAATGAAGGGAATATCAACCCATAATTCGCCAGATTGATACCGACTTAGTAAATCATAAAGGCAGTGGTTGTATTTGGATACAAAAAGAGCCATTTTGGGCTTCTCTTCATCGGTGAACACATTCCATTGCATTTGGTACGCTGTAGCCACTTCTAGGGCAAAGTCTTTTTTAAACTCTGATAAATCAAAAGACGTAACAAACTCACATTCCAACCTCATGAAGAACACTCCGACCTCTTTATCAACATGCTGGTCCAAGTATACCACGTTGCCTCCAATATTTGCAATAAATTCAGTTATGGAATGAATAATTCCAGGTTGATCGGGACAATGGATGAGAATAGTGAGTTTCATGAATCCTATTTTAAGCTTCAAAATTATGATATCAAAAAAAAGTAATGGGTTATCATTAATATTTTTATAAAATATGAATTAAAATCAAAATTTTGTTGCACTTTTCGTAAATTGCAAGGGAATTTTTGACCTTTAATTGACAATGGAGCAATCGAAGCCCTATCAGCCAAAAAATAAAATACGAATTGTTACCGCGGCTTCGCTTTTTGATGGACACGACGCAGCCATCAATATCATGCGAAGAATAATCCAATCTACTGGGGTTGAGGTGATTCATTTAGGGCATGATAGAAGTGTGGCCGAAGTGGTTGATTGTGCGATTCAAGAAGATGCTAATGCCATTGCCATGACTTCCTATCAAGGAGGGCACAATGAATACTTCAGGTATATGTATGATTTGCTTCAGGAACGAAAAGCAGGTCAAATAAAGATTTTCGGTGGGGGCGGTGGCGTTATCCTTCCTAAAGAGATTGAAGAACTAATGGAGCATGGGGTGGAACGTATTTATTCCCCAGATGATGGCAGGGAAATGGGGCTTCAAGGAATGATTAATGATTTAGTACAACGAAGTGATACAGGAGTTCCCGGCCTTTGTATTCCCGGAAACAAAGACTTACCCAAACTGCTCCAAGAAAAACAACCGAACACCATAGCTAGATTGATTTCCTTAGCGGAAAATACTCCTGAAGCTTATAAAGAATACCAGGGCCAAATAGAAAACTCCAAAGCTACGGTACCTGTCCTTGGAATTACAGGTACAGGGGGTGCTGGAAAATCCAGCCTGGTTGATGAATTGGTAAGGAGATTTTTGATGGACTTTCCTGATAAGCATATAGGGATTATTTCTGTAGATCCGTCAAAACGAAAAACTGGTGGAGCCCTATTGGGAGACCGAATTCGTATGAATGCTATCAACAATGAGCGAGTCTACATGCGTTCTTTGGCCACTAGGCAATCTAATTTAGCACTTTCCAAGCACGTTTCAGAAGCGGTAGAAATATTGAAGGCAGCCCACTATGATTTAATTATTTTAGAAACTTCGGGTATAGGGCAATCTGATACCGAGATTTTAGAACATAGTGATATTTCTCTCTACGTTATGACTCCAGAATTTGGAGCTGCTACCCAATTGGAGAAAATTGATATGTTGGATTTCGCTGATTTGGTCGCCATCAATAAGTTCGATAAAAGAGGTGCTTTGGATGCCATCCGTGATGTGAAAAAGCAATACATGCGCAATCACGGGTTGTGGGATACCCCGATGGATGACCTTCCAATTTATGGAACCATTGCCTCTCAGTTCAACGACCCGGGAATGAACAAGCTCTACAAGGCCATTATGGAAACGCTTGCAAACAAGGCAAATTCCAACTTGGTTTCCAGTTTTGAGGTGTCCACGGAAATGATGGAGAAAATCTTTGTAATACCTCCTGCACGTACGCGATACCTATCCGAAATAGCTGAAAATAACAGAGCGTATGATACCAAGGCTGATGGTCAGGTGCGAACTGCTCAAAAATTGTATGGCATTTTTATGACCATTGGTTCGGTGGTAGAATTGGATGTAACGAAAGGACAAACTCAATTTCTGTCAAAATCAGGTCTAGATGATGACGGTTTAAAAGAACTCTGTAAACACAATGATGCCAAAGAATTATTGACCATCCTAATCAAAGAATTTGATAAGGTCAAAATGGATTTAGACCCGTATAATTGGGATTTGATTCTAAAATGGGAAGAACAAGTAAGTCGATATAAATCTCCGGTGTATACTTTTAAGGTAAGAGATAAAGAAGTTCATATCGATACTCATACTGAGTCGTTATCACATAGCCAGATACCAAAGGTGGCCTTACCTAAATATCAAGCTTGGGGCGATTTATTACGTTGGATGTTGCAAGAAAATGTGCCTGGAGAGTTTCCATATACCTCGGGACTTTACCCTTTTAAAAGGGTCGGTGAAGACCCTACACGCATGTTTGCCGGGGAAGGAGGACCGGAGCGTACTAATAAAAGATTCCACTATGTTAGTTTGGATATGCCAGCAAAACGACTTTCCACCGCTTTTGATTCGGTGACCCTGTACGGAAGTGACCCAGATGTAAGACCGGATATCTATGGAAAAATTGGAAACGCTGGGGTGTCTATATGCTGTTTGGACGATGCAAAGAAGTTGTATTCAGGATTTGATTTAAGTAATCCAATGACCTCAGTGAGTATGACCATCAATGGTCCCGCTCCTATGCTGCTTGCCTTTTTCCTAAATGCGGCTATAGACCAGAATTGCGAGAAGTACATTTTGGAAAATAAACTGGAAAAAAAGGTAGGGGAGAAAATAAGGGCTATTTATAAGAAAAAAGGAGTAGCGCGACCAAAGTATAATGGCGAATTACCAGAGGGAAACAATGGATTGGGCCTTATGCTTCTTGGGGTGACAGGAGATATGGTTCTTCCTGCGGATGTGTATAAAGAAATCAAGAAAAACACCCTTTCTCAAGTTAGAGGGACAGTACAAGCAGATATTTTGAAGGAAGACCAAGCCCAAAACACTTGTATTTTTTCCACGGAGTTTGCTTTGCGATTGATGGGTGATGTCCAAGAATATTTTATTGATAATCAAGTTCGTAATTTTTATTCGGTTTCCATATCTGGGTATCATATTGCCGAAGCAGGGGCTAATCCGATTACCCAATTGGCCTTTACTTTGAGCAACGGATTTACCTATGTGGAGTATTATTTGAGCAGGGGTATGGATATCAATAAATTTGGACCCAACCTTTCTTTTTTCTTTTCCAATGGAGTGGACCCGGAATATGCGGTAATCGGCCGTGTTGCACGTAGAATCTGGGCCAAGGCCTTACGGGACAAGTATGGTGCCGACCCAAGGGCGCAGATGCTGAAATATCATATCCAAACATCGGGTCGAAGTTTACATGCCCAGGAGATAGATTTCAATGATATTAGAACTACACTTCAAGCCTTATATGCCATCTACGACAACTGTAATTCCTTGCATACAAATGCGTATGATGAAGCCATTACCACGCCAACGGAAGAATCTGTTCGTAGGGCTATGGCGATTCAGCTGATTATCAACAAGGAATTGGGTCTTGCTAAAAATGAGAACCCTATACAGGGGTCTTTCATAATTGAAGAACTCACTGATTTGGTAGAAGAAGCCGTTCTTTTGGAATTTGATAGGATTACTGAAAGAGGAGGGGTGTTGGGTGCTATGGAGACCATGTACCAGCGTTCAAAAATTCAAGAGGAAAGCTTGCATTATGAAACTTTAAAGCATTCTGGAGCATATCCTATAATTGGGGTGAATACGTTCCTGAGTTCTAAAGGATCACCTACAATTCTTCCGGATGAAGTAATTCGCGCAACAGAGGAAGAAAAGAAGTATCAAATTGGTACCTTGGAAAATCTACATCAAGGCAACAGTGATGAATCTGTAAAACAATTGGAAGCCTTGAAACAGGTTGCTATACAAAATGGGAATATGTTCAATACTTTAATGGAGGCGTCAAAATATTGCTCCTTGGGACAGATTACTCAATCACTTTTCCAAGTTGGAGGACAATACAGGAGAAATATGTAGTTGAAAGGTTTGGTAAGTCTATTCGTTTTTGAAAGACTTTCTCCATTTTTTAAAGGAAACTCGAAAGCTTCTGATTTCCGTACGCAAAAGATTCAAATATTCCTTTTCCTTGACACCATCTTTCTCCAAACCATTGCAATATGCCAAAATGTTTTGGGTCATAATGTTGATGAACGCCAAACTTTTCATTCTTGTGCTATAAGAATGGCTTGAAGTTGCCAAACGTATCTGTTTTGTAATCAGTTTTGCGTCTGCGACAAGGGATGTGGAGACATCATCGCGCAAGCTGCTGTAAGGCTTTCTGCTAAGCGAGTCTCTATTTGAGGTGAAGTATGCCGCAATAGCCTCACTTAAATCCTGAAGAGCCACGGATTTAAGGTAAATTTTTTGTGAATCAAAAGAAGCGGATTCCATCTTTAATCTAGCAATTTTGTAAACATAAATTTAAATATGAATAATAGAAAACCACTTTCGTTTTTAAAGTAAAAAACAATAATTACCTTTGATAATAAGTATATTTTTTAATTTTACTTTGTTATGAAAATTGATGAACTAAATTGGGAAATTCTTAACTATTTACAGGAAGATGCACGAGCCTCTTTGGCGAGCATAGGTAGGCAAGTGGGGCTGACGCCACCTGCAGTTGCGGAAAGGGTAAAAAAAATGGAGGATGCTGGGATTATTGAAGGATATTTTGCGAAAATATCCCATACTAAATCAGGGCATCAACTAAAGGCCATAATCATGCTCAAGGCATTTTTGGGCAAATTGAAGCCGTTTTTGGAAAGGGTTAAGTCGTTTGATGAGATTGTAAATTGCTATCGCATAACAGGTGATGAGAATATTATCATGGAGGTGATTCTTAGGGATCAGGGCCATTTGGAACGATTCATTGATGAACTTATAATTTATGGGGAATGTCGCACCCATATCGTATTGTCCAACGTTATTGCCAATTCACCAGTTAAGGCCAACTAGGTTTGCTACATATAATAATGTAACTTTAAGATGTTTTCTTGGATTCGGAGTTTTGGCCGGATTTTTGTTGTGAAAATGCTATGAAAAAAAATCTTCTGTTCCTTTTGGCATGCCTTTTTTTTCAAATGGGAATTGGCCAACAACTTGTTCTGAAAAAGGGCAAGATTATCGACTCCTTAAAAATAAACGATTCCATACCAGATAGATATTCCCTTTATCTTCCTAAAAAATTTGACACCAATAAAAATTGGCCATTGCTATTGGTGATTGACTTGGAGAAAAAGGAAAAGCAAATTGCCTCTTGGTTTATTCAAGGAGCAGAAAAAGAAGGATATATAATTGCTGCCGTTGGCATAGTAGATTCTTTAAGTTTGACCAAAAATATATTGAAGACCGGTCAAGTTCTCGAGCGGATTTCACAGATTTTGCCTTTACAGACAAGTAGAATTTATGTAGCAGGAAAGGGCTCTGGAGCCAGATTTGCGTCATTGACTCCGTTGTTTTTGAAAGCAGTGAACGGCGTAATTGCAATAGGTAGTTCTATACCAAATACAGATGCATTGAACCTTAAGAGGCCGTTCCATTTTATAGGGATTATTGGGAAAAACAATTATGCTTATCCTGACCTTTTAGCGACTGAAAAAATTTTAAATCGCATGCGGTTCCCAAACCAAGTACTTGTTTATGATCAGGAAAAGGGGATTCCTGATAATTTTTTAGTTCAAAAAGCCCTTCAAATTTTTACGCTAAGGGCTATGGGTAAAAAATTGTTGCCAAAAGATTCGGTGTATATTGAAGAATCATATGACGATGATATTCAAAAAGTCAACTCCTTGAGAAGCCAGCAGAAAATGCTCTTGGCCGAGCAATATCTCGGTGAGATGCTTTCTATCTATGGGGCACACAAAAACTTGGACTCCCTACGTTCGTTATTAAAAGAAGTTCGTAAAAACAAGAATTTTAAGACGATGCGAAGAGCTGAAAATGCCACTTTTTTTAAAGAAACGCTTTTGAAAGACGAATATGGTTATGACATGGAGGAGGATGTTCGAACTCATAATTTCAACAATCTGGGTTGGTGGAAGTACCAAATGGAAGAGTTGGATAAATTTGTCAATGGAAGTTCAATTTATGAAAGGCAAATGGGGAATCGCCTTAAGGGATTTGTCAATGCCTTGGCAGAAGATAATATTGAGTTGGTTCAATCCGATAAACTAATTGATGAGGACGCCTTGGCATTCTTATACATGTTAAAAACCATAATTGAACCGGATAATTTTGATTTCTATATGAAAATCATAGCGCTCAGCGCAAAAAACGAAGATTTTGGAACCTCACTTTTTTATTTAGAGGAGGCTTTGAAAGCTGGATTTAAGGATACTAAAAAATTGTATAGTTTGGAGAACACGGCTCTGCTTAGAATAAATCCTAAATTCAACGCGTTGGTTTCTAAGTATTTGAAAGATGCTCGTTACGAGATTATTGAGGAATGACCTTAGGGAATTCCTGTAAGTCCCAATTTATGACCAATCCTCCCGCCAAAGACTCAGCAATTTCTTTTCCGTATAAGTACTCACATAAGTAGAGTGCGGCCTCAAAACTTTTTGCTCCCCCCGCAGATGTAATGTATTTTCCATCATGTACAAAAAGTACACTGTCTTTAACCTTTAGCTGTGGAAATATTTTTCGGTACGTGTCAATATCACTGGGAAAGGTTGTTGAGAGAACATTATCCAAAAGTCCCGCCTTGGCCAATACAAAAGCTCCATCACAGTGCGAGGTCATGAATAGCGCATTTTTGTCTACTTTTTTCACAAAATTCAACATGACCGTATCCTCCAAATCTGTATCCAAGTGATGCTCTGCACTGGGAACCACTAAAATGTCAATAGGCGGTATCGAATCTTGGGTATAATCATAATCAGGAAGTATTCTAACCCCTTCAAAAGAAGTGATTGGTTTTAGGGTATTGGCCACGGTAAAGGTATTCATGGCCTTTATGTTTTCACGATACTGGGTATGCTGAAAAATATCATAGGGCGCAGTAAACTCTGTATTATAAACTCCATCCATAATCAAAAAAGCCACATTGTACCTATTGGGTTTTAAATCTGGAAGCAGTCTTTGTTCCTGTTCATTATTGATGGATGTTTCCTGTTTGGAGGAGCAACCAACCAAAAAAACAAATAAAACCGAGAGAAAAATTCTGTACGCCATGACCGTAGAACTATAAGTTAATGTGTGTTGCGAAGATAGCATTACCTTTGAATAGTTTTATTTGAAGAATTAAAATAGATGATGAGATATTGGTTTTGGATATGGGTCGTATTCATTTCTTGCAATGGAGGGAAAAAATATCATGATGAGCAACAGCAATTGGAAATAGCAAAAGCAGAGCTGTTGGATATTATTGAATTTCAGGAAGAAATGAACGCGTCTTTCCGTGATCCAGAAACTTCACCACTTCCAGATAGGTTGCGTAAGGATTTTGAGTCCCTATCATTTTTTAAGGCGGACACCTCCTATAGAGTTTGGGCGCGATTTGAAAGAACACCAGATGCCGTTCCTTTTTTAATGCCCTCTACTACGGATGAGCAAACAGAGGAAGTAGTATATGGTATAGCACATTTTGAACTTAATGGAAAGCAACATCAACTAGAGGTTTATCAGACTCCAGCTCTTTTGTCCCAAGAAGAATATGAGGATTATTTGTTTTTACCTTTTTTGGACGATACCAATGGGGAGGAAACGTATGGAGGGGGACGTTATATTGATTTGACCATCCCTAAAAGAGATTCTATTTTAATTGACTTCAATAAGGCGTACAATCCGTATTGCGTATACAATAAAAAGTACTCCTGCCCTCTAGTGCCAAGGCAAAATTATTTGAGAACTAAAGTGAGAGCAGGAGTGAAAGATTTTAAAAAGGAATAAAAAAGCCTTACTCCTTTTTTGGAATAAGGCTTTAATTTTTCGGCTGACTTAAGCATTAAAAGCCATATACCGCTCCTAATACAAAGGAAATTAGACTGTCTCCCGGTTCCAAGTCACTATCCAAGAAGAAATCGTCAGATGCGGAATCTACTCTAAGTTCTGGCTTAAGAATCAAGTCTCCAATAGTAGCACTACCTGTTAAGGTCACAGCTATCACATCAGAATCTTCAACTCCGGTTCCGATGGCCCCGAAATCTCCAGACTCAGCAAAATATTCACCACGAAGTCCGATAGTGAAGTTTTCTGAAGTCTTTAACTGTGGGTACAAAGCAACTCCATAAAATCCAATATCATCTGTATCTTGGTAAGTAGCATTGATTCCTAAGAACAAATCCTCAGTAATATCGAAGCCACCGGTGAAGTCCACTTGGAATAAGGCGTCGACATCTCCTTCTATCAAAGTTCCTGTTGCATCCACAAAAGAATCTCCAGCTTGGTTTCCATAGATAAAGTTCAAGAATTGTCCACTATAACCTAGCTGAGCACCGAAGGATACTTCGCCAAATGGGTTGAAATCAGTAAAATCAGTTGGATTTAAGATGGCCAACATGGCACTCCAATCGTTTCCTAGGTCAAAATCTGCTTTGATACCAGTATGTGAGAAAGGCCCATAGGAGAACATATAAGAAGTACTGTAGTTGAAATTAGCCACTGGCGAAATTACTTCATAACCTAAAAAGGTATTAAAGTTACCAAAGGTCAGGGTAGTGCTTTCGCTTACGTTCCAGTACACGTACAATTGATTTACAATGGCGGGCGAACCAAAAGAGTTGAAAACTGCATCTTCACCTCTTGGTCCAAAAACTAAATCGGCTACAAAACCTACTTTATCACCTTCATAAGCAGCAACAAGATTTACCATACCCAATGCAAAGCCCGGGTCATTGGCAAACGAAGTTCCGGGAGCAGCTGGAATAAAGTTTCCAACTACATTCCCGTCTGGGTCCAATGCAGGAATTTCTTTATTAAGACCATTGAAATTCGCTCTGTAATAAGCGTCAACACTTCCACTAAAAGTGAACTTTTTCTTTTCCTCTTCCTCTTCTTGGGAATAGGCGAAAACTGATATCAATGCCAAGGCGGCAAAAGCTAAATTTTTTATGTATTTTGTATTTATAATCGTTTTCATAATTACATTCTTTTAAGGTTCCTTTTACAGGAACATTTAATTGTTTTGTTGAGTTTTACTTTGTGAAAAGGTTATACTACGGAGCGTTCTGCCAAACGCTCCGTTTCCTTTTTTTAATGTTGGTTCATTCTGAAATCAGCATAGGCATCCATACCATGTTCGTGGATATCCAAACCTTCGAGCTCTTCTTTTTCGGAAACTCTGAGTCCAGATATTTTTTTGATGGTGAATAAAATGATGAATCCTGTGACCGAACAGAAAGTTGCAGCAGCACCGACACCGGCAAGCTGTACCAAAAATTGGTCGAATCCTGCCATTTGACCAAAGATTCCCACAGCTAAAGTCCCCCAGATTCCACAGATTAAGTGTACTGCCACGGCACCAACTGGGTCGTCTAATTTTAATTTATCAATAAGAGCTACACCTGCGACGATAATGATACCGGCCAAAAGACCAATGATTACCGCTTCGTTAGGTGACATCTGGTCTGCACCAGCTGTAATACCAACCAATCCTCCCAAGATTCCATTAAGGAACATGGTCAAATCAAAGTTCTTATATGCAAAGAACGATGTAGCAAATGCAGAAACACCACCAGCCGCAGCTGCCAATGAAGTGGTCACTAATACCAAAGAAGTCAATTCTGGGTCAGCAGATAGTACAGAACCTCCGTTAAATCCGAACCACCCCAACCAAAGGATAAGAACCCCTGCAGCGGTCAATGGTAAGTTGTGACCTGGAATTGCTTTCGGCTTTCCATCTTCACCAAATTTTCCAATACGTGCCCCTAAAAGGAAAATGGCAATCAATGCGCCCCATCCTCCTACAGAGTGTACCAAGGTTGAACCGGCAAAATCGTAGAAACCTTCTGCGTCACCATAAGAAAGTGAGGAAAGAAAACCACCACCCCATTGCCAAGAACCAACTATAGGATATACAAGACCTACGTAAATGATGGTAAAAACCATGAAGCTACCTAGTTTAATGCGCTCTGCAACGGCCCCTGAAACTATTGTAGCCGCTGTGGCGGCAAACATTCCCTGGAAAAGAAAATCTGTCCACCACGTATACCCCCCATCTGCGTAATCAGGTGTCATTCCACCTTCAGGAGCGGCAATACCAAATCCTGCAAATTTTAAAAATCCAGCATCCCCATCTTCAAATCCGGGATACATCAAGTTGAAACCACCTACGTAGTATAGTAGTAATCCAACACAAATGATAAATACATTCTTGAAAAGAATATTTACTGTGTTCTTTTGACGGGTAAGACCAATTTCCAAGAAGGAGAAACCTAGGTGCATAAAAAACACCAGGCCGGTACATACCATCATCCATACGTTATTCGCTGTAAATAATCCTGCGTCCATAATCTAAATATTGTTAGTTAGTTTTTATCTTAATTAATACCCGCGCTACCGCTTTCTTTGGTTCTTATTCGATAGGCTTCCATGACGTCTGAAACGAAAATCTTTCCGTCCCCAACATTTCCGGTGGCCGCTGCCTCAAGCAGGGTGTTAACGGTTCGTTCCAAAAAATCGTCAGAAACCACAATGACCAAATACCTTCTTTGGATATCGGTAGTGCTGTACGAAATACCACGATACACGTGGCCTTGTTTCTCATTTCCCACTCCAGTTACATCCCAGTAACTGAAGAAGTTTACCTCAATTTCATGAAGTGCTTTTTTCACCTCATCAAATTTTGATTTTCTGATAATTGCCTCGACTTTTTTCATATTTAAGTAGTTAATTGATGCGTCAAATATATAGGAATTGATATGAGACCATGAAAAATTACAGGTTATGAAAACCATTTTTATGTGTATAAAAAAAATACCCCTCTTTTTTTAGGGGTATATGATTTTGTAAATAGTTTTTTTAACGATTTGATGATTTTTTATTAATGTAATGGGCTATAAGGATAAGTTTTTCATCGTTTAATGAGGTATTTGATGAAAAATGTACAGAAATTAACAAAAATTAATAGAAAAATATGAATTTGTAACTAGTCCATAAAACGGACCAGCCAAGTCCCCAAGGCAACTGCCAGAATCCCTAAGAAAATACTTGAAGAGAGATAAAGAAGAAAAGGTAAAAACTCGCCTGACTTTAAAAACGCATGTTTTTCAAAAGCGAAAGCAGAGAAGGTGGTAAACCCACCACATAACCCTGTGGCAAAGAAAAGAATACTCTGCTGGGATACCATTTGATTTTTAGATGCTAATCCCATAATGACACCGATTAGCAAACACCCCAAAATGTTGACCGTAAAAGTACCGAAATAAAAATGGTCGTGAAGTAAATTAAGAGGCTTGGAGATTAGGTAACGGAGCATGCTTCCTAAACCACCTCCTAGAAAAACAAGAAGAGCCTGTTTCATACCCTAAAGGTACAAACTAAACCGCCTTTTTATATTTTGTTTCGGAAGATTCTTTAGGGAATAGTTTCTCAACTGTTGTTTCCGAAATTTTACGTACCGGTTTTTTAAGACTTTCTTTTGCTCCATTCACGCTGAAAACCAATAATAACGCGTTGATAATCAACAAAACGGATAAGATTGAAAAAAAAGCTATCATTTATGGTGTGGTTATACTAAGACAAAAGTACGTGTTTTCCTAATGCAAAGGTTCTAACTTCTGAGTTAAGTTGTAAAACCGTTCATTTTTGTAGGGAAATCAATATATCTGTTAATTTTTGAGGAAATACTTAATCAGAAAAAGAAAAACAATGAATATCATAAAAGAAAACAGGATCCAGATAACACCCTTATAATTTTTGGTATGCAGTTTTTTGTCTTTTCGATAGGAGAAAACCATAACTGCCACAAAAACTAGAATAAACAAACTAGCAAAAATCAATTGTCCTGAGCTGAACATATTTTCTATTTTTAGCAAAATTAAGTCAATTACTAAAACCATGAAAAGAAAGATAGAAGCTGTGGAAGAATTTCACAATGCATTCGGATTAGGTGTTTTGCACAACCCTAAAGCGAACTTAGGCATAGAAAAAAATATGTTACGATATAAACTAATGCGCGAGGAAAATGAGGAATATTTAGAAGCGGCAAATGAAGGAGATTTAGTGGAGGTAGCCGACGCTTTGGGAGATATGCTATACATTCTTTGTGGAACCATTTTGGAACACGGCATGCAATATAAGATAGAAGAGGTATTTGAGGAAATCCAAAAAAGCAATATGAGCAAGCTTGGGGCGGATGGAAAACCCATTTATAGGGAAGATGGGAAGGTTTTAAAAGGGCCTAACTATTTTAAGCCGGACATACAGGCTGTATTGGACCAATAAAAAAGAGCACCTAGGTGCTCTTTTCTTTTGTTGTTATACTTTGAATCGCCATCCGAAACTATCTTCAGCCCTGTTATACTGAATATCCGTTATCCTTTTTTTCAGTTTCGTGGCGTAGCTATCTTGTATTTCGGGTAGTTCGTAATCAACCCCTTTATGCCCAAAAGCTGCGATAGGGGATACTACTGCTGCGGTTCCGGCCCCAAACATTTCTTTCAAAGAATCATTTTTGGCAGCTTCAACCACTTCGCTGACCGTTATTTTTCGAACTTCCGTGGGAATTCCTTCGGAAGCGGCTATATCTAGGATACTTTTTCGTGTGATACCGTCCAGAATCCTGTCGTTGGTGGGTGCAGTAATTAGCGTATCGTTTATACGAACAAACACGTTCATGGCTCCTGCCTCCTCAATAAATTCATGGGTATTGTCATCAGTCCATATTACTTGATGATAGCCTTCTTTAACGGCGAGCTGGGTTGGATAGAATTGACCTGCATAGTTACCCCCTGCTTTAGCATATCCTACACCTCCATTTGCGGCTCGGGAGTAGGTTTCTTCAATTTTGACTTTCACCTTACCCGAAAAATAAGCTCCCGAAGGTGCTAAGGCAATGATAAACTTGTATTTATCAGCTGGGGATGCATGGAATCCAGTCCCAGAGGCAAACATAAATGGCCGAATATAAAGTGAACTTCCTGGATTCTTGGGAACCCAATCTTTTTCTAACTGTAATAAGGTTGTAAGCCCATCCATAAAATGACTTTCGGGCAATGTTGGAATGGCAAGTCTCTCTGCAGATTTGTTCAATCGCTTCCAATTTTCCAATGGTCTAAACAACCATACGTCATCGGCTTCATCTTTATAGGCTTTCATGCCTTCAAAAATGGATTGGCCATAATGGAATATTTTGGAAGAAGGTTCTAACGCAATTGGTCCGTAGGGTACAATTTTAGGTGTATTCCAAGAGCCATCTTCATAATCGCAGACCAGCATATGATCCGTGAAAGTGTTTCCAAAGGCAAGATTCTCAAAATCCACACTATGAATCTTGGAAGTGGCAGCTTTTTCCACCGAAATGTTGTTAACCATTGTATCCATGACTTTACAAATTAGTCCCTAAAATTAGCTATTTATTGTTAGTTTTGGGGTAACCCGAATTTCTAATTGTCATCCTTATTCTTGTACAACAAAAAACTTACTGATTATGAGATATTTTAACATTTTAGCTGCTGCTTTTTCAATGCTTTTTGTGCTCTCAATACAGGCACAGGAGACAGAGGGGGGGCATTTCTATGGAAAGGCGTTTGAAACCAAGCAAGCATCCGACCAGGTCAGCCAAGTGATAGACATGCTGGAAAATAAAGAAAAGGTTGAAACCCAATTTAAAGGAAAAATCAAGGAAGTATGCCAAGTTAAAGGATGTTGGATGAAGGTGGCATTGGAAAACGAAGAAGAAGTCTTTGTCCGATTTAAGGATTATGGCTTTTTCGTGCCCACGGATTCTTCAGACAAAGATGTGATCATCAACGGAGTAGTATTTACCTCTGAAATTTCTGTTGAAGACCAAAAACATTATGCCAAGGATAGAGGTGATTCCCCTGCAGAGATTGCCAAGATTTCCAAACCGAAAAAACAATTGAATTTTGAGGCAGATGGCGTTTTAATCCGCAACTGAAAATGAAACGTCGAATCATTGAGACCGGCGATGGTTCCAAGACTATACAATTGCAAGAATGGCAGGAACAGTATCATTCCAAACATGGAGCTGTTCAAGAAGCATATCACGTTTTTATAAAGCATGGGTTGGAGCAATTCAGCCTCAATCAATTAAACGTTCTAGAAATAGGATTTGGGACAGGACTCAATGCTTTGATTACCTTAATCGAAGGGAACAAAAGGAATACATCTATTAATTATGTAGGAGTTGAACAATTTCCAGTGTCTTTGGAAGAGGTGCAGCAGTTGGAATATATTTCTACTTTGTCCGCTCAGGCTTTCGAAAATGAATTTACCTTAATGCATCAATGCCCTTGGGAAAAAGAGGTTGTTATTTCCAAAAAATTTAGGTTGACAAAACAAAAAAAAGATTTTCAGGAGATTCAAGACGGTAATTTGTTCAACCTTATCTATTTTGATGCTTTCGGTCCCAGGGTACAACCCCAACTTTGGACGGAGGCAATTTTTCAAATAATGCACAATGCCTTAAAAATGAGCGGAATTTTGGTCACCTATTCGGCCAAAGGTAGCGTGAGACGTGCTATGCAAAAGGTTGGTTTTTCTGTGGAACGATTGGAAGGTCCCCCGGGGAAAAGGGAAATGTTACGGGCCTGCAAAATATGAAACAGTGCAAAATGTTTGTTAAACCCAATTGGCAGAGAATCATAATTTTACTTAAAGTTTAAACAATAGTGTTAAAGCTGAATTAATCCCTCAAATACAGTGATTTAAACCCCTACTTTTGTGTAAAAGCAAGCTATGAGAGTACTGATAACTGGCGCAACGGGATTGGTCGGCAAAGCGATTACTAAGGTTTTGCATGATCAGGGTATGTCCGTCCATTATCTTACCACCAACAAGGAAAAGATTGTTTCTTCCAAAAATTATCAAGGTTTTTTTTGGAACCCAGCAAAGGGTGAAATTGATGTTGCTTGTTTTGATGGAGTGACCTCAATTATCAACTTAGCCGGTTCGACCATTGCAAAAAAATGGACACCGGCCTACAAGAAAAAGATACTTTCCAGTCGAATTGATAGTTTGTCTACTTTAAAGTATGGGGTAGACCAGTTGGATTCGTCTCAAATTGACCACTTTATCTCAGCCTCTGCCATAGGGATTTACCCTAGCTCCCAAGTTGACCTTTGTGATGAAAAGGACGTAGGTGTGGATGATAGCTTTTTGGGAGAAGTAGTTCAAAAATGGGAGAAAAAGATTAGTGAATTTGAAAAGTTCCCATTCAATGTTGCTACCCTTCGCATAGGAATTGTATTGTCCGATAAAGGAGGAGCACTACCTAAAATGGCTAAACCAATAAAGAGTTTTGTGGGAGCCGCTATGGGTAATGGAGAGCAGTGGCAATCGTGGATACATATTGATGATTTGGCAGAAATGTTTGTTTTTGCAATGACCCACAACTTGAAAGGGGTTTTTAATGCAGTAGCACCCAATCCAGTAACTAACGCAAAGATGACCAATGAGTTGGCCAAAGCGCTAAAACGACCATTGTTTTTACCCAATGTACCCCGGTTTGTTATCAAACTTTTGTTAGGAGAGATGTCCTATTTGCTCTTTGCAAGTCAACGCGTTTGCAGCAAAAGAATAGAAAAGAAAGGTTTTACGTTCCAATATCCCAATATCGGACCAGCGCTGAGCAATATATATGAATCAAAAAAGGCAAAGCAAAGTGCCTCGGTAACATCCTTTGATAAGGAGTACGTCTAGAAGTTTCTTTCTGTTTGTTTTCCCTCTAACCCGCCTTTTGGCGGTTTTTTCTTGTTTTCCGGTGACATTTTGACATTTTCAGACAAATGGCAGTACTTTTGCCACTTCAAAAATGAAAATTGAAACCGTATTTATGGATAAGAAAAGTAAAGTTGAGGAAATGGAAGAAGAGATAAAAAATGCTCAATCTGTAGAAACCCCTGAACTGAACGAAGATATAAAGAATGAGGCGCAAAGCGAGGTGGAAGAGAACGCACTCTCAGAGGAGGATAAACTTCGCGAGGAATTGGCTAAGGAAAAAGACAAATTTCTTAGACTTTTCGCGGAATTTGAGAATTTTAAAAAGCGTACTTCAAAAGAAAGAATGGACCTTTATAAAACTGCTGGACAGGAAGTGATAGTAGCTTTATTGCCCGTTATGGATGATTTTGACCGAGCCCTGAAAGAGTTGTCCAAATCAGAGGATAAAGAAATGTACAAAGGCGTGGAACTTATAAGTACTAAGTTGAAAGAGACGCTCAAGGGGAAAGGTTTAGAACAGATTAAGGTGAGCGAGGGAGATGTTTTTGACGCTGAAGTGCACGATGCCATAACCCAAATTCCAGCCCCCAACAAAAAGATGAAGGGCAAAATCATTGATGTGATTGAAAAAGGATTCAAAATGGGAGAGCGTATCATAAGACATCCAAAAGTTGTGGTGGGCAATTAAAAACTAGGTATGAAGGAGGATTTTTACGAAATACTGGGCGTTTCTAAAGGAGCATCCGCAGCAGAGATTAAAAAGGCTTACCGCAAAAAAGCTATCGAATATCACCCAGATAAAAATCCTGGTGATTCAAAAGCGGAAGAAATGTTCAAAAAGGCAGCGGAGGCTTATGAAGTATTGAGCGACCCTGACAAACGCGCAAAATACGACCAATTTGGTCATGCGGCCTTTGAAGGCGGTGCCGGTTTTGGAGGCGGAGGTATGAACATGGATGACATCTTTAGCCAATTCGGAGATATTTTTGGTAGTGCTTTTGGCGGCGGCTTTAGCGGTTTTGGAGGCTTTGGAGGAGGTCAACGCCGTGTTAAGGGAAGCAACTTGCGTATTCGCGTACAGCTTACTTTGGAAGAAGTAGCTAATGGCGTTGAGAAAAAAGTCAAGGTCAGAAGAAAAGTCCAGGCAGATGGTGTTACCTACAAAACATGTCCTACCTGTAATGGAAGTGGTCAAGTAACCAAGATTACTAATACCATATTAGGTAGAATGCAAACTTCTGCTACATGTAATACTTGCGGAGGGTCAGGACAGATTATTGATAAAAGGCCTAGCGGGGCTGATGCACAGGGACTAACTGCTATTGAGGAAACTGTTTCCATCAAAATTCCGCCAGGTGTGGAAGAAGGGATGCAACTCAAGGTTTCTGGCAAAGGGAACGGGGCTCCAGGTAATGGGATTCCCGGTGATTTATTGGTTGCCATTGAAACAGAGGAACATGCAACCTTAAAAAGAGAAGGAGACAATTTGCATTACGATTTGTATATCAGTTTTTCCGAAGCTGTTTTAGGGAGTTCCAAGGAAATTGATGCAGTTGGAGGTAAAGTGCGGATCAAATTAGAACCTGGCATTCAATCTGGAAAAATATTAAGGTTACGGGGAAAGGGTATCTCCAATATTAATGGTTACGGAAGCGGGGATTTATTGGTGCATGTAAATGTTTGGACACCAAAAGAACTCAACAAAGAACAAAGAGAATTTTTCGAGCGGATGCAAAGTGATGAGAATTTTGTGCCAAAACCTGAAAAATCTGATAAATCTTTCTTTGAAAAGGTTAAAGATATGTTCTCATAGCGATTAAAAGTTTTCCGTTCAAATAAAAAACGTATATTTGAATCTGATGTTGGGAAACCAATATCTAATTTTCTTTTTCATAGCAATTTTT
>JBCDAX010000037.1:0-34504 GCA_039184805.1 Bacteroidota bacterium | reverse complement strand
TCAAACGATTATTTCTCCATGTTACTCAATTGAATTCCCAAAGCCTTAGTGGATAGTTGAACTTCAATAAGAGAAAGCACCAATGAGACCATGAGAAAGACCAGGCTAATTCCAAATATAATGTTGGCCCATACCATTAGTTCCACATAAATAAGGAACATGGTTACCGCTGCCAAAAGGAAACTCACTATGGCCGTAGCTTGCATATTTTTGATAATACCTAGCCTTTTGCGCAGCGAATGAATTTGTTTTTTTAAAGGGGATGCCTCGGTTTCTTCAAATTGTTTGTGTAATTGCCGAATAAGAGCCGCAATGGCCAAATACCGGGCATTATAGGCCAACATGGTCAATGAAATGGCCGGGAATAATAATGCTGGGATGCTAAGGGAAAGTTCCACTACTCTATCTTAAATTCAATTTTTTCACTGCCTCCATTACCAGAAATAACGGCCACATAACTTCCTTTGGGCAAATATGTTTTCCCATTTTTTGCCTCTTCCAACTTCATTTTATTCTTTTTCAAGAAATTACTTTTTCCCTTTTTTGAAAAGGCTACATCGTATGATAAAATATTGATTCCTTTATCCGCTTCAATGGTGACCGAGCTGACCTCTGTACCATTTGCGGTTTGAATACTCGCATCGATATTTCCGGAAGCTGAGGTATAAAAATGAATGTCTAGTCCTGGAGTGCTGGGTTTCATCCATGAACTCCATGCACTGCCCCAGTTTTTGGAATGTTTGATAGGGTCGACCTCAAAAGCAGTCAAAGCCTTATTCATCACTTCTGGAGTGATTTTTTGTAAAGATGAAATATCCGCTTTGTAAATACTACGTCCATGCGTACCCACCAACAGATGATTGGCTTCGGGTTGAATAACCAAGTCGTGGACGGCCACGTTAGGCATGCCGTTTTGCATCAATTCCCAAGAATCACCACGATTGAATGAAACATAAAGTCCGTTATCAGTACCCGCAAAAATCAAGTTTTCATTTTTCGGGTCCTCCACCAAAGCGTTGACGGGAGAAGCTGGGATATTGGCCGAAATGTTCTTCCAAGTTTTCCCATAATTTTCGCTTACATATATATAAGGTGTAAAATCATCCCAACGATAACCATTTAGGGTAGCATAAACACGTTCTTTTTTATGTTTGGAAGAGGCAACTTCGCTCACCCATAAATTTTTAGGTAGGGTAGTAGAAATATTTTCCCAAGTTCCACCTCCGCTTTTGGATATGTGTATCAAACCATCATCACTACCTACATAAAGGAGTCCAAACGTAAAGGGTGACTCAGAAATTGTTGTTAGTGTGCCATAGGCCACATTCCCCTTTTTCCCCCCTTGGGTTAAGTCATCAGAGATAGTCTCCCAATCATCACCTTGATTCAAGGAACGATGCAATTTGTTTCCGCCCAAGTAAAAAATATCCTGATTGTGTTCCGAAAGCAAAATGGGTGTCTGCCAATTAAATCTATAGGGAGATTCCCCAAGTTCATGCTTAGGTTGGATGTATTTTCTTGAACCTTTTTCAAGATTCAACCTGAAGTAGTTTCCGAATTGGAACCCGGTATAAACAATGTTCGAATTTCTATTGTCGATTTGCACCTGCATACCATCACCACCCATAATCATTTCCCAAGGATTCTTTCCGGACTGGTGCCAGCTGCTATCCTCTACATTGTTATGAGCACCTTTCCAAACCCCATTATCTTGGAGACCACCATATACATTGTATGGTTTTTCATGATCAATGTTGATGGCATAAAACTGTCCCACTTTAGGGGAGTTGTTTTTCATCCAATGTTCTCCATCATCATAGGTAATGTTTATCCCGCCATCGTTTCCATTTACAAGATGTCCAGGTCGTTTTGGGTTTATCCAAAGTGCATGATGGTCAGCATGAACATTTTCTTTACTGATGGAGGTATAGGTTTTTCCTCCATCATCTGATTTAATCAAGGGTACACCAGCTAAGTAAATACGGTCTTTATTGCTTGGGTCAACTCGCACCTGTGCAAAGTAGTACCCATAGCTATAAAAGAGGCCATCAATATAGTCCTCGTTCATTTTTTTCCAAGTCTTTCCGGCATCATCACTTCGGTATACTTCTGCACCAATCACAGGAGTATCGAATAATAATGAGTTCGCATTTTCCAAATACTTGGCTAAATCCACCGGTTGAACCGAACCACTTCGTACCATTTGCTTCACGTTTTCGGCACGGTATTTTTCCTGGAACCCATTGGTTTTTAGAAAATCATTGAATTTTTTGTCCTCAAGTGCAAGAAAGGTCTCTTTATCCATGGATTTAAAATCATCTTTGGCCAACCCATCCTTTTTCTTTTCAGACTTTTTCTCCCTTCTAAACTGACTATCATGTACAGCGTATACAGTATTGTCATCAAATACCGACAGACCAATTCTTCCCACACCATCTCCTGTAGGGAAACCACTTTCAGTAGTAGATACTAGATTCCAAGTACTTCCTCCGTCTATACTTTTATAGATTCCAGAAGCGGAACCATTCCCAGTAAAATTCCAAGCCTTTCTATCTTTTTGCCATGCTGCAGCATATTGAATGTTGAAATTATTTGGTGAATAGGCCAAGTCAATGATTCCCGTCACGTCATTCACGAAGAGTGTTTTCTGCCAAGTTTTTCCACCATCACTCGTTTTATACACCCCCCGTTCTTGATTTGGTGAGTACAAATGTCCTGTTACCCCTATCACAACCTCATCAGAGTTGTTTGGATTGATAAGAATTCGTCCAATGTGGTGTGAATCCGGCAAGCCCATATTTTGCCAAGTTTTTCCATCATCGGAAGATTTTAAGATACCAATACCAGCATATGAAGATCGGGAAGAATTGTTTTCTCCAGTACCTACCCAAAGGGTATTGCTCGACCAATCCACGGCAATATCTCCAATGTTCTGGGTTTCTGAATTGTCTAAAATAGGGGTGAACGATGTTCCGTTGTTTTGGGTATGCCAAAGCCCTCCTGATGCATAGGCCACATAGAATTCGGTAGAATTGTTAGGGTTGACTTCCAAATCCACTACACGTCCGCTCATCACGGAAGGACCGATATTTTTTAAGGGTAAGTTCTTCACCAACGAAGTCTCCGTCATTTTGACTTTTTGCTCTAAAGCGTTCATGACTTTATCCTCTGAGGTAGCCGTATTTTGTGCCCGAGAAAATTGAAAAATAAACAGGAGTAGGAGAAGTGCCAGAGGTCTCATGTAATATGTTTTTATTTTAGGAGGCTGAAGGTATGAATTTGTCTTCGGTAACGCAATTGGTTACATTTGGAAAAATCGTTTTCGCCTGATGAAATACCATCCAATAAACAATCAACTTTTTATTAAGAACCGCAAAAAATTTATGGCTCAAATGCAGCCAAAGAGTATTGCCGTCTTTAACTCAAATGATATTTATCCCGTTAGCGCGGATAGTACTATGCCTTTTGAACAGCATCGCGATATTTTTTATCTGAGTGGCGCAGATCAGGAAGAAACCATTCTTTTGCTTTTCCCCGATGCTATGGATAAAAAACACAAAGAAATCCTATTTGTTCGCGAAACGAATGAACATATTGCTATTTGGGAAGGAGCCAAACTGACAAAAGAACAAGGCACTCAGGTTTCAGGAATTGAGACCATTTATTGGTTGTCTGATTTTGATAAGGTGTTCTTTGATTTAATGACAGAAGCGGATACCATTTATTTCAATACCAACGAACACTATCGGCAAGCGGTGGAGACGGAAACAAGGGAAGATCGGTTTATCGCCAAATGCAAAAAAGACTTTCCCGCACATGCTTGGGCTAAGAGTAATCCTATTTTGCAACAGATTAGAGGGGTAAAGGAACTGGAAGAAATTGACTTACTTCAAAAGGCTTGTGATATAACGGAAAAAGGGTTCCGAAGAATTTTGGATTTTACCAAACCAGGGGTTTGGGAATATGAAATGGAAGCGGAATACTTACATGAATTTATACGAAACCGTTCTAAAGGATTTGCCTATACACCCATTATTGCTAGTGGGAACAATGCCAATGTGTTGCATTATATTGAAAATAACCAACAAGTCAAGGACGGTGATTTGATTTTGATGGACGTGGGAGCGGAGTATGCCAATTATTCCAGTGATATGACCCGAACCATTCCTGCAAACGGGAAGTTTACCGCTAGACAAAAAGAAGTGTACAATGCCGTACTTCGAGTGAAAAATGATGCTACAAAAATGTTGGTGCCTGGGGTTATCTGGGCGGAATATCATAAAGAAGTGGGGAAAATCATGACCTCAGAATTATTGGGGCTAAGTTTATTGGACAAAGCTGATGTTCAGAATGAGGATAAAAACTGGCCAGCGTATAAGAAATACTTCATGCATGGAACCAGTCACCATATTGGATTGAACACCCATGATTACGGGGAACTCAAAACCCCAATGAAAGCCAATATGGTCTTTACCGTGGAACCAGGTATTTATATTCCTGAAGAGGGAATGGGAATCCGGTTGGAAGACGATGTGGTAATTCAAGAAAAAGGTGAACCCTTCAACCTTATGCGGAACATTCCCATCGAGGCAGATGAAATTGAGGAGTTGATGAACGGATAATGGTTCTGTGGTCTTTTCGAGCCGATACGCAGAAGGTGAGAAATCTAAACCTCCAAAAATGATAACAATTATTTGTCTATTTCAACAACCGGATATTGAACAAAAAATAAAGGAAGCCCCTGATAAAGCCTATGAAATTGGGGTTGTAATCGGTGCGTTTATTCCTTTTTTGGTGTTGGTTGGAATTGCGTATGCCATCTATCGCTATAACAAAAGAAGAAGGGGTTTAGACTAGAAGTCATTTAGTAGTACAAATTCAATCAAAAGGAATGAGGGCTTCCGCGTTATTGACCAGAACAAGAATATCAAAATTGAAAATATTTTTTTTGAGATTTTCAGAGAAATTCTTGCCATAAGCTTTTTCACGTAAGGGTTCCAAGTGCACTATGATATACTTTTTATCAAAGTCTCTCACAACTTCTTGAAGTTCTTCGGGTAGTTGCTTTGTATTGTCAAACTCACGCACAGGATTTTCAGCAAATGGATTTCCTTGCTGGACTGTGCCATTTAGCCCTGCTACCATAAAATGCAAGGAACGCATATCATTAAAAGCTGCTAGTTCGGAGACATAGTTGGAGACATCATAAATCTGCATCATACTCAATCCTCGGGTGGCATGAGTAGCGCCAAGCTTAAAAACCACCTTAGGGGTGGTATTGGTTTTAAGTGCCTCTTTATAATAGGTGTTAAAGTTGGACTTCATTAGCTCCCCACGAACATTGTTGTTCTTATAGTATTCTTTTGAATAGTAATACCCATAAATTTCTTGGGTCTTTTTGAATTGAGCTAGGATTTCGGTCTCTTCGGAATTAGGTTTTGCGGCCAATAAACTATCGTGAAGCCCAGGGGTATATTGGGAAATGAACATGTCCCCAAATGATTTGTTACTGACCGAATTTTCATAAGCTTTTATCGCTTTTTCTTTTAGCTCACTGGTCATTTTTTTCAATAACAGGTTCTCTGTATTTTTTGACAGATGTTCAAAGTTCAAACGGAACTGAGCCATAAAGGTTTGATCTATACCCCAAATATTTCCTCCTTTGGATATAACGTTTAAAAAAAGGTCATAGTCGGATACATTGTTATAAAACGGAATGGCAAAAGGAAATTTTTTGTGTAGGTTTTTCGCCAATTTCAAAGGCTCTTTTGAGGAAGCCATTTCTTTTATTTTATAGGCGGCCAAAGCATCAGTTTCGATACAAAGTGTATTAAAACCATCCTTATGGACAAGGTCAAATATTGTATTGGTAACCATACCAACTTCCTTTATGCCATGCTGCTCCCCAATCATTATAAACTGGTTATTAGGACTTACAGCACCTATAAATTCAACAAATTTTTTATCCGACAAGGCATCCACCTCAAAAATGTGTTCTCTTAAAAGAACATCCGTTTGGGCCATCATAAGATTTACAAACAAGAAAAAGGACAAAAAACGAAGTATCATAATTCACGGTTTGTTTTCAAAATTAGAAACCTGTAAGAGTGTTATCACTATAGAATTTCGTGAATTGAAAAATTAGAGGCATAAAGCCCTATTAAACTCTTTTCAATACCAATTTTCTACTCATGAAGCCATATGAAATCTAGATTTTAAGGAGAAAAATGAACCTCAGATTGTTATGAATGGCTACATTTAATTTAAATCTGAAGAAAACAGACCTGCTATGAAAGCGCAGAAACTAAAATGGTATGTAAGGTTGTCGATTGCCTTGGTGGTCTCATCGATTCTGTTTTTTATGATATGGGTTTTTTCACAGTTCAAGGAACCTCCGGGATTCAATATTTTAATGAATGCCCTACTAGTATTTATGGCCTATATATGTTTGGAAAGCATAAGGGTCACACAAAGAAGTGTATTAAAATGGAATTTTAAAAGTATTCCTTTTGTAAGAGATGTGCTAAGCTTTGTTTTACCTATTTTGACAGGCACTTTAGTCTATTGTGTGTTGTTTTATTTTTTTAAATGGTTTGACCATTATCTTCTTGGCAGTGAACCCCCTTTATTAGCTCATATGGTTTCGGCGGTTTTGGTTGGGCTTGTGCTATCACTAATTTTTGGCCTCACTTTTTGGCTAGTAATGTGGAAAGATTCCTACTACAGCGCTATAATTAAAACAGAGACTCATAGGACAGAAATGATAAAAGCGAATCTCAATACACTTCGCAACCAAATCGACCCCCACTTTTTGTTCAACAACTTCAATACCATTTATTATCTGGTCGATGAGAATCCAGAGATGGCAAAAAAGTTTCTCAAAAATGTATCGAATATCTATCGCTATATTCTTAATCATGCTAATGAAAATCTGATTGAAGCGAATGAGGAGTATGAGGTAATGCTTCAATATTTAGAAGTGCTTAAAGAGCGTTTTGGTGAAGCTCTTGAACTGAAAAATGAAGTAGAGAAAAATCATTTAAAGGAAAGGTTTCTTCCTCCCTTGGTGTTGCAGGAACTAGTAGAAAATGTCATGAAGCATAACAGGATTGATGATGAAAACCGCATTATACTAGAACTCATATCAACTCCGGACAACTTTGTGCTTGTCAATAATAGAAATCCAAAAAGTGAGATCCACAGTACAAAAAATGGATTGCGAAATATAGTTGCGCGTTACAACCTCTTGACCGAATCCAGTGTGTTCATTGAAGAAGATGTTAACTCTTTTAAGATAAAAATTCCTTTAATAGTTATGGAAGATGAAGACTAGAGTGATTCTTGTAGAAGACGAACCCAAGGCACAAAGACATCTAAAAAATCTCTTGGGACAGTCTGGTTTTGAAATTGATATAGTGGCATCTTTGCCAAGCGTGGAAGTAGTTGTTGAGTGGCTTGAAAAGAACGCGCATCCTGATTTGGTTTTCATGGATATTCATCTATCAGATGGTATTTCTTTTGAAATACTTGAAAAAACAGATTTAGAAGTCCCAATAATTTTTACAACGGCCTATGACGAATATGCAATCAAGGCCTTTAAAACGAATGGGATAGACTATTTATTAAAACCTTTAACTAAAGAAGAGGTAAGTGTAGCTTTGAAGAAATATTTTAAAGCAAAGGAAAGGTATGTTCAGGATTGGTTGACAAATAGTATGGGGCTAAGGCACTTTTTTGAAATAAATATGCGTCAGGAAAAAAAAGAACGCATTTTATTTAAATCAGGTAATGAGATGCTTCCCTTTCATGTGGATGAGATCGCGTACTTCTTTAGAAGTGAAATAGTATTTGCTAAAATTCATGATGGCTCTCAATTCTCTGTAAATACCTCATTGAACCAATTACAGACTAAACTCGATACTGATACGTTTGTACGGTTGAACAGGCAACTTTTGGTAAATGTCGACGCTATCAAAAAAATAAAACCGAGCCAAGGTGGCCAACTGATTGTAGAGTTAAATCCTAAATATCACGAAACCATTATCGTGAGCCAAGAACGTGCAAGTTGGTTAAAGAAACACCTCGGTCAACTTTGATTTCCACTAAAAATTGTTTTAAAAAAATTATAAAGGCAGAAATACCCACCCCAAAATGAAATGCCCGGGAATTAGAAGCATTAGAAAAATACAAAAGGTATTAAGTATTGAAATATGGTTAGGTTCAACAGTTTTCAGCAACAAAATCTCCCCAATCGGCGATAGATTGAATTAGCGGAATCAAAGTTTTGCCGAAAGCAGTTAAAGAATATTCTACTTTCAAAGGTGGTTTTGAGGTGTATACCTTTCGCTTTATCAACCCATCTTCCTCCAAAGCTTTTAATTGTAGGCTTAGCGTTCTTTCGGTAACCGTAGGCATGGATTTCCGTAGCTCATTATATCGCAAGGTTTTATTCATCAAATGATACAGAATCACTGTTTTCCATTTGCCACCAATAATTCCCATAGTTAGACTTGCACAACAAGGATATTCTTCCCCTCTGAATTTGAGTATTTTAGGTTTCGCTATCTCCATATAATGTATACTATCATTTCTGACCGTTATTGCAAAGATATATTGCTATACTTAGTTTTGCAACTATAAAATATATAGTTTAAAAGAAATGATATGAAAGCAATGATACTCAACACTTACGGAGAAGATTCGGTGTTTCAAAAAGAAGAAGTGGCCATGCCCAAATTAAAACATGGGGAAGTACTAATTAAAATAGCAGCATCCAGTGTAAACACCGTGGATACTATGATCCGAAAATTGGGAAAAGACCTCTCATTATCTCCTGAGAACCCAGCAATTTTGGGAATGGATTTGGCGGGCACGATTGAAGCTGTGGCAGATGACGTTCGAGAATTTTCTGTTGGGGATGAAGTCTATGGTTGTGTAGGAGGACTTGCCGGCCTACCGGGGACCTTAGCGGAATATATTGCCGCAGATAGCAAATTAATTGCCAAAAAACCGAAAAACATTTCAATGGCTGAAGCCGCGGCCATACCCTTGGTTGGTATCACTGCGTATGAAGGCCTCATACGTGCTGGGATAAAGTCTGGACAAAAAGTATTGGTGCATGGTGGTTCTGGCGGAGTTGGCCATATTGCACTGCAATTGGCAAAACATTTTGGCGCTGAAGTGTATTCAACTGGTGGAGGTGAAAAACAATTGAATCTCATCAAAGAACTAGGTGCTGCTCCAATCAATTATAAAACCGAAAGCGTAGAAGACTATGTTCAGAAGCATACTGGCGGAACTGGGTTTGATGTGGTTTATGATTCTGTTGGGGCTGGAAACTTGATTAATTCTTTTAATGCAGCTGCATTAAATGGAAATATCGCAACAACAGTTTCCCTATGCGAATTGGATTTGACTTTGGCGCACTTTAAAGGTCTTTCACTACACGTTGTATTCATGCTTATTCCCATGCTGCACGATTATAAACGAGAGGAACATGGGAAAATCCTTGAAAGCATAGCACAAATAATAGAAGCCGATGAACTCAAGCCTGTTCTGGACAAAGAGAGATTCGATTTGGAAGAAGTTGGAAAAGCCCATGCTCGGTTGGAAAGTGGCAGAGCCATGGGGAAAGTGGTAATCGAAAACTAAATTGGCATGAAAACAATTCTAATAACTGGCAGTACTGATGGTATTGGAAAATTAGCAGCGAATAAGTTTGCGAAAGAAGGGCATGAGGTGATTTTACATGGAAGGAGTCGTGAAAAACTCCGAAATGCAATTACCGAAATAAAGTCGCTTACCGAAAATGAAAGCGTTGTTGGTTATATAGCAGATCTATCCAATCTCGATAGTATTCCTCAAATGAATGCCGAGATACTAAAGAACCATTCAAAAATTGACGTGCTGATTAACAATGCAGGGGTCTTTAAAAGCAGCGTTCAGCAAAATAAAAATAATTTAGACATCCGGTTTGCAGTGAACTATTTTGCCCCTTTTTTATTGACAAATGAATTGCTTCAATCCTTAAAGAAGAGTGATTCGCCACGTGTTATTAATTTAAGTTCGGCTGCACAATCAACGGTTTCTTTAAATGCTTTAAAGGGAAACGAATTGCTATCTGAACAAGAAGCATACGCTCAAAGTAAGTTGGCGTTGACCATGTGGAGTTTTTACTTTGCCAAAACACACCCTGAAATAAATACCATAGCTGTAAATCCTGGCTCTTTGCTAAATACAAAAATGGTAAAAGAAGCTTACGGACAACATTGGTCTTCGGCTGATAAGGGTGCCCATATTTTATATGATTTAGCCACTTCAGAAACCTATGCTGGTAGTAGCGGCATGTATTTTGACAACGATAAGGGAGATTTCAATACGGCCCATCCAGATGCCTACGGCCAGGAGAAGATTACAAGACTTATTCTTGAAACCCAGAAAATAGTGAACCGCTAATGCGTGCTTTTAACAAAATAATAAGTAAAGGTAAATTGTCATTGGGGTTGGTCTTTCCCTTGGAAGCTTATAGTGGTTCTGTTGCCAAAATGGAAAATCAAGAAAAACTTGCCAAACGAGCTGAAGAATTGGGTTTTAAGGCACTTTGGTTTCGGGATGTTCCATTCAATGACCCATCATTTGGTGATGCCGGACAACTATATGACCCTTGGGTTTATATGACACATATTATGAACCACACAAATGAAATTGTTTTGGGCACAGCAAGCATCATTTTACCCTTACGTCATCCGGTTCATATTGTAAAGTCAATCAATAGCCTTCAACTCCTGTCAAAGGAAAGATTGGTTTTGGGTATAGCTTCAGGTGACCGCCCAATAGAATATCCTGCGTTTAATCAGGAATTGGAAAACAAATCAGAACTGTTTAGAGATAGCTTCTTTTACATCAAAGCGTTACAAGGTGATTTCCCAAAATATGCTTCAAAATTTTATGGCAAAACCTATGGTACAATAGATGTGCTGCCAAATTATCCTAAAAAAACACCAATGTTCGTAACGGGAAATTCTGGACAATCCTTGGAATGGATTGCAGAACATTCAGATGGTTGGTTGTATTATCCAAGAGACTTTCAAACTTTACAAGTAGTAATGCATAGATGGAAAGAAGCCCAAAAAGCAGCTCATGTAGATTGGAAGCCATTTATGCAGTCATTGTATGTTGATATCACAAAAGATTCAAAAGCAAAACCAACACCGATACATCTTGGATTCAAATCAGGTACTGAATATATAAATGACCATCTTAAAGTACTGGAATCCTCTGGTGTAAATCATGTCATATTAAATGTAAAGTACGGTTCACGTCCAGCAGAAGAAATGATCGAAGAAATTGGGGAAAAAGTACTTCCAAACTTTTCCTGATTTGGTCAATGGCATATGGTATATCGAAATCGTAGGAACGTAATTCTGTCCTCAGTTTTATCAAAGTTGCTAGTGGGCAACCTACTTTCGATTCCCGATAACCAAGGTTATTGCAAAAACTAAAATAGCCGGCACCACCCATCCCATATGAAATTCCTTTAAGGGAATCCAAGAGGTAAATGATGCTATGGCTTCACCATATCCTAAACTTCCTAGAAAATCGGGCACACTAAAAAGAATCGTGGTGGCCACGACCCAACGGAATATGTTTGGCGAAGCATATTTTTCAGGCAGTACGTTTAGTAAAATCAATACGATGGTGATTGGGTAAATAAACATAAGTGCTGGTAATGCCACTGCAATAATATATCCCACATTAAACTGTCCCATTAAAACCCCAAGTACGCATCCAAGAACTGCGGTAACCGTGTAGGCTTTTTGGGAATTGCCAAAACGTCCTTTTATGAAATCCGCAGTACCCGTAACAATACCAACAGCTGTGGTAAAACAGGCCAGACTTACCAATACAGTCAAAAAACCATGAGCTACATTCCCCAAGGTGGCTATGCTAATTCCACTCAATAAATTTGTTCGGGAAATATCGGCATCAAAATCACCTTGGAACAACGCTCCAGTAAACATTAATCCCGTGTATACAAGAAATAGGCCCAATCCGGCAAGAATACCCGCTCGGGCAATCAATTTTTTTTTGGCAGTATAATCCGCCTCTTTGTGCTTGAGGTTTATAGAAATGATAATCACACCCCCTACTACAACGGCTCCTATGGCATCAAAGGTTTGATACCCTTCCAAAATGGAATGAGAAAAAGGATTGTCAAAAGTTGATGGGCCAAAAGAAAAATCCAGAGTCGCTGTCGCTATCCCAAGCACTAAAATCAACACAAGCAAAATAGCTGGGGTGAGGAACTTTCCAATAATATCCAAAATCTTAGAGCGATTAATTACAAAAATGAGCACTAAAACAAAGTAAATAATACTAGTCAGTAAAGAAGAGCTATCCGCCACAGGTTGAATGGCCATTTCGTGGGTAACTGAAGCGGTCCTTGGAGAAGGCAATGTTATAGAAATGGCATAGACAATATAACAGTATACCAAACTAAAAGTCGGAGATACTTTTTGCGCAAAATCGAACATAGTGCCCTGTAACCTAGAGTGAGCTACAATACCCAAAATGGGTATGAAAACGGCTGATAACGAAAACCCTAAAGCAACCAGCCACCAAAGTTCGCCCGCTTTAAAACCGAGTTGGGGAGGTAAAATCAAATTTCCGGCACCAAAAAAGAGAGAGAAAAGGGCAAAGGCAACAATCGCGATGGATTTTCTATCCATAAAATGTTAATAATTTTTTGTGAAAGTAATTCAAAATCTTAACTTTCATCGACGCTGTTAGACGAAGTAATTTAGCCGTTGGCCGAGTATCGTGTATTTCATCGAAAAAACGCTGTCTCTTGTTTTTTTACAAAATAAAAAGTTATCAACAATCGTTGCACTAATATATACCAAACAAAACGAAAAGCATAAATAACTAAATCAACAACTAGCATCTAGCGACCCCAAATCGCCAGCCTGCCCCCAAAATCCGACTTATGAAAAAAACCACTACCCAACATGGCAAAAAATTCTCTTCTATCTTCTGCAACCTTTTCGGACACCACTATGTGGTTTCCAAAGAAGTTACGCAACATATTAAAGAATATAAATGTATCCATTGCGGTAAAGAAGTTACTACAGATGTAAGTGGCTCACTATCCGTACTTACTCCTCAAATGCAGGAAATCAATAACACCTTAGAAGACATGTACCAAAAAAGAAAGAACAGGATAGTTCAAAGTGTAGCTTAATTCCCGTTTTTTCTTTTGTAACACTATTTCGGATTTATTCCCGGAAGTTAAGAAGGCGTCACAACTTGCAGTCGCGTGCCCCAAGACTGTCTAGTAGGAAAATGCCCTTGGCTTTCGGGATTTTTTGTTTTGATTATTCTTGGAATGAATTCCATCCTTGGGCCTGGATTGGAATTTTGGTATTGGCGCGGGTGACCAAATGGGCTCCTTCCCGCTTTTCTGTCATGTGCCCGACAACGGTCAGGTTTGGGTTGCCTTTTATTTTATCATAATCGTTTTGGTCTAAAGTGAAAAGCAACTCATATTCCTCACCTCCACTTAAAGCAATCATGGTGGAATCCATTTTAAATTCCTCTGCAGTTGAGATAACGGTGGGGTCTAGTGGAATCTTATCTTCAAAAAGATTGCAACCCACATCACTTTGCTCGCATAAATGCAAAACTTCGGAAGAAAGCCCATCGCTTATATCAATCATTGCTGTAGGTTTTACTTCTAATTTTTCCAAAAGCTCAATAATGTCTTTTCGTGCTTCAGGCTTCAACTGCCGTTCTACAATATATTGATAAGGCTCAAGGTCAGGTTGGTTGGCGGGATTCACTTTAAACACCTCTTTTTCCCGCTCTAAAACTTGAAGTCCCAAATAAGCACCCCCTAAATCTCCACTGACAACTAATAGATCATTGGGTTTGGCACCGTTTCGATACACAATTTCATTTTCTTCAGCTACCCCAATTGCAGTTATGCTTATGAGCATTCCCTTTGTGGATGAGGTCGTATCACCCCCGACCAAATCCACATGGTATAATTTACAGGCCATAGCCACCCCAGCATAAAAATCTTCCAAGGCCTCCAGACCAAATCGATTGGAAACCGCAACAGAAACCGTTATTTGGGTTGCCCTTGCATTCATGGCATAAATGTCTGATAGGTTAACCATTACGGATTTGTATCCCAAGTGCTTTAGAGGTACATAACTTAAATCAAAATGGACACCCTCTACCAACAGGTCTGTGGAGACCACGGTTTTTAACCCTTTAAAATCCAGAACAGCAGCATCGTCACCAATTCCCTTTAGAGAAGAATCTTGTGTTAGCTCAATATGTTGGGTCAAGTGTTTGATCAAAGCGAACTCCCCTAAGGTTTCCAAAGATGTCCGTTGTGTATTTTTATCTTCAAGCATTGCGCAAAAGTAAAGAGGATTGTAATAAGTTGTATCTTTAAGTAAACTTGAACTAATAATGAGGCAACTCAAATACTTTTGCTATGGGCTATGCCTACTTTTTTTTGCGTTGGCATGTTCTTCGGATGATTCTTCAGTAGGTGAAACACCACCTGGCCAAGACTTTGCACCCCCAAATACAGATGGTGGCGAACCCAATATTGGTGACGGTTCGGTAAATCTTAGGTTCACACCATGTGAAGGGGGCAATGCTGATGTTTACCCGTGTAATGGTTATGATCTCCTCTTACAAATACCTTTAAGTTCATTTGGGGCGGATAGAGCAAATGATATTTGGGGATGGACAGATGCTACAACCAATCATGAATATGCTTTGATCGGTTTTGATAATGGAACTGCCTTTGTGGATATAACGGATACGGAGAACCCGGTGTACCTTGGGAAGTTGCTTACCGAAACAAGCTCAAGTACATGGAGGGATTTAAAGGTCTATCAAGATTTTGTTTATATCGTTTCCGAGGCAGCAAATCACGGGATGCAGGTTTTTGACTTGACGCGTTTACGAAATGTTTCAAATCCCCCAGTTATTTTTGAGGCGGATGCTAGATATACCAGTATTGGCAATTGCCACAATGTGGTTATCAATGAGGAAGTGGGGTTTGTTTATCCGGTAGGAACCGCTCGAAATGATGCCTTTAATGGAGGGGTTCATTTTGTGGATGTGCAAAACCCTTTAAATCCTAATGGAGTGGGTGGCTATGCAGATGATGGCTATACCCATGATGCACAGGTGGTGACCTATAACGGTCCAGACTCGGATTACACGGGAAGAGAAATTTTTGTTGGGTCAAACGAAGATAAAATTGTCATTTTGGACATTACGGATAAATCGAACCCAACGCGAATAGAAACACTTACCTACCCCAATATTGGATATACTCATCAAGGATGGTTTACGGAAGACCATCGCTTTTTTATTTTGGGAGACGAACTGGATGAAGCAGATTTTGGGTTTGATTCCCGTACCTTGGTTTTTGATTTTGAAGATTTGGACAATCCACAGTTGCATATGACGTATTCTGGACCTACAGGGGCCATTGACCATAATGGATATGTTCTAGGCAACCAATTTTTCTTGGCTAACTATACAGCTGGACTTCGGGTCTTGGATATTTCACAAATAGAGAACCAGATAATTACTGAAGAAGCCTTTTTTGACACTTTTCCCCAAAGTAATGTGGCCCAGTTTAATGGAGTTTGGAGCGTATATCCTTATTTCCAAAGCGGTAAAATTGCGGTAAGTGATATCAATTCTGGCTTATTTATACTTCAACAATCAAATTAGAGGATGATGAAAAAGATTGTTTTGCTTTTCTTGATTTTAGCCCTTTGGTCCTGTAGTGATTCGGACGATAATGAAACTTCCGCAACGCCCATTGAATTTTTAGGAGAACTGGATTGGGTACAAAGTTTTGGGGGTTCTGGAGAAGATACGGCGCAATCCGTAATCCAAACAGCAGATGGGGGGTATGCAGTATTGGGCTATACCAATAGTACGGATGGCGACCTTATTGGAAAATCTCTAAATGTAAATGATTATTGGTTGCTTAAGTTGGATGCTCAGGGAAATTTGCAATGGAACAAAACCTATGGCGGGAGTAAAGATGATAGGGGGCAATCCGTAGTCCAAACTGTAGATGGGGGCTATGCCATTGTGGGCTATGCCATGAGTGACGATGGAGATGGAAGTAACAATGAGGGTTTCCATGACAACTGGATTTTGAAATTGGACGCCTCAGGGAATATTCTTTGGGAGAAAAGTTTCGGTTTTTCAGGACACGACCATTCTTATGATGTCGTACAGACTTCAGATGGGGGTTTCTTCTTTTCGGGATTTTTAGATGTGACCTCTTCCGGAGGAGAGGGGAATAATGGAAAAAGTCCGTATTTGACAAGACATGGTGTAGGGGAGTTTTGGGGGACTCGATTGGATGCCAATGGAAATTTGATTTGGAGGAGGTACTTTGGTGGGACAAACAACGACCGTTCTTTTGGGGTAGTGGAAGCCAATGATGGTGGGCTGGTTATGGTCGGTGCTTCCGAAAGTGATGACTTTGATATTTCCAATTCCAAGGGGAGTTATGACTTCTGGGTGGTAAAAGTGAGTGCTAAAGGAGAGATGCTTTGGGAAAAATCGTTTGGAGGAACAGGGATAGACAAAGCATATGCGATAGTAAAGACTCAGGATAATGCCTATGCGGTTGTTGGCAATACATTTAGCGTTGATACAGATATCTCAAAAAACAATGGAGAGTCGGATGTTTGGTTGATAAAGGTGTCGGATAATGGCGATTTGCTTTGGGAAAGGACGTATGGAGGAACAGCTTTCGATGCTGCTCGTGGTTTGGACATCACTGCGGAAGGAGGTTTTGTGATAGCCGGAAACTCCAAAAGCCAGGATGGGAATGCCACCCAAAACTATGGGGAAAACGATCTATGGGTTATCAAAACGGATGCCGAAGGAACTGTTCTTTTTGAAAAATCCTTTGGAGGGGCCGACTTGGATTTCGGATTTGATGCTCTTGAGGATAACAATGGAAATCTAGTATTGGTAGGCGAAACCTCCACATCACTTTCTTCAGAAGTTGAACATCAAGGTTCTACAGACCTTGTTATCCTAAAAATAAAATAGGCTTCTTACTCAGTTACTTTTCTGCCAATGGCGGCCAAAGCTCCAGAAATTTTTTCAGCAATGGGGTCTTTGTCCGTTATCCCATGTCTTTTCAAAAGATAGTCAGGGTCATTATAGGTCAAAAACACCTTGCCATTTTCTTCCCAGATTAAAATCTTTTGAGGCAGGTCAATAGCAATCGTTCTGGAAGATTGCATTAACGGAGTACCCAATTTGGGGTTGCCGAAAAGAATCAGTTTAGTTTTTGGAAGCTCCAAATCTACTCTTTTCGCATTGCTGGTATGGTCCACTTCAGCCAGAATACCAATATTGGGGTTGGCGTCCAAGGTGTTTTTTATGATTTCATACGTGGATTCAAAAGAGTGTTTGCTGGTCAATTGAACTAGACCGTTGTTTGTTTCCTGCCCGCTCATTTTTAGGAGTGTTACTAGTGAAATAAAGAGAACGAAGTGCCTCATGCTATTATAATTAAAATTGTTTTGGTTTGTTTAATGATGAATTATTCAACATAAAACAAAGCTGTAGTCGTAAAAAATAGAGAAACCTTATTGATAGATTCGTTATTATAATGTTAGGAAACCTTGAAATACCCTACTTATGAAGTATATTTGTGAGCTACTTATGAAGTATTCAAAGGATTATGATTAAAGTTTCAGAAACAGCAAAGAAAAAAGTTGTGGCACTGATGACCGAGGAAGGTTTTGATTCCAACACCGATTTTGTACGTGTCGGAGTCAAAAGTGGAGGTTGTAGTGGCTTATCATATGAGTTGAAATTTGACAAAGCGGTCGGAGATACTGACAAATTGTTCGAGGACAATCAGGTACGTATCATCGTAGACAAAAAAAGCTTCTTGTATTTGGTGGGAACCACTTTAGAATATTCAGGAGGTCTTAATGGAAAAGGTTTTGTATTCAATAATCCCAATGCACAACGCACTTGTGGATGTGGCGAGAGTTTTTCACTATAAACTGTTGATTGATTTCAATCGATTGGCAAACAAATAAAGTATGGCTTACACAGAAGAAGAATTAAAAAAGGAGCTGGAAACCAAAGAATATGAATATGGTTTCTACACCGATATAGAATCTGATACTTTCCCAAAAGGACTGAACGAAGAAATTGTCATTGGAATTTCCAAGAAAAAGGAAGAGCCGGAATGGATGACGGAATGGCGTTTGGAAGCTTTTCGCGTTTGGAAGGAAATGGAAGAACCGGAATGGGCCAACGTGCATTACGAAAAACCCAACTTTCAGGATATCTCCTATTATTCTGCTCCGAACAAGAAACCCAAATACAATAGCTTGGATGAGGTTGACCCTGAACTTTTGGAGACTTTCAAAAAGCTGGGGATTTCTATTGATGAACAGAAAAAATTGGCTGGTGTCGCTGTGGATATTGTAATGGATTCTGTTTCCGTGGCTACGACTTTCAAAAAGACTTTAGCGGAGAAAGGGATTATTTTTTGTTCCATTTCTGAGGCCATCCAAGAGCATCCAGAACTAGTAAAGAAATATATTGGGACAGTGGTCCCGCAAAAAGATAACTTTTATGCGGCCTTGAATTCCGCTGTTTTCTCTGATGGTTCGTTCTGTTACATTCCAAAAGGGGTAAGATGTCCTATGGAACTGTCCACATACTTCCGAATCAATCAAGCGGGAACAGGTCAGTTTGAAAGAACTTTGGTAATAGCCGACGAAGGAAGCTATGTGAGCTACCTTGAAGGATGCACTGCTCCCTCCCGGGATGAGAATCAATTACACGCCGCGGTAGTGGAATTGATAGCTTTGGATGATGCAGAGATAAAATATTCAACGGTCCAAAACTGGTTCCCTGGGGACAAAGATGGAAAAGGAGGCGTCTTCAATTTTGTTACAAAACGGGGACTGTGTGAGAAGAATGCCAAAATATCATGGACTCAGGTAGAAACGGGTTCAGCAGTAACTTGGAAATATCCATCTTGCGTATTGAAAGGAAATAATTCCATTGGAGAATTCTATTCTATTGCCGTTACCAATAACTTTCAACAGGCAGACACAGGGACCAAAATGATTCACATAGGGAAAAATACACGGAGTACAATTATCTCCAAAGGTATCTCTGCAGGTCAATCCCAAAATAGCTATCGCGGTTTGGTACAAGTGAACAGTAGGGCAGAAAATGCGCGTAACTTTTCACAATGTGATTCCCTACTGATGGGCAATCGCTGTGGCGCGCACACCTTCCCATATATAGAGACCAAAAACAAATCGGCCCAAATAGAACATGAGGCTACTACCAGTAAAATTGGGGAAGACCAAATTTTCTATTGCAACCAAAGAGGTATTGATACTGAGAAAGCCATTGCGCTAATTGTAAATGGTTTTAGTAAAGAAGTACTGAACAAACTACCTATGGAATTTGCCGTGGAAGCGCAAAAACTATTGGAAATCAGCCTTGAAGGTTCGGTAGGTTAATCAATTAACACTTAAATCAGCATCTTAGAAGAGATGCCAATCATAGAACAATGTTAGAAATTAAAGATTTACACGCAAGCATAGAGGATAAGAAAATCCTCAAGGGAATCAATTTGGAGGTGAATCCAGGGGAGGTGCATGCCATTATGGGGCCAAATGGTTCTGGGAAAAGTACCTTGGCTTCGGTAATTGCAGGAAAAGAAGAATTTGAAATAAAGAAAGGAAGTATCTCTTTAGACGGGGAAGATTTGGAAGAATTAGCCCCAGAAGAAAGAGCCCACAATGGAATTTTCATGTCTTTCCAATACCCGGTTGAAATTCCTGGAGTTTCCGTGACCAACTTTATCAAAACGGCCATAAATGAATCTCGTAAAGCAAGAGGTTTGGAAGATATGCCCGCCAACGAAATGTTGAAACTCATCCGAGAAAAATCGGAATTGTTGGAAATAGATCGCAAGTTTTTGTCCCGTTCGCTGAATGAAGGTTTTTCCGGAGGTGAGAAAAAGCGCAACGAAATCTTCCAAATGGCGATGATGGAACCTAAGTTGGCCATTTTGGATGAAACCGATTCCGGTTTGGATATTGATGCACTTCGTATCGTGGCCAATGGAGTCAACAAATTACGAGGTAAAGACAATGCCATCATTGTAATAACACACTATCAAAGACTATTGGAATACATTGTTCCAGATTACGTACATGTATTACACGATGGAAAAATAGTAAAATCAGGTACCAAAGAATTGGCACTTGAGTTGGAAGAGAAAGGGTACGATTGGTTGAAACAAGAAGCCACGGTTTAATAGATAACAAGACTCAGATGTCAGACTTCAGGCAACTGATGATTGATAACTGAACACTGAATAGTATGGATTTAAAAGATAAACTACTCTCCTCTTTTTTAGCCTTTGAGAATAATGTGGATTTAAACAATCCAGTACATGAGGTACGCTCGGAAGCTATTAAAAATTTTGAGAACAAAGGTTTCCCATCAAAAAGGGAAGAGGCTTGGAAATATACCTCTTTGAACAGTCTTCAAAAAGTGGATTTCAGCATTTTTCCAAAGAAAGAAACCACGCTGGAATATAAAGACATCAAGAAGTATTTTGTTCACGAGATTGATACGTACAAGATTGTGTTCATTGACGGTGTGTACAGTTCCTACCTTTCTGAGACCACCCATGATGGGGTAGATGTCTGCTTGATGAGCTCGGCACTTACTAAACCGCAATACCGTCAGGTTATTGATGTGTACTTTAATAAAGTAGCGTCCAAAGATGAGTCATTAACCACTTTGAATACTGCTTTTAGTAAGGAAGGGGCCTACATTTACATCCCAAAAAACAAGGTGCCCAAAAAACCAATCCAGATTTTGAATCTGGCTACGGGCAATGAGGCTGCTTTATTGTTGCAGCCTAGAAATTTGGTCATCGCAGAAGAAAATGCAGAGGTTCAAGTTATTGAGCGCCATCAGAGTCTCACGAACAATGAGGTGTTGACCAACTCGGTCACGGAAATCTTTGCGGCCAAAGATGCTATTGTGGATTATTATAAAGTTCAGAATGATGTGAATACCGCATCATTGGTTGACAACACCTACATCTCACAAAAAGATAATAGTGTGGTTCGAGTTCATACCTTTTCCTTTGGCGGAAAATTGACTCGAAACAACTTGAACTTTTATCAGAACGGTGAGCGAATCGACTCTACCTTAAAAGGAGTAACCATTTTGGGCGAAAAGCAACATGTGGACCACCATACTTTGGTGCATCACGCGCAACCCAATTGTGAGAGCCATCAAGATTATAAAGGAATTTTTGGAGAACAGTCAACAGGAGTTTTCAATGGCAAAATTATTGTGGACAAGATTGCCCAAAAGACAAACGCCTTTCAGCAGAATAACAATGTTTTGATTAGTGATAAAGCAACCGTAAACACTAAACCGCAGCTTGAAATTTTTGCTGATGATGTGAAGTGCTCTCACGGTTGTACAGTAGGGCAATTGGATGAAGATGCACTTTTCTACTTGCAATCCCGAGGGATTCCAAAGAAAGAAGCACAAGCCTTATTGATGTATGCCTTTGCTAACAATGTGTTGGAGAGTGTTCGTATCCCCGAGTTAAAAACGCGAATCAACAAATTGATTGCAAACAAATTGGGCGTTAGCCTTGGTTTCGACCTGTAATACATAAATCATCAAGAGATGGGAATGGTGCGGACGAGTTTAGATGTTACAGCGATTAGAAAAGATTTCCCAATTCTAAGTCGGGAAGTAAATGGAAGGCCATTGGTGTATTTGGACAATGCCGCTACTTCGCAAACTCCACAACAGGTTATTGATGTTATTGTAGACTATTATCAGAACTACAATGCCAATATTCATAGAGGTGTACATGCACTTTCCCAAGAAGCCACGGATGCTTATGAGGAAGCTCGACAGAAAATCCAAAAGCACTTTAATATTGCAAAGTCGCATGAAGTAATATTTACCTCGGGGACTACCCATAGCATTAATTTGGTAGCGAATGGTTTTTCATCTTTTCTAAAAAAGGGAGATGAAATTTTAGTGTCCGCTATGGAACACCATTCTAATATCGTACCCTGGCAGATGCTTGCAAAAAGAACGGGCGCGGTTTTGAAAGTGATTCCTATGAATCAGAATGGGGAATTGGTCATGGAAACTTTTCATGAACTCCTTTCAGAAAAAACCCAATTGGTTTTCTGCAACCATATTTCCAATGCTTTGGGAACCATTAACCCTATAAAAGAAATTATCGATGCTTCACATGAGGTCGGTGCAGCCGTTCTAATTGATGGAGCTCAAGCAGCACCGCACATTAAGGCGGATATGCAGGCCTTGGATGTGGATTTCTATACCGTTTCTGCACATAAGATTTGTGGACCAACGGGTGTTGGAATGCTCTACGGCAAGGAAGAATGGCTAAAAAAGCTGCCCCCATACCAGGGTGGAGGTGAGATGATAGCTGAGGTCACTTTTGAAAAGACTACTTACGCAGATTTGCCTCATAAGTTTGAAGCTGGGACTCCGAACATTGCTGGCGGTATCGCTTTCGGAGCTGCTCTAGACTATCTTAACCATATTGGGCTGGAAACTATTGCTCAATATGAAGAGGAGCTATTACAGTATGCTACCGAAAAGTTGTTAGCCATTGAGGGATTAAAAATTTATGGTACGGCAGAAAACAAAACTTCGGTGATTTCATTCAATATTGAGGGCATACATCCGTATGATATTGGGACCATTTTGGACAAATTAGGTATTGCTGTTCGTACGGGCCATCACTGTGCGCAACCCATTATGGACTTTTATCAAATTCCCGGTACGGTGCGGGCTAGTTTCAGTTTTTACAATACGAAAGAAGAAGTAGATGTCTTAGTAGAAGGGGTGAAACGGGCCAAGAACATGTTACTCTAGGCTATTGGTATCTTTCTTATAAAAGATTGACTTACACCGACTCGAGTTGTACTTTTGAACAAAATTTTTAGATGGGCATAGCAGAAATTCAAGAAGAAATCATAGATGAGTTTTCCATGTTCGACGACTGGATGCAGCGGTATGAGTATATGATTGAATTGGGAAAGTCACTTCCGTTAATCGAAGATCAGTACAAAACAGATGACAACATCATCAAAGGATGTCAAAGTAAGGTTTGGGTACATGCGGAATTGGATGAGGATAAACTTGTTTTTACGGCAGATAGTGATGCCATTATCACTAAAGGCATTATCGCTATTTTGATTCGTGCTTTTAGTCATCAAAAACCTCAGGACATCATTGATGCCAATACAGATTTTATTGACGAGATTGGACTAAAGGAACATTTGTCTCCAACTCGGGCCAATGGTTTGGTAAGTATGGTAAAACAACTGAAGTTATATGCCATTGCGTATCAGACCCAGCTAAATTAGAAAGAAAATGAGCGAAGAAATTACTATAGATACCCAAGAATTAGGCGAAAAAATCGTCAAGGTTTTAAAAACGATTTACGACCCTGAAATACCCGTTGACATTTATGAACTGGGCTTGATTTATGATGTTTTTGTAAACGAAGCCTATGACGTGAAGATTTTGATGACCTTGACCTCGCCCAATTGTCCTGTAGCAGAAACCTTGCCGATTGAAGTAGAGGAAAAAGTAAAATCTTTGGATGTGCTCAATGACGTAGAGGTTGAAATCACTTTTGACCCCCCTTGGACCCAAGATTTAATGAGCGAGGAAGCCAAGCTGGAACTTGGGTTGTTATAATTTGTTTTAGAGTTGTCAGAAATCAGATGTCTGACATCTGAATTTTAAAAATTTACATATAAGATGATGCTTCAACCTCAAATATCAAAAATACGATGGATATGGATAAGGGGTTTGAACAAATGGTTTGCTGGAACAAAGCTAGGGAACTAAACAAAGAAATTTATATTCTTACTAGCGAGAGTCGTTTTTCCAAAGACTTTGCGTTAAGAGAACAAATAAGACGAGCTTCTATTTCAATTTCTTCCAATATTGCGGAAGGCTTTGGAAGAAAAACAGATAAAGAGTTTATTTATTTTTTGAGTATTGCTAAAGCCTCGTGTTATGAAGTAAAATCTCAATTGTACTTGGCGATGGATGTTAACTATATTGATAAAGCTGTATTCAAGAAAGTATACAATCTTTGTGATGAAATATCCAAAACTGTGTTTGGCTTAATTAAATATTTGGAACGAAAAACTGAAGTCTGACATCTGATATCTGAACTCTTATTAAAATAATGGAAAAAGAAATAATAAATAGAGTAGCTCAAAGCAAGCTAGTTACCTTTGATTTGGAGGAATTGTATCTTCCAGGAGAAAGGGTAATATTGGATATATCCCAATGGCTTTACGAAGGCCTGATTTTACGTGAAAAAGAATTCCGTGCCCAATTAGACGAAATGGATTGGAGTTCCTACCAAGACAAATATGTGGCTTTGACCTGTTCTTCGGATGCTATTGTACCCGGTTGGGCTTTTATGTTGGTGACTTCCAAATTAGTACCCTTTGCCAAAAAGGTGGTGCAGGGAAACCTAGAAGCCTTGGAAACCTCCCTGTATCAAGAACAACTTGTGGACTATGACTTTTCCGATTTTAAAGACAAGCCCATAATCATAAAAGGGTGCTCCAATAAACCGGTGCCTCAGAATGCCTATCTAATGGCCATAACCAAAATCCAGGAGGTAGCCAAAAGCGTAATGTATGGTGAGGCATGTTCCGCAGTGCCGCTTTATAAGAGAAAATAAACTGTTCAAAAATGTATTCAGGATTAGGACCTTTTTGACAGGTATTAACTGAAATCAAACCTTACCTCACAAAAATTGAAAGTACTGCCGAGTCAGAAGCCCCTTCTGTAAGTTCAAGCTCCAAAGCTTCTCCATTTTTCCAAACAATGGCACGTACTATTCCCTCTGTCTCTGCACCTCCTACGTAAACATCGTTGTCATAAACATAAACTGAAGAGGCCGCTGACCCGACTCCATATTCGGTAGCAGAACCGTTTTTCCAAACTACGGCTTGTACGGGATTCTCTTGGTCGTCAAAATATGACCCGGCTACATATATATTTTCACCATCAACGAAAATGGACTGCGCCTCTGCGTTTTGTAAGCCGTTTGATAAACTGATAACCTCTTGGTTGATCCAGTATTTAGCTACGGAAGTTCCTTCATTGTTCTTTTCATAACCTGCGACATAGACCTCGGAACCAACCGCATGTACTGAATATCCTCGACCATGATATGCCTCATTGGTTAAGTCAATTTGTGTCGTGTTTTCCCATGATTTTGGTGTTCCGTTTTCATGTTGTTCGCTTTCTTCATAACCTGCAGAGGATATACCAGTTTCATTCACAAAAATGTCTTCGCCGATAGACCTCTCATTTGCATTTAAACCATCTGTAAGGGTAGCATAGGTAACCCCATTTTTCCAAATAGTACCATTTGAAATGTTATCATCGCCCAACTCTTCATTCCCAATCACATACACATCATCATTATATACATGGATAGAGCTTGCGTTGGCGTATTTACTTCCATCAGTAAGTTCATATAGAATTTCTCCATTTTTCCATGCTACCGCAGCAGGAAGTCCCTTAATAATAATACCGCATGCATAAATATCACTTCCATCTATAAAAATCGATGATGCCGCTCCAAAATCAGTACCATCGGTAAGATTAGACGCAACACCATTTTTCCACATTTTTGCAATTGATGTGCCATTGACCACTTCATAGCCCACCGCAAAAACACTAGGACTTACAGTAATCAAACTATTTGTACTAACCTGATCACTTATATATGCATTAATAAGAGTCTTTCCTTTTCCTACAGCAGTGATTTTTCCGTTGTCATCTACTATGGCTACGCTTTCATCTTCAGAGCTCCATACAATATCATTGGCATTTGCACCTCCAGTAGTCGTTGCTATAAGGGTTTCACTGTCCAAAGTGAATAGATCAAGGGAACTTTTATTCAAGGTAATCCCTGCGTTACCAGATTCTTCCGTAACCGTAAAAGTTCCAGCAGTGTCAGTTTGCCCATCTACGGTAATGCTAATGGCTCCCGTAGTGGCGCCTTCCGGAACAGTAATAAAAATTTCTGTGGCCGATGCGCTTGTTACGGTTGCCGTGGTATTTCCAATTTTTACCGTGTTAGCACTGGCTGTGGTGCTAAAATTCTGGCCCGTAATAAAGATGCTTGTACCCACTGTGCCAGAGGTGGGGCTAAAACTTGTGATGTTCGGTCCACCTGGACCAGCTTCAGTGGGGCTGTCATCTTTTCCGCAAGAAAAGAGAAGAACAAGGAAGGTCAAGACCAAAGTTGACGAGAATACTATTTTTTTCATGATTATTTGACATTAAGCTTCCAAGAACCAACAAATACGGGAAATGGTTGATGCTCAATTGATGAATGCCTATTATGGATTGATGTATCTGATTTAGCGATAAGCTAAAAGTGCGATGAATGGTGAGGCGTGTTCTGCAGTGCTGCTGTTTAAAAAAAGAAAAGGGGCATAAGCCCCTTTATATCAATATGATGTTTAGCGTTTTATTACAAAATCTGTAAGATTTATGGATTCAGGTAAATTGTCTGTTACAATCGCTACAACGTCAACTTCACCAGTTTCCAAATCTAAGCTTACTATATTGGGTGCGGTGTTAAAATCTTGATCCAACATTTCAAAACCAATATACTGGTTTTCATAAATTATAGCACCCCTTGTATTAAGTCCGTATGTGTTTTCAGAGGTCTGATTTTCTAAGTAAGTAAGTTCTCCTGTTTCTATATCAATTTTCGCCAATTTGTTGACAGAGTCGTGAAATATGTATAATTCATCAGTTGAACTGATTGCTAAGTCAGTAAAATCTCCACCTTCCGACAAGAAAGATTCAGGAATGTTTATGGTAATCGTTTCCCCTGTGTCTAAATTGAACCTTTCTAAATGAGGTTCATTTTCAAAGTTTTCATTTTCAATTGCAAATCCTATATATTCATTGTTGGATTTGTGATAAACGGCTCCTCTAGTGTTACTTCCGTAGTTAAGGTTAACCGATTCTCCAATGTAGGCCAATTCACCGGAGTTCAGGTCAACCTCTGCCAATCTATGGATATTGGAATCATGGAAAATGTAGAATCTACCATTTGAGTCTACGATAAAATCATCAAAACCAGAACTGTTTTCGACTCCAATTATCGGAATTACTTCAAAAGAACCTGTCTCTAAATCTATTGAAACTATGTTCGGTTCAGTTTCATTTTGTGAATTTTGCATTTGAAAACCGACATATTTATTTTCTTGAATCACTGCATTTCGGGTATTGCTTCCGTATGGAATATCACTTCCAATGAATGTAATTTCACCCGTATCAATATCAACCTGAGCCAAACGGTTCTCGGTATATTCGAAAACATAAAATTGTGCTGAGGCATCAATTATTACTGTTCCCAATGACTTTGTTTCCTCGTTAAAAGTAAGAGTGATTTCCCCACTCACAGTCCCTTCTGGCACTTTAACCTGTATACTATTTTCGGTCACTTCGATTACTTCTGCTGTTATATCTTCAGCAAAAACAATAATATAGTTGGCAGTTGGGTCAAAATTACTACCACTTATTGTTAAAATATCACCTGCACTGAACGAATCCTCAGGGAGATTTTCAATAGTAGGGAAAACTGCATCCTGAATTGTTTCCGTAACGGTAAAAGTTCCAGCAGTGTCAGTTTGCCCATCTACGGTAATGCTAATGGCTCCCGTAGTGGCGCCTTCCGGAACAGTGATAAAAATTTCTGTGGCCGATGCGCTTGTTACGGTTGCCGTGGTATTTCCAATTTTTACGGTGTTAGCACTGGCTGTGGTGCTAAAATTCTGGCCCGTAATAAAGATGCTTGTACCCACTGTGCCAGAGGTGGGGCTAAAACTTGTGATGTTCGGCCCACCTGGACCAGGTTCAGTGGGACTGTCATCTTTTCCGCAGGAAGAGAGAAGAATAAGGAAAGTCAATACCAAAGTTGACGAGAATACTATTTTTTTCATGATTATTTGACATTAAGCTTCCAAGAACCAACAAACATGGGAAATAGCTGATGCTCAATTGATGAGAAGTAACTTTGGCTTGACGGATGCAGATTTACGTGTGACATTTTTTATTTTTGGGGTCTTAACACTAAACTCCATACTATGAAACATGTCTTAACTACTTGCTTGCTCTTGTTTTTTGTGGTGACCGCTTTTGGACAAAAAACTGCTGAAGAGATTAAATCCGAAATGGCCCCCAAAAAAGATTCCATTGCTGCCATTCAAGGTAGGGTTGATGCTCTACAATCCCAACTGGATGCGCTTCCAGGGTGGAAAATTGGTGCCTTCGGAACTATCGGCGGAAGTATTTCCGAATTCAACAACTGGTTTGCTCAAGGTATTCCCAACAACTCTTCTGGGAATATTGGGTTTACGGTAAATGCCTTTGCAAACTTGCAACAGGAAAAATTCTTTTGGCGAAATGCGGCCAATGTGAATTTGGCTTGGGTGAAATTGGATGATCAGGACGACCCAACCGACGATAGCGGTTTTCGGGAGGCCACAGATGTCTTTAATATTTCGTCACTTTACGGTAGAAAATTGAGCGAGAAATTTGCTATCTCAGCCTTGGCTGAATACCGAACTACTCTTTTGAGTAATGTGAACAATCCGGGATATTTGGATGTTGGTGTTGGAGCAACTTGGACACCCATCGCAAACCTTATTGTGGTGATTCATCCATTGAACTACAACTTTGTGTTCAGTGATGAGGATACTATTTTCGAATCTTCGGCTGGTGCGAAGATTGTGGCAGATTACACACGACAGATTGGTGCGGTTAGTTTTAAGAGTAATCTTTCTATGTTCCAGAGTTATGAAGACGGGGATTTAAGCAACTGGACCTGGACCAATTCGTTTGCGTATACTCTTTGGAAAGTTATCGGAGTCGGTTTTGATTTTGGACTGAGAAACAACAGACAGGAAACCTTAAACTTTGTTCGAAATCTAGCACCAACACCTGACCCGGATGCTACATTTGATTCGATAGACAATGAACTTCAAACCTATTGGACTATAGGTCTGAGTTATTCATTTTAACCAGAACAATATATAAAGATAAAGCCCTCTTTTTGGAGGGCTTTTTATGTGGGGCGAATTGGGGTTTTAAGCTTTTTGTACCACAGTCCAAAGTAGGTTAAGCGAATGGAAGATTTGCGGTAACACTATCACTTAAAAACAATATGAAAATAGTTTTTCTGTTGTTTGCCCTTAAATTTTTGTTGTGAACGGCAGGAAAGTTGTGGTATTGTTAGTTAAGTAGGGTCGTTCATCGAAGAAGTGAACCAATGGTCTAAACTAGGGAAGATACTCATCCAAATGCTCTGGATATAAAAAGTTGTTGTAAGGAAATCGTGTTACATGAATATCCCTAACTTCTTGATATACACGTTTTCTAAATTCGTCCAAGTTTTCTTTGTTCAAAGCTGAAATAAAAAGAGCTCGGTCACCAATCTTATTGAACCAGGTATTTTTCCATTCCTCCAAGGTGAAGTGCGATGAATTCCGTTCGGTGACCAAGTCGTCTTCAGGAATGGTTTCAGGTATATACTGGTCAATTTTATTAAAGACCATAATGGCTTTTTTCTGGGAACTATCAATTTCGTCCAGTATTTGGTTAACAGAAGCGATGTGCTCTTCAAAATTAGGATGGGATATATCAACTACATGAAGTAATAGGTCGGCTTCGCGAACTTCATCCAAGGTACTCTTGAAACTTTCAACAAGTTGGGTGGGTAGTTTTCGGATAAACCCGACGGTATCGCTTAACAGGAATGGTAAATTTCCGATGACCACTTTTCGTACGGTAGTATCTAAGGTGGCGAATAGTTTGTTTTCCGCAAAGACCTCACTCTTACTAATCACATTCATTAAAGTAGACTTGCCTACATTGGTGTACCCCACTAAAGCTACCCGCACTAAAGACCCGCGATTACCTCGCTGGGTCTCCATCTGGCGGTCGATTTTTACCAATTTCTTTTTAAGTAAAGCAATGCGGTCACGAACGATTCGACGGTCAGTTTCAATCTCCGTTTCACCAGGTCCACGCATACCAATACCACCACGTTGTCGCTCTAAGTGTGTCCAGAGTCCGGTAAGTCTAGGAAGTAGGTATTCGTATTGCGCCAGTTCTACTTGGGTTCGGGCATAGCTCGTCTGAGCCCTTTGGGCGAAAATATCCAAAATAAGGCTCGTTCGGTCCAATATTTTACAACGTAACAGTTTTTCAATATTGTTCTGTTGTGCTGGTGACAACTCATCATCAAAGATGACCGAACCAATTTCGTTTGCTTTCACGTACTCTTGCACTTCCTCCATCTTCCCACTCCCAATATAGGTTTTGGGATTTGGAGTTTCGACCCGTTGTACAAAACGCTTGGTGACCTCGCCCCCAGCAGTGTAAGTCAAGAACTCCAACTCATCGAGATACTCGCGTACCTTTTCCTCATTTTGGCTTTGGTTGATAACCCCTATTAGGACAGCCTGTTCATATGCAATCGCCTTTTTTTCAAGCATAAATCGTAGTAAAGTGCAAATCTACGTAATGTTTTGAAAGCGATTTTTGTATTTTGTCTGGAATAACTTCAAGCATAATCCCAATATTTTGGAAGACCGTTTCACCATTGCATTTTATAATCTGGAGAATTTTTTCGACACCAAAGATGACTCTTATATCTTGGATGATGACTTTACTCCTGAAGGAGTCAAAAAGTGGGATGAATCCAAGTTTAGAAGGAAAACTAAAAAATTGGCAAAAACGATTTCCAAAGTTGGGGAAGGAGATAGTACGTTGCACCCCATTCTTGTGGGTCTGGCAGAGGTTGAGAACAAGACAGTTATTGATGCATTACTTTCAACGAAATCCTTGAAGCACTTAAACTATGCCTATGTGCATTTCGACTCTCCTGATGAACGCGGAATAGATACTGCATTATTGTATGATGAAAAACATTTTTCCGTAATTGAAGCCGAAACGATTCCCTTATTGGTGGATAATGAAAATGGAGAACGGGATTTAACTCGTGACATATTATATGTACATGGAAATTTACATGAAGAAGAGATACATATATTCGTCAATCATTGGCCTTCCCGAAGAGATGGAGCAGAAGAAACGAGTCCAAAACGGATAAAGGCGGCCGAGACCATTATACAAAAGCTGGAACAGATTCCAGATATAAATCCAAACTGCGTCATTATGGGTGATTTTAATGACGACCCTAAATCCAAAAGTATTCAGCGCTTAATGGATACAAATAGATTTATCAATCCCATGCAATCCCTGCTCTCTCCAAATTCTGGTAGTGCCAACTATAAAGGAGAATGGAGTTTGTTTGACCAGATACTGCTTTCCCATAGTTTTCTGAATTTTGAAAAAGGGACCCATAGCTTTAAAAAGGCAAAAATCTTCGCGCCTCTATTTCTAAAGGAATGGAATGGAAAGTACAAAGGCAACCCATTTCGAACCTATGCAGGAAAGAAATATTTGGGCGGGTATAGTGATCATTTTCCAGTCTATGTGGTTTTAAAGGAGAATTAAAAGAAAGAAAAGTACTACACAACAGTATTTAAAACTTTCACAACAGCTCATCGTAAAAAATGGTGTAATTCGTCGAAATAAAAGGGTTTTTCAACGATGATTCGAATGTCATGAAATAGTATTGTAGTCCAAATCTTACTCAACCTTGATTATGGACTTTAAAATACCTACTTGGGCAACTAGGCTTTTTACACAAACTACTTTCTTATTTTTTGGAATACTTTCCAGCTTTGGCCAAACTTTTTCGGAGCAGCAAGAAATTCTTCGAGATTACAATCAGCAGAATATCACTGCTCTTATCTTGGAATTTGAAGAGGAAGCTAAGGAGAATACCTTACGAATGGCTAAGGCCGGCAAAGCAAACGGCTGGAGCAAGATGGAACGGTTGAGAGATGGAACAGTGGTCTCCCTAAATGATATTGGTGACGATGGCACACTTTTGTACTACACGACCCTAAATGACCCGACCAATCAAGTATCTAGAGCCCAATCTCTATATTCAAACGGTGCGTTAAACCTTGGTTTGGATGGCAGTGGAATGCAAGTTGGTGTCTGGGACAGTGGTATTGCGTTAAACTCCCATCAAGAGTTTGACACTAGGGTATTCTCTGGAGATACTTCGCAAGAAGTGAGTCCGCATGCGACCTTGGTAACGGGAAATATCATATCCTCTGGGATAAAACCTAAAGCAAGAGGAGTTGCTTTTGGCGCACAGGCTATTACACATAACTGGACTCGAGATAAAATTGAGGCGACTGAAGCTGCTGCCTCTGGAATGCTTTTGAGTAATCATTCCTATGGAATAAAATCTGACCGTGTTCCCGATTGGTATTTTGGGGCTTACATTAAAATATCCCAAGATTGGGATAAAATCATGTACAATGCGCCTTATTATTTGATGGTGAACGCCGCTGGAAATTCACAAAGATCCCTAGATAATGCTTCGCCCATCTATGGCAAAACTGCTGACGGATTTGATTTGCTCCTAGGATTTACTACTTCTAAAAACGCATTGACGGTGGCGGGTGCAAACACCAAGTTAAATGGAAAGGGTGAGTTGACGGAAGCCAAGGTTGCTGCTTATAGCAGCCTAGGGCCTATAGACGATGGTAGAATCAAGCCGGATTTGGCAGGTGATGGATCCTCTATTTTTTCCACCACTTCACAAAGTAATTCTAGTTATGGAACTTCAACGGGAACTTCCATGGCCGCTCCTGGAGTAACGGGATCACTACTCTTGCTTCAACAATATCATAATGCACTTTTTGGTCATTATATGAAAGCGGCCACCTTAAAGGGACTTGCGCTTCATACCGCAGATGATATTGGAACTCCAGGCCCTGATTATAAAATGGGATGGGGTGTACTTAACGCGAAAACTGCTGCGGAGGCTCTTCAGAATGAAGGATTCACAACTTTAATTGATGAAAACCAGCTGAACCAGGGAGAAACATACACTTTGGAAGTAGAAGCTTTGGATAACGAAGATTTAACAATATCGGTTTCTTGGACAGATGTTGAAGGAGAATATATCAATCGAGGAGATTTGAATAGTGCTACTAAAGCTCTGATAAATGATTTAGATGTTAGGGTGATAAAGAACAATGAGACCCATTTACCTTGGAAGCTAAATCCTCGTCGTGCAAATAATGCGGCAACCAAAGCTGATAATTCGGTTGACCCGTTTGAGCGAGTAGATATTAAAAATGCGAAGGGGTCTTATACCATTGTTATTAACCATAAAGGGGAACTGAAAAATAGCTTCCAAGACTTTTCATTGATTGTATCTGGGGCAAAAATCTCAAATTGCTCCCTAGAAGCCCCAGCAGAAATTGGATTGAATTCTTCAAATGAAGATTCTGTATCCATTATATGGCCGCAGGCAGAAGAAACTCTTTTTGAGGTTCAGTATAAGAGGAGTTCGGATAATAGCTGGAACTCAGAATTACTTTCAGAAAACACCATTCAACTTGAAACACTTGAGATAGGCGAGGAATATGAGATTAAGGTTCGCACCATATGCACCGAAAGCAAAACTTCTGAATTCTCGAAAAGTTTAAGATTCATTTTCAACGGAACCAAAACTGAGATTTTGGAAAATGAAACTTTTGGATTTAGTGACTCACTAAGGATAAGTGTTTACCCTAATCCAGCGGTAAACGAATTGGAAATTGATGCTGAATTATCTCAAGATGCGGTATTTTCCATTGTTTCTTCTTCCGGAACTATTGTAAAGAAAGGAAGCGCTGTTGAAAAGGTGCCTGTTAGCGATTTATCATCTGGACTGTACGTTTTGGTGGTACAAGACTATTCTGGGATTCAAAGCGCGAAGTTCTACAAGAACTAGTAATCTCTTATTTAAAAGTTGATTGTTTCCCATCCTGAAATTTAGACCTTTTCGATTTCATTCTCACGTAAAAGCTCGTCATTTCTTAGTCGTAAAAATACTTGAGCAGTAGTCACAACATCCAACTCACAATAGGAAATGATTCGGTCTAAATCATTTTCCTCGTAATAGACCGATTGCACCATACTCCCATCCATATCTTCCTTGGGTGAGGGAATGCCCAATATATGGGCCAATAGTTTTAGAGAGGTATAGTGTTTATAATCCCCAAATTTCCAGAGTTCCATAGTGTCTAAATGAGGAACTTCCCAAGGCTTTTTGCCAAATAAATCTAATTTATAAGGAAGGTTTAAGCCATTGATAACCATTCTGCGCGCTATATAGGGGAAGTCAAACTCCTTACCATTGTGGGCGCACAATAGATGTTTTGCTTGACTAAAATGT
>JBCDAX010000036.1:0-35467 GCA_039184805.1 Bacteroidota bacterium | reverse complement strand
GTTTACAATATGGAGGAAAAGCTAAAAATAAAGCTTTCCATTGCTGATAGGGTTTATCCTTTGACCATAGATCCCAAACAAGAGGAAGGACTGCGGAAGGCGGCTAAGAACATTGAAAGTCTAGCCAAAAAGTTTGAGCAGAACTATGCGGTAAGGGATAAACAGGATGTTCTGGCAATGTGCGCCCTACAGTTTGCATCTAAAATAGAGCAAAGCGGAATAGACCGTTCTGAAAGTAGCAAAGCAGCCTTTGAGCGATTAAAGGCACTTGATGATTTGGTACATTCAAAATTGGGTGAATAAGTTCTTTTAAATAAAATATTGTTACTGCCCACATTGGTAATTATTTTTTGACAAACTCAACACTATTATATTTGAAAAGGGTGAGTTTAGGTTGTGAAAGCGGGCCCTACTCGTATAGGGATTTTTGAGCAACTTGTTAGCCCTAAACCTGTAATTAGGAGTTTGTACAAAACTTCGGCCAATGTGGGCTTTTTTTATAACCAAACACAAGTTAGACATGGATAATACGACACTCATCATTGTGGCCGGAGTAGCTGGATTGCTTATTGGATTTTTGGTGGCAAAGATGATGGAGAAAGGTAAAGCTACGAAAACCATGGCCAATGCAAAAAAAGAGGCAACGGACATTGTTAGAGAGGCGAAGAAAGAAGGTGAGAGCATTAAAAAGGATAAGATATTTCAGGCCAAGGAGAAGTTTTTAGAACTAAAGGCAGAGCATGAAAAAGTAATTATAAATAAGGATAAGAAGATTGCAGAGGCTGAAAAGCGGACTAGGGACAAAGAATCCCAGATAAGCAATGAATTGGCCAAAAACAAAAAATTAGGCGAACAGCTCAATCATCAAATTAAAGATGTAAATCATAAGAGCGAGATACTTCAAAAGAAGCAAACAGAAGTAGAAAAACTACATAGAAGCCAAGTTCAACAGTTGGAAGTGATTTCGGGGCTTTCTGCGGAAGAAGCCAAAAGCCAACTTCTAGAGTCTTTAAAAGAGACTGCAAAGACGGATGCTATGGCTTTTTTGCAAAATACCTTGGAAGAAACCAAGTTGACCGCCCAACAAGAGGCACGAAAAATTATAATCAACACCATTCAACGAATTGGAACGGAAGAAGCGATAGAGAATTGCGTTTCCGTATTCAATTTGGAATCTGATGATGTAAAAGGCCGAATCATTGGTCGCGAAGGGAGAAACATTCGCGCTTTGGAATCCGCTACGGGAGTTGAAATCATCGTGGATGACACTCCGGAGGCAATTATCCTTTCTTGTTTTGATTCGGTACGTAGAGAAGTGGCCCGGTTGTCACTTCACAGATTGGTCACAGACGGTCGAATTCACCCAGCAAGAATTGAGGAAATTGTCAAAAAAACGGAGAAACAAATCAACGAGGAGATTGCTGAGATTGGAAAACGGACAGTTATCGACCTTGGAATTCACGGACTTCACCCAGAGCTTATCAAAGCTGTCGGGCGCATGAAGTATCGTTCTTCTTATGGTCAAAATCTATTACAGCACTCTAGAGAAGTAGCCAAACTTTGTGGAATTATGGCCGCTGAATTAGGTCTCAACCCAAAGCTGGCCAAACGCGCAGGTCTTTTGCACGATATTGGGAAAGTTCCCAATTCAGAAACAGAGGTAGAGACCCCACACGCCATTTTGGGTATGCAGTGGGCTCAGAAGTATGGTGAGAAAAAAGAGGTCTGTAACGCTATCGGGGCACACCATGATGAAATAGAAATGAACACTTTGATTTCTCCAATCGTGCAGGTTTGTGATGCAATTAGCGGTGCGCGTCCTGGCGCAAGACGTCAAGTTTTGGATTCGTATATACAACGCCTTAAGGACTTAGAAGATATCGCCTTTGGCTTCAATGGAGTACAAAAGGCTTATGCTATACAGGCAGGCCGTGAATTACGAGTAATTGTGGAAAGTGAAAAAGTAAGTGATGACAAAGCCGCCGAACTTTCATTTGAGATTTCACAAAAAATACAAACTGATATGACCTATCCGGGTCAGGTAAAAGTAACTGTAATCAGGGAAACACGTTCAGTAAACGTAGCAAAATAAAGAAAAGCCCCTATTCTTCTTCAGAATCAGGGGTTTCTTCATCTGCTATACCTTTACTTCTTTGATTCTCGAGTACGTTCAACTTTTTTAATTTGACCTTCCACGTTTCGAGAGCCTTTTTGTGCTGATCAATGTTTTTTACCACATCCATTACTAGAGGATTGCTTTCTGAAGCACTGGAAAAAAATTGAAGATTGTTCTCTAATTGTCTTATTTCTGCATTCGTCTCAGATATCTTTCTACGGATAAAGATGCGTTCATTTTGAATGGCCCTATCATCATCTGTATTGGCCAATTGCTTCATTTTGTCCCCGTACTTTATCAATTCGGATTCCTGATGACCTACACCAATTTTCTTGAAAAGAGCATCGATGATTTTATTGAACTTGCTGTTAAGATGTTTCTTGTTGAAGGGGACACGACCATAGCTTTTCCATTCTGCAATGAATTTTTTGATGTCGGCCAAGTCCTTTTCTTTATCCCCGCTCAACTGAAATGCACGTAATCTATCCATGCATTCGTTCTTTTTCTCAAGGTTTTTGTATTCTTCCTGTTGCGTTTTGTTCTTTCCGGCATGAAGACGGTCAAAATAGTGGTTGCAGGCATCCTTGAACTCGTTCCAGATTTTGTCCGAATATTTTCTTGGAACATGGCCAATCTTTTTCCATTCACTCTGAATACGCTTCATTTCTGGCGTGGCCATATCCCAATCCTCACTATCCTTTAGGGCAATAGCTAAACCTAATAGGGCTCTTTTGCGCTCTAAGTTTTGGTGCTGCTCCTTCTTTTGATTTTTATAGAAAGCATTTTTCCCACGATTGAACTTCCGCACGGCTTCCTTAAAGGAACTCCACGTTTGCTCGTTTACTTTTTGTGGCACCTTACCCGCCCTAAAGAATTCTTCCCTAAGGGATTCTATCTCGCGAATCTGCTGTTGTAATGCTTTATGGTTGTTGGATACATTTTCCGCGATTTGAAGGATTGAACTTATGATTTCTTCCTTTTTCTCCAGGTTCTTTTCATAAGACTTCTCCAATTCTTTAAAGTGCTCCTGTCTTCTCTCATGCAAGGCTTTTGTAGCATTACTGAAACGCTCCCAAACTTCTTCCCTTTGTTCTTTGGCAACAGGACCAATATCTTCTTTCCAAATTTTGTGGAGTGTCTGAAGCTCTCTGAATGCCTTGCCCAAATCAGTTTCGTTCGCTAAAGCCTCAGCTTTTACTACCAACTTCAGTTTTTCTTCCAAGTTGTGTTTAAAGTCAAGGTCTCTGAGTTCTCGATTTAAGTGCAGGAAATCATAAAAGATTTCCATATGATGGTGATAGGTTCGCCACACATCATTGTAGTTGTTTCGTGGGATTGGACCCGCGTTGCGCCATCTTTCTTGAAGGTCTTTAAAGTTGCGATAGGTATTATTGATGTCTTCCTCAACATTCATCAAGCCTTTCAATTCTTCTATAATTGCAAGACGTTTTTCTAGATTTACCTTTAGGTTGTGTTCGAGTTGTTTGTAGTAGTGGTCCCTTTTTTCGCGGTATTCCGCGATTACTTCGTTAAATTGCCTTTTGGTAACGGAATTGTATCGAAAGTCTATCTCATTGCCACCATTGGCAACAAACTCCTCCTTTTTGTGCTCCAAAAACTCTTGAAATTTTTGGTCAAATTCATACTTTATGCCACTCACATGCTTGCTTATGGCTTGTACCTTTTCGTTTTTGACCAAACGCTGTAATTCGCCTACTAAGTTTTCAATGGACATAGCATGGTAATCCAAAAAAGGAATATGATGTCTTTTTTCATTGTCGGTATCTTCTGCATCCTCAGCATTGGATTCTTCAATTTCCTCGATTACCTTTTCAGCTTCTTGTTTTTCAACTTCTTCGGGGCCCGTATCTTCTTCCTGTGAAACGGTATCCACGGGTGGAGATTCTGATTCTGGAACGAGCACGGTTTTTTCTTCGGATAATCCTGGTTCAGAAATGGGGCTTTCTTCCAAAGATGTTTTTATGTTATCCGAAGTTTGCTCAGCACCAGCTTCAGTTTCCTGAAGTTTTCGTTCATTTTCCTGCATTAGTAGTGTTTTTCCTTTGGATTGATGAAATTATAGCCAAGTTAACAACTAAATTAGCTAATCGCAAAAGTATCCATACTTCTTTTGTTTAACCATGACATTGTACAGTTTGAAGTTTTTTCTGTACTATTTGAAATACATTTCAGGAATTCCAGATTTCCCAAGCCTTATCTGCTTGTAATTCAAGCATTTTCAAACCATTGCAAATAGAAGCACCTTTTTCTTCCCCAAGTTTTAAAAATGCAGTTTTAGACGGATTATATACAAGATCAAACAAAAGATGTTTATCCGTGATGTAGTGATAGGGGATATCCGGTTTTTTCTCCACATCTGGAAAAGTACCCAAAGGTGTGCAATTAACTAGTATTTCAAAATATTTCAATGTATTCTGATTCAATTCTTTATAAGAAAGACTATCGTTTTTGGGGCTTCTTGAAACATATCGGTTCTCTATTCCCAAACTGTTCAAAACAAAGCGTATGGCTTTTGAAGCACCTCCTGTACCCAAAATAAGCGCTTTTTTATGCTGTTTTTTTAGAAAAGGTTCTAAGGACTTTTGAAAACCATAGGCGTCGGTATTATAGCCTTTAAGACCGTTCTTTGTGAATTTTATAGTGTTCACGGCTCCAATTTCTTTTGCGTCTTTATCAATTTCTGAAAGAAATGGGAATATAGATTCTTTATAGGGAATGGTCACGTTAAGGCCCCTGAGGTTTGAGTTTTTTAGGACGTTTGGGAATTCCTCGATAGTTTGAATATCAAAATTCTCATAACTATGGTCGTCCAAATTCTGTAGCTTGAATTTTTCAGTAAAATATCCTTTTGAAAAAGAATAGGAAATATCCCTACCCAGCAGCCCGTATCTGTTTGCGATCTTTGCGTTTTCCATACCAGTCTAAAATCAACAAAACCAAAACTCCAAATATGACGAATGTAATGGCCCACCATGTTTCCATTTGTTGCATATCAGGAAGAAATCGTTCGTAGTTGGCGATGATTTTATCACCATTACTATCCAAAAGCAGATTCCCTGCTTCATCTTTTTTATACAAAGTGTTTTTCCAAGGCCATACAACCCCAAGGGAACCGGTAATAAAGCCAATAATAACCGCATTGGAAATCTCTTTGAAGTACTTTAGTACATAACTCAGTAGATGTGAGAAGGTAACCAATCCTGTTGCAGACCCCAAGGTAAATACGGTTAATACCTTTAGGATTCCCATGCGTTCCGTATTCTGGGTGAAACTAAAGTCCCCCGCTAGAATTTCTGCCAAAGTATCATAGAGCGCATTTACAGAGTCTACCAGAAGTAACACGTAGTTTCCTAAAAGTATTAAGATAAAAGAACCTGAAAGCCCAGGTAGAGTCATTCCCGAAACACTTATAATTCCGCAGAAGAATATGAAAAAAAGGTTATTGTTCTCTGTGGCCGGGCTTAAAAAACTTATGGAAATTCCGATAATTAATCCAACTATTCCAGCAAGAACGGTTTGTCTGTTCCAATGATTAAAATCCTTGGAGATATAATAAATAGACCCTAATATCATTCCAAAAAAAGTGGCCCAAACATAGAGTTCCTTGGTTTCTAGAAAGTAGTCCAATACACGGGAAATACTAAAGTAACTGACCAGCATTCCAAATATCAACAACGAGAGGAACTTGGCGTTGGTATACTGGAAAAAACTACGGAAACGCCCATTAAACAGAAGCTTGGCTGCTTTCGAATTGATTTTCTGGAGGGAATAAATGAATTCCTCATAAAAACCACCCACAAATGCAACAATCCCACCAGAGACACCAGGAACTTTATTGGCAGCACCCATGCATAGGCCTTTAATGACCAAAAAGAAATAATCCAAAAATGAACGGCTTTGATGCATGAAGTAGTAGTGTCCTTTCGCTTTATTTTCTGGAAGCGGTTTTTTCCAGGATAAAAATAAGCGAAAAACCTATTATGGCTAAAAGTATGGCAAACATCAGCTGATTCTCACCGTCAAAATTCCAGGGCCAGACGTTCATTTCATCAGTGACAATGGTCTTATCACCAAAAGTTTTGGTTTCCAAAACCTTTTTCCAAGGCCAGATTTTGTTTAAAGAGCCCAAGATAAAACCGGTAAGTAGGGCCAAAGTCAAATTTTTATAATGGTTGAACATCCATTTTAGAAGCCGGGCAAAACTAAGCAGTCCGAATACAGCACCTATACCTACGGTAAACACAATAGTAATGTCCTGTTCGTGAACGGCGTCCAGAATAGTCTTGTAAGATCCTAGTAAAACCAATATAAAAGCACCTGAAATACCAGGTAAAATCATAGCACAAACTGCCAAGGCCCCTGACAGGAAAAGATAGGGTAAGCTCTCCACATTTTCGTTGGGTGGTAATTCGGTAATGATAAACGCAACAACCGCTCCTGCTACAAAAATTGCAATTGTCCCAAAGTTCCAGTTTTTGATTTCTTTACCTACAAAAAAGACGCTGGCCAAGACCAGTCCAAAGAAAAAAGACCACAAAAGGATGGGTTCATTTTCCAAAAGCCAACTCAAAAAACGGGCTAATGAAAAAACACTTATAAAGATTCCGATAAAGAGGGCTAACAAAAAATTACCGTTGATTTTGTCCCAAAATGATTTAAACCCTTCTTTTCTTAAGATTTTGAAAAGAGATAAATCAATAGCATTAATAGAAGTAATAAGCTCTTCGTAAATCCCAGATATAAAGGCAATAGTGCCACCCGAGACACCAGGAACAACATCAGCAGCTCCCATGGCCATACCTTTCAGGGTTATAAAAAGGTAATCAAGCTTTTTTCTTGATTTCATAGAAATGTGTGGTAAAAAGGTTAGGTGGATGCCTTTTTAAATTCAGATAAGAGCATTTTTAGGCTGTGGAATTCTTTGAATTCAGGGAACTCTCCTTCAAAGAGGTGGAGATTCTCCGAATTTAATTGCAAGGCTTCCATAAGCTTTTCTTTACTTTTTTCAAGCTCTTTGTTTTTTAAATAGATGCCAGACAGCTTATACATCAATTTAGATTCTTCAGGATAAAACTCGATGCCTTGTGCCAAAACCTGAATGGAAGAATTAAAGTCACCTACTCGTTTTAAAGTTTCGGACCATTCCATCCACGTGTCTAACTCATAATTCCCTAAATCCACTGTCTGTTTATAGGCAAAATCAGCCTCATCTAAATTTCCTAATTGAAAGTAAATCTTAGCAGCTTTTTTCCAATACAGCGGATTTTCACCGTCAATATTGATGGCTTTATTGATATAGAATAGAGCTTTTTCAAAATTGTTTAGTCTGCTATGAAAGTCTGTAATGGCCAACCAGCCTTTATCCAATAAAGGGTCTTCGTGTACCGTGTTGTAATAGTAGTATTTGGCCAAGTCGTCATTACCCAACTTTTCATGACACTTTCCAATTCGGAGATAAGCGTGAGAAGTAGGGTCATCTATGGTGATAGTAACTTCATAGTTTTCTATCGCCTCATTATACCTGCCCAATCGCTCTAAAACCTTGCCCTTTTCAAAATAGGCACCTATAAAGGAATCATCGGAAATAATAGCAAAATCAAAAGAGGTCAATGCCTCTTGATACATGTTTTGGGCGAAGTACATTTTCCCCAACTGATGCCATGCCACTTCACAATAGGGGTTGCGTTCCAAATAATCATTCAAGTATAGAACACATCCCTCAAAATCTTCTAAAAACTCAAAACAATATACCACGTTGTATAAGGAAGAATAATCCGTTTCATCAAATTCCACACACCTCATGAAACTGCGTTTGGCTTTTTCATAGTCATCCATAAACAGGTATTCCATTCCTAACAAAGAGTGAATATCAAAAGAGTCTTCAGTGTGGTGAAGCGCTTCCAGTAAAAGGTTTACTGCTTCTTGGTGTTTGTCTTGTTTTGAACAAATATTGGCCCGTTGAATATAGATTTCATCATTGAAGGCATCAAAATCTTGAAGTTCATCCAAAATAAGTTCCGCAGCATCAAATTTATCCTCAAAAACAAGGACTTCTACACGCAGTAATTTCAGTTCTAAGGAGTTTGGGTGCTGTTCTAGACCTATCTGAATGGCCTTTTTTCCCAAAGCGATTTTTCCGTTGTTTAAATAGTAGTGAATGATGTCCTCAAAGTCCTCCGCATCGAAAAAATAGACATCATCTGTCTTGAGCATTGACTCAAATTTGCTTATTGATTTGTCAGGATTTCCGTTAGAATCTAACGCCATAGGAACGTATTTGGTTATACTATGGACTTAAAATTAGCCCTTTGCTTTCTTCATTAAAGTCGTATTTTGGGTATGTTATCAACAAAGTAGTTAACAGGACCCCGACTCGTACTCGTTTAAAATCTCAATAATTTGCTCACATCCCTGCTCTATTTCTGCCATTGAAATGGTAAGTGGCGGGGAAATCCGAACCGCTTCGGGTTCGAAGAGCAACCAGAAGAGAATCAAGTGTTTTTTTGCTGCGGAAAGCACCAAGTAATTTGCCATTTCAGCATTTTCCATAAGCAAAGCCAACATTAATCCTTTTCCTCTTATTTCCTTAATCAAAGGATGTACCAAAAGCTTTCTGAAGAGTTTTTCTTTTTCTAGAGTTTGTGGAATTAATTCAGTTTGTGTCAATTCTTGTAAAGTGGCCAAACTGGCAGCAGCGATTACAGGATTCCCGCCAAATGTGGTAATATGTCCAAGCTTTGGACTGTCCTGTAAACTTGCCATCATTTTTTGGGAAGCAACGAAAGCCCCAACAGGTAGGCCGGATGCCATTCCTTTGCCAATGACCAAAATATCGGGAACACAGTTAAAGTACTCAAAAGCGAATAGTTTGCCTGTTCTTCCAAATCCAGGTTGAATTTCATCCAAAACAAGTAGTGCGCCTACCGCATCACATCTTCTGCGGACTTTTGCTAAATACTCATCTTTTGGAACGATAAATCCTGCGCCACCTTGAATAGTTTCCAGAACCACAGCAGCTGTCTTTGTAGTGATTTGTTCTAGATGTTTTTCCTCGTTGAATTGAATAAAAGCAACATCTGGAATTAGTGGGCGGAAAGCTCTTTTTCTTTCCTCATACCCCATAATACTTAGGCTGCCCATAGTATTTCCGTGATAAGCATGATTGGCCGCAATCAGCTGCGACCTTCCTGTATATCTTCTAGCCAATTTTATGGCGCCTTCCATAGCTTCTGTTCCCGAATTGACTAAATAGGTGGTTTCCAAAGGTGTTGGTAGATGTTGGGCCAATAGTTTTGAATACGAAACAGCAGGTTCTTGCACATATTCACCATACACCATCACGTGCATGTATTTTTCTATTTGTTCTTGTATGGCACTCACTACTTTATCGTGGCAATGTCCAAGACTACATGCCGAAACCCCTGCTACAAAATCCAAATGGGCATTTCCTTCTTGGTCATAGATATAACTACCTTTGGCTTTGCTTACAACAAGACCTAAAGGATGTGGAGTGGTTTGGGCTTGATGTTTAAAAAAATCGTCTTTTAGCATTAGGGCGATTTTACTTTGGGAACCTTGGTTTCCTTAGTTGGTGTAGCTTGGGACGGAGGAATATTGTTTACGGGGTCGTTTTCATTTTTACTACGCTCCTGTTCCTCCGCATCAATATCAATAGGATTTTCTATACCCCGAATCTTGACTAGGGTGATATTGTTATCATCCTCATCAAAAATGTCATCTTTGGTCAGAATCCGTTCGTCTCCTCGCCAAATGAAGCCCTTTAACTTCCTACTTTCCACAGGGAGGTCCTTCTCCGGGAAAATGTCACCGTCGGGATTCACAAAAAAGGTAATATCCTCAATGTCGTTATTGGCCATTAACAGGCGTATTTTGCTACAAATGGTCTTATCGATACCGATTAGTTCTTCATCATCGTTATACATGTAGTAAATAACTTCAGTGTTTTTGATCAAGTCTATGATTTTCAATTCATTTTCGATAAACTTTCCAAACAAGTCCTTCCCTTTTGCTTGATTATAGCCTTCACGGCTAATTGTATCCAAAGAAATAATGAAAGCATTTTCAAGTACTTTGAGGGAATCTAATTTTTCAGTTTCCAGGTCGGAAATGAGGTGAATGCTATCTCCTGTAATTTGATTCTCCACATTCCACAAGATAGGGTCTGTGACCAACTCGGTAATACCCGTTTTCTCATTAAAATGTATGGAATCACATTTACCACTTAAATCAGTCTTATAAAACTTGGCATTTCGAAAGGCACGTAAAATTCGAGATTCAGGTTTGCCGGTAACCATTAAGGTGTCTCCATGAATGTAAAGGGAATCTTGTTGGACTAGGTTCACCGAAACAGCTCGTTTTGTGGCAAAAACAGAGTCTTTTTCCTTGAACACTTCGGCATAATGTGCGCGTATAACACCATCATTGATTGTATCTGTTATTTGAATATTGTTTGTTGCGGAGGCAAATCCAGAAATTTTATCAAAGTAGAGGCTGTCCCCTACAATAATCTTGTTGTTGTAATCAATTCGGGTGTTCTTTATACCATAGCCCTTTTCAATCTTGGTATCATAAAAACCTCTTTCACAGTATATTTTGTACTCTTCGCCAGTAATGGTAGAGGGGCCATACATGTAGGCGTTTTTAGACGTGGTATAATAATCCAATTGTGCTGAATCCAAAATGTAATCTGGATTATCTATATGAACATCATTTTGGAACTGGTACTTCTTTGGCGTCATAAAATACGTTCCAATTTTACTGGTCAGCACATTGACCGAATCAACTACTTTACCACCAGAACGATAATACGATTCCTGTTTTTCGCGGTCAAAGTACAAGGTGTCTGTTGTCAGTCGCATTTGCCCATTGGTTAAATCTACATTTTCCCATGCTTTCGCCAGTTTGGTATTGCCATCATAATCTATTTTTCCACTATTTAACTCTACGGAATCTCCTTGTTGAAGTCGAATATTACCAATGGCTTTTAATTTGTTTTCTTGGGCATAAAAAATGGCAATGTCGCACCATAAGTCTGCTCCTTGATGTTCAAATTGTACTTGGCGCTCATCATCTTTACTAAATATGGAAGCACCAGGAAATTGGGCCTCATCCTTGGTAAAGTTGGCTCCATAGACAATGTTGATTTGTTTTCCTTCTGTTTGCGTTTCTGGCTGTTGGGCTTTTAAACCAACTGAAAACATGATAAATAAAAGAAACAAGGTTCTTTTCAAGACAAGAAATTTTGTCCAAAAGTAGGATTTTTGGAGGAAGTGACACAACCTCTTTAGAAAGGTTTAATAGAAGTATGGGCTTAGTGTTTTTTTAACTACCAAGTGCTTGGATTTTGGCCTCCAGTTCTTCAATTTTATCAGTCCAGTATGCTATTGCCTCTTTACTGTTTATTCTGGGGTCTGTTCTAAGTTCTTTTGGGACCTTAAACAAAAATTGATGATTTTGATGCCAATCTTCGTTTATTTCACTATGGTTTTGAGGTTCGATTCGGTTAGACCAAAACCTTCTATGCAACACATATTCCTCTTTTCGTTCATTTAGAAATTCCATAAGCTTCTCCTTGTTTTTAGGAATATACCCAGGACCAGAACATCCGCAAGAATGATACGTAATGCCACTTTCAAATAGGTTTTTGATATGGTTCCAGGCTTTGATGTCACTTTTTTTTGGAGACTCAAAATCCAAACCCATATTTGCCATTAAATCTTCACAATCCGGGCATTTGAATGGGTTTCTTTCGGTTTTGCTGTGATAGTACGAATCCCTGTCGATATCAATCAATAGTCTTCGTTTGAATGTTTTTTTACATGAAAAACAGGCATAGTGTGGTTTGTAGCTGTAGGTTCCGTATCGGCACATATAGATTTTTTACAGGTATGATTACTTGGGCGTTCCAAAGTAATCAAATTTTGATAGAGCCGAACTAATTTTAAGGATATGCTTAAAAAAGAAATCTATAAGCCAGATTTTCAGACAGTTGTTTAGTCTATAATCAAAAAACCATTGGGTACAAACCCGTAAATCTTAGTGCACACGGAGTCTTTTTTTAATTCTAAAAAGGCGTAATTCTGATTGGCACCCAGCTCAAGTTCGTTAATAAAAAGGTCTTTGGGAGGAATTGAAATGGAAAACAATCTATCCCCAGTTTTCGTAATTAAATCTAAGGTGACCTCCTTGTCCATATTGTTGAATAAAGTAGAGTTAATTCTAAAGCCGTAAGTAGGGTTTGTGACGACTAGCTCTTCATTGCATTCAAAGACACTCATGGGATTCATTTCATTTTCCATCATTACTTCTTCAAAAGAAACGGATATGTCTTTGTTTTGAATAGTATTTATTTTCCAAAGAAGAAAGACGGAACTAGTCTTTATCAATGACATGTCCCAAAAGTTTTCATTGAGCATGGTCCTTGACCAATTCTTAAGTTGATTTTTAAATATAGCATCGGTAAGCATAAATTCGATGGATTTGTTCCTAGATATGGAATCCCTTTTATATAACCAGTCTAATTTTTTGGCATACTCAGCCCTGTGCTCATAGACCATATCCAGAATAATACCTTCCCATTTTTTTTGTGAGGTAATCCTTCTCTGAAGTTCTTTTAGGTGGGGAATCAAATTTTCATAGTCTGACGGAATTTCCTTTTCGTTTTCAATGATTTTAGCCAGATTGTCGTCTAGAAAGTTTTGTGAAAACGTCCCCAATTCGATTAATGCACCTATATCACGCATCTGATTCACTGAAAGCTCACTTTCAAATACTAGCCTAAACCTGGCATCCAACTCTAAACCTATCTCAATTGACGAATTGGCCGCATTAATGTTCTGTTGTAGTTCATCTTGCAAAACCTCAAAAAGATTAACAATTGATTCTTCGAGCTTTCTTTTTTCGTTCCAATTATTTATTTGGAGGGCCAGTAAAATTCCAATTACGACTAAAATGATTTCTCCTAAAGCGTAGAATAAATATTTGGAAAGCTCATTCTTCGATAGAAGGTTTTTACGAATTCTATGAAAAAAATTAATCATTTGGAGCTTCTTTTATCTTGACATTCCTATGCGGTTCGACATATTTAAAAAAGAGGTTTCGGATCAATTGGGTATGAAAACACACTAAATGCTATGCTGTTATCTTTTTGTGAGCTTTGAAAATTACATTTGAACCTAAAAATAAGGTAATTATGCGAAGTGTGATTTCTATGGCTTTTTTGATGGCTGTTTGTTTACTTGGAGGGGAAATATATGGGCAAGCCGATTTGTCCAAACAAAATGAAGAGTTGGGAAAGGTACATTGGTATCGCAATTATGATGAGGCTGTTCAGGTAGCTAAGCAATCCAATAAGGATGTTTTGATTCTTTTCCAAGAAGTACCGGGTTGTGCTACCTGCAGAAACTATGGACATAATGTGTTGAGTCATCCCTTAATGGTAGAGGCCATAGAGACTTCTTTTGTCCCCTTGGCCATTTTTAATAATAAAGGGGGCCATGACGCAGAAATTCTAAAACAATACAACGAACCTAGTTGGAATAATCCCGTAGTTCGAATTGTGGATGCTAAAGGAAGAAACTTGGTAAGACGAATAGGAGGGGATTATTCAGCGCTTACCCTTTTACGTCGTATGAAGGAGGCTTTGGCTAGTCGAGGTGAACCCGTGCCCGGTTACATGAGTCTTTTGGAGCAGGAGCTTTCTGCAGACCGAACCGGAAGTTTACGGGAAAAACACTTTCAAATGTTCTGTTTCTGGACGGGGGAAAAACAGTTGGGAAAGGTTGATGGTGTACTGAATACGGAATCCGGGTTTATGAAACACGGGGAAGTCGTAAAGGTAACGTATGATTCCAAAGTTTTGAGTGAAGCTGAATTGGAATCCTATGCCAAACAAAATAGTTTTCGACCCGTAAATCCGGATAAAACGTATAGGGTTGCTGCACGTGACGTACACTATTATTTAAAACACACTGACTATAAATATGTACCCTTGACCTCTTTGCAGCAAACCAAAATTAATAGTGCACTGGGTAATCGTAAGAATCCAAACGTTTATCTAAGTCCTACCCAAAAGAAGTGGTTGGATAACGCAAGAGCCTCGTCCTTTAAGCCCAAAGTCTTGATGAATACGGATTTTATTACGGCTTGGTCCTTTAAGGAAAAGCAAAAAACGGTTTCCTTATCAAGCAATAAATAGGAAAGGAGGGTAAGGCTTCACCCTAGTTTTTTAATCATCTCCTCTGCCCTTATAGGCCCTAATAGAAACAATCTGACCATTTGAATTAAATGAGATGACATCTACCACATAAAGCTCCTCAGTGGTGTCAACCGTGATTTTTAGTTCTGCTGCTACCGTATCTTGGTCTTCATACATGGCGAGTATCTCAATTTGGATGGATTTAGCTGCCTCAAAGTTTTTCTGTGTTTCTTCAAGTGCGGTTTGCTTACCTTCTACTCGAATTTTCCAATCCCTCAATACAATATTTCTGGCAAACATCGCTTCTACACCCGTTAAATCCTTTCGGGCATATCGTTCAAGATATTGGCGACATAGGTCCTTTTTGGAGTGTATTATCATTTTTTGATATCCAATTTATGATTGATTTGTTACTCGTCCACGTACGAACTGATACAAATTACGGTATCACCTACGTTGATTGGTGGAGTGGCGAGTTTGTATAAAATTATTCCATCTTTTGATGCTTTGTATTCTTCGATAACAGTACCAAACTCATCCGTAGTATAGCCTACCACTTCATCTTTTTTGACAGTATCCCCGGCTTTTAATGTACTATAAAAAATACCTTTTGCACTGGAACGAATGTAATCTTGGCTATTTCGGTAGATTATATTTGTATGAGGTTCACTGCCATTGGAATACATATTCATAGTTGTTAGCATGTTATAGACTCCTTTTTTAATAAGATTCACATTTTCCTCCTGAACGTTTCCCAGTTTGCCACATTCAATACTCAAGGCGGTTTTTCCATCTTGAACTGCCTGTTTAAAGGTATATTTTGCTGGGTCGGTATCCGAAAGGGTATAAGGGTATGTAACAACGTACTCAAATCCACTGCTTTCAGATAGTTTTTTGGCTAGAGCTGTCTGATTGGGTTTTTGCGTATTGTTATAATAGCATACGAAAGGAATCAAATCCTCGCAAGCATCACCCCCATGAATATCCAGTAAAACATCACTAATAGGAATGACATTTGTGGTAATAAAATGAGCTATTTGTTCCGTAATACTACCATCAACTTTACCAGGAAAGACATTGTTTAAATTCTTTTGGTCCTGAGGATTTACAAATGGAGTTCGCTTAAAAAATGAAGCAGTGTTTGCAATTGGAATTACTACAAGTGTACCTTTGAGTTTTTCGATGTCTATCTCCTGGAGTAGCTCTTGTGTCGCCATAATAGGTGGGTACTCGTACCCATGAACCCCCGCCACCAAGGTGAAGACCGGTCCTTCTGTTTTTCCTTTAACAATGGAAACGGGCAAAAATCCTATATTGCCGTATTGGTCTTTAAACTCGATACGGAAATTATCTTTAGAGGATTTTGATGCGTTTTGAAAACTATTTTGAAACGTATTTTGTGCAACGGCAAAATTTATTGTGCAAAAAGCTATTAGGAAAGCCAAAGTTTTACTCATTTCTACTAGGATTTTGTTTTTTGTTCGTATTTCGGGTGATTTAGCATACGTTCTGGCGCGCACATTACTTCCCTAATTTCTCAAGATAGCTATCCATAGTATCCCAAATGGAATAATATTCCAGTTCCTTTTCCCGGTTGTCGTTTCCAGTATCCGTATTGATGACTATAAAACGTCCTGTTTTTTTCTCTTTGTTGAAAAACATCCAAGTACCTACTCCGGCATCTCCCCCGGAGTGACCTATGTATCCCAGAGCACTATGTCCAATGAACAAAGCAGGACTGTAATCCTCATTATATGGATTGTCAGCGTTTCTGCTTTCAAAATGCTCCTTTTTGAGTTGTTCTTTAAAGTAGTTGGCATAGCTATCTGCACTTAGCAAAGTACCATTTCCAGAGTATCCTTTAATGAGCTCGGTCAGATATTTTCCCATATCACTAGGAGAGGTGATAAGCATACCATCTGGATACGTAATTGCTCCATAGAGTGGGAGCAAAGAATAGTCATTTCGATACAATTTGGAATGTTTGGATTTGTCCACATGCTCTAAAAACCAACCCGAACTGGTCATATCCAGGGGTATTAGGATATGTTCTTTTGTAAAATCACTAAATGACATTCCCGTGGCCTTCTCTAGAACCAATGCGGCCAAGGTGGCTCCTATGTTTGAATAGTTATACCGCTGCCCAGGTCTGAAATTGATGAAGTTATCAGCTTGGTAGTAGTTGCCTCCCACCATTAGATACTCCTTCAAATAGACATCCATAGGGACCTCTTTTTCCGGTGGATTTAGTCGTTGTGCTGGATATTCTGTGCTTATCTGAGTTAAATCTTGTCCTTTCTTTAGAATCCAAGCATTGTCCATATATTGTTCGGTGTCGTTAATGCCCGAAGTATGTTGGGCCAAATGTCGTATGGTTATGGATTCCATTGGGAAGCTGGGATTGACCACTTTAAAAGGTAGATGTTTTTCGATGGGATCATCAATATTGAGCTTCCCCATTTCTTGGGCTTTGAACAAGGCAATTCCAATCAAAGTTTTGGAAACGGAGGCAATATGCTGAATGGTATTCTTGGTGTAGGGAATTTGAGCTTCTTTATCCGCATAGCCAAAGCCATTGCTATAAAGTACTCTATTCTGATTGACCATCGTAACGCCCACACCAATAATTTTTCCATTGCTTACTATGGAATCCAGTTTTGCCGTTAACTCCTGTTCAATACTGTGGTTTACATCTTTGGTCCCCGTGTTTGTCTTTTGGTTTTGCTTGCATGATACTAGGTTGAATACGATGGATAGAAGAAGAATTATTTTTTTCATTAATTGGGTTGGTTTACAAATAGGGAAATCAAAAAGCAGTAGCTGGAACGGTATAAGTTAGCTTCTATGTTTTTCTGAATCAAAGAAAGCTTATTAATTGCTTTAGCAATATAGAGGAAATAGGAATAAGTTTTTACTTCTTTTCTTCCCGAAGGATTTTCTCCATTTTACGCCCTTTTGCCAATTCGTCTACCAACTTATCCATATATCTTGCTTGTTTTGTCAATGGAGTCACAATTTCTTCAATACGATACCCACATATAACCCCTTGTATCAAATGCACATTCGGATGTAGGGTAGCATGGGTAAAAAAGGTTTCAATGGTAACTTTTTCATCAATGAGTTTCTCAAGGGTTTTATCATCGTAACCGGTTAACCAAGTCAGAACTTGATGAAGTTCTTTTTTGGTTCTGCCTTTTTTCTCTACTTTATTTAAATAGTGAGGATAAATCGAGCCAAAAACGAGCTTGGCTATTCGGGCGTCATGTTCTGGTGTAGTCATCGTTTTTTTATTTGTGGTTGATATAGGTTTTCAAGAGTGTTTTGGTTCTGTTCCTTGTCATCATAATCCCTGTTGATAACCCATTTGATTTACTTCAAGTATGGTCTTTTAAAAACCAATAGATACAAGAAACTTTGAGAGCAATTAAGGATTAAACCCTAACATGTTTTAACATATTGGCTGAACGCTAAATTCTTTAATCGTGTATCTTTTTCAAATCCCTATTTGAGCCAGTCATTTGCCAATGTCCTAATGCCATAGGGATATTCCCCATACGATTTAAGTTATCAAAAAAGTCTTTCAAAACAAAGGGCTTTGCCTGCAATTCTTGTGTTCTGGCATACTCTGCCATGGTATTCTCTACCAGATATTTACCGGTAATATAGCTGGTGCCATACCCCGGTTGACGCAGATACAAGTGCTGTTCGAAAATAAGTAGCTCTTTTTCCGTTTTCATCCAACCACGGGGAGTGTATTCGCTGTGAATTCCTCCAGCCTCTTCCATGCTCATTTCGTTGGCATGGGCATACAGCGAGCCCAATCCCCTGGCAGCACGTTGGGCAATCATGATGTATACAATCTCCTTAGTTCTGGGGCTATCATCATATAAACCGGCTTGCATAAACATTTCTTCTACCGCTGTGGCAACTCCCTCATTTCTTGAATCAAAAATGTTGTACAAGAGCGCTTTTCTTCTTACCTCGCTTTCATGGGGTTCATTGTCCATACGGGCCAATTCAAACCAATGGTAAAAGTGAGAAAACAGGGGCCTAGGGTCGTAGTGTTGGCCAATTCTAAAAAAATTTCGTTCCTCCCTTGGGATGTACTCCCCTAAATGTTCACGAAGGGCAGGGTTAAAATAGGGTTTCACGGTTAGGATGTCTTGTTGTTCCAAAAAGTTCATAAGACTCTTGGCAGCAGCATCCGCCATTTTATCATAAGCCTCGGGAGAATTGGCATCAAGCAACTCAGGTAAATGCCTGTTTCTGTGCTCTTCTAGCTTAAGGGCGGACCATGCACGGGCCAGTTCTCGTTTGAGTATCATAACCTCGTCTTCCCAAGTCAATGGTACTAAATGCACGTTTTGCATGTACCACGTATAATTTTCCTTGCCAATTCCTGAAGATCCGGTTTTGGATTTGGATTCAGCGTCTAACCAGGAAGCAAAATCTTGGGTTGATGCAACTGCCTTATCAATATGCTTCAACAGTTCCGTATCGTCCTGAATGGATTTTTCCTTTTTCAATTCTTCCAAAACTTTAGCTTGAGTTTGAATATCCCGGATTCCTGCTATCCATAAATCTCTAGCATTTCCAGTCAAATTTTTCTTTGCTTGTGTATTGAGAGGGTGAATAATTTTTAGGTCTGCGATAAGCCGTTGTCTCTCCGTTTTAGACAAGGGGAAATTATATGTCCATAACTCAGTGGTACCATGATGGGTTGGTCCTTCGTGAGCGGGAACATCACTTTTGTATGTCCAAACGGATTTGTAGAACGCAGGATCACGCGTCCATGGTTTTAGGATGCGATGATTGAAATCATAACCGTTCATCTCGGCCCAAACAATCATCCAGTCTACTTTATGTTCTATTGGCCAATTTGTGGTGTCTATTTGTTTTAAGTTCGTCTGTAACTCCTTAAAATGTGGCCACCGTTTTTGAAAGGTCTCTAATGTATAGTCAGGAGCTCCATCGAGCAGTGGAGGTTCCTCAAATGTTCTCCATTCTTTGAACAAGCTCACCAAGTCCTGATAATCGGTTGAGGTAAAGTATTCTACTTGCCTTGGTTCTTCATCAATTTTTTTCCTGGTATCAGTTTGGCAGCTAATTAATAGGACTAGTAGGAGCAAAAGGAAAAGGGAATTGGTTCTCATGTTTTTCGAGATAAATTTGGTTGACTACAAGGGTTATATTTTCAATTTCAAAGTGGAAAATGGTCAGTAGGCCTATCCGTTCCTGCTCTAAATTAAGGAATCAGGTTGGATTATTCGTGATGAAAATGCCACCCCAGCAAACTTTGTTTCGAGAGTTTTACCTTAACATCATTTTATCTTTTGGTGATAAGTCCCATGAGATTACCGGCTATATCTTTAAACCAAGCAAACTCCCTTCCATCAGGTAGTTTTATAGGTTTAACAAATACCTCTCCGCCATTCGATTCAACTGCATCCAAATCAGAATGCAGCGAATCAGTTTCGATATAAACGGTAACATAATTTTGAGGGTCATCTGGCCCCAATTGGTTGATATGTCCGCTTAAAGCGTCTTCATTCCCTGTGTCGATTATTGCGGAATTTCCATGTTTGATTAATTTCCAATCAAAGACTGTTTTATAGAAAGCACAGGTTTTATCGATATCACTGCACCCTATTTCAAAATGGACAACGGTTCTTTTCATACTTTCCAAATGAGTATTAATCGTTAGCCTCGAAGTGATGTTTAGGGCAGGGCATATGCGATACCACTGACTTAACAATTTGCTTAAGCGAACATCAATCGACCTAAGCCCTATTCCTTTTCCTCCTTGGTCTCTTCCTTTTTATCTTTTTTACGCTCCCAGGGTTCCCAGTCTTTTCCGAGTGTATGTTTTTGTATCCATTTGATTTCTTCGATATCCCTGGTTCGAATATGGCGAGGCTCCCGGAAACCATGGGGTTCACGTGGGAATTTTAAATATCGTACTGTCTTGCCGAGGTCTTTAAGCGCAGCAAAATACATCATACTCTGCGGTTCGGTATCTGTGATGTCTTTATCTCCATGAAGGAGTAGGAGAGGAGTTTCAACCTTTTCAACATGGGTCAATGCAGACTTTTCGCGATATCCTTCTGGATTCTCCCAAAAAGTGCCGCCAATATACCATAGCCTGACATCAAAGTTAAAACCGATTCCATATTCGGAACGCCAATCTGAAACCATAGCCCCTAAGGATGCTGCCTTGAAGCGATTGGTTTTGCCTATTACGGTGCCCCCAAGGATACCCCCATAACTCCATCCTCTTACAGCCATTTTTTCCGAATCAATTATACCCTTATTGATTACAAAGTCCAAGCCACTCATGAGATCTTGGTAATCTCCACCACCGATATCTTTCATATTACCACGCAAAAGCGCATCTGTATAGCCACTACTTCCACGAACGTTAGGGGCTAATTGTACGTAACCTAAACCTGCCCATACGTGGTAGCGATAACTAAATGAATTGGAAAATACACCGGCAGGTCCACCATGGATATGAAGTAGGAAGGGGGATTTTTTGGTATTGGATTTTTTCGGCTGAAACAACAATCCTTCAACAACTAATCCGTCGGTGGATTTCCATTGAACAGGTTCCATAATAGCTAATTCGACATCCTTATCAATCCAAGGATTTAGGGTGGTTAATTTTTTGGGCTGAAAGGGAGTTACCTTAGAAAAGTAAAGATCTGTTGGTGTGTCGAAGTCGCTGAAACTTAAAACCATATTGGTTCGACTCTTATCCATTCCAAGAATTCTCCAAGTACCTGTTCCGTTGCTCATGTTTACATAATCACCGGACTCCAAATCCAGACGATATATATTGGAGTTGATTCCTTGCTGTCCGCTAAAGAATATGCTTTTGCCGTCGGGAGACCAGAAGTAACCGCGAATGTTTCCCTCAAACTTTCCGGAACGATTCTGAATTTCTTTTGATTTCACGTCCACCGTCCAAATCTTCCCGTTTTTTAACTCCCAAGTCTTGTCATCGGCAGCGGTAAAACTTAGCATTTTACTGTCCGGAGACCACGCCAATCCACCTTCTGGCGCCTTGTTTTCGGTAAGCTGGGTGATAGAGCTATCGGCTAGATGGAATAAGAAAATTTCTGATTGGTTGACCTGATTTCTGCGGTTTTCAGTTCGTGCTGTGTAGGCGATATGTTTCCCATCCGGACTCACTTTTAGATTGCTAATGAGCGACTCTTTCTTTAGGAGGGGTTTAATCGTTTTATCTTCTACATCAATTACGAAAAGATGTTTCCATTCGGATGCACGTTGTCCATTGGGACCCTCATCCACGACCACGTGGTCATAGCCATCTTTTTTAGCTTTTTTCGCATCCTTGGAAAGCTCCCGGTTTGCTAAAAAATATATTTTTTCTCCGTCAGGAGACCATTGATAGGATTGAACGCCTTCCTCGTGTTTACTCAGCTGAACGGCCTCGCCGCCATTAGCTCTAAGCAAGAATAATTGCGATTTTTTTTCAACACTTCGGGTTAAACTTATGTACTTTCCGCCGGGGGAAAACTGAATATTACTTCCGCCGTCTTCACCTAAAAATTGATAGTCATCCGATCCATCGGGGCGAATACTTTGATATTTAGTTTTACGCTTATTTTTTGCCCAATCCAATTCGGATTTACCATATAAAATGTGATTTCCATCTGGTGAAATAAAAGCTCCTTGTAACCTGGCCATATTTAAGCCATCATCTGTGGTCATGGCTCTTTTTTGTGCGCTTAGCCTAGGTGCTATGCATAGAACGACAAAAATCAAAATAAAAGAATTTCGCATTGGGTATATCTATTGTTTTTGTTTCAAACTATTTTTCATGGAAAAGATATTGCGGTATCAGCCATAATATATTGAACTGTAGGTTTCGCAGGGAATGTAGAGACTATTTCCAACAGAAATCATCCTTACGGACCAGCGGATTTAAAAATAAGCAAAGTTCTTTGTCTTAACCAGCGATTGCTTAATAATGATGAATGTTTTAATCCGTTTTTAATTGTCTAGTTAGATTTTCGACCCATTCTTTTTGCTTGTGATAATTGGGCGGTAATGGATGATAGTATGCATACGGCATACCCGTTTTTTTTATTCCAAAACATTCTTCATTTCCGATTTGGTGTATTGCGTTTTTGGCTAAGCCGGTAAGTGCACCATTGACTCCCCATGCAAGAATTGTTTTCACCCCTCTAACAAAGTATTTGTCAAAGTCCCTTTTCCTACGTTTATCAAAAATCGAGTGGGCAATATTTTGATTATCAAACAATGGAATCAATTTGTAAAATTTCTCGCTACTTGTTTCTCGAATATCGGAAAGATTGAGAATTCGAGTGTATTCAACCCTACATTTCAACATTACTTCAATTATTCTAGTTTGTGTAGCATCTGGCTCGGCCTCAGCTTCCAGATAATTATTGTCTATTCCATCCAAGGGTTTGGATTTCCCTGGATTCATCATTATGACCATTAAATCGGGAATTAACAATTTCGATTCCTTTTTCTTTATATTCAGGACTTTTCTGAATTTATATCCATTTGTTTCATAGAAAAGCCCGCTAATATGGAAGTGTTCTTTCACTCTGAATTTTTAGCGCCAGTTGCAAGGAGAGGTAGTACGTTATTTGCTTTGTTCTTTTACTTTCCACTTAGCTAAAATGTCCTTTTCTCTAAGCATCAAAGACCGTTCTCCCGATAAAATAGTGTCCCTTCGTTCTTGTGTAACCGCATCGGAATACCACCACGCTTTGGTATCTTCAACCGTTTTTGATAAGGGTCGAAAGGTAAGACCCGCTCCTATGGCCTTACTATTATCGCTTTTGGACATACCCGCATACTTTGGTAATTGTATGACCCAGGGTTGAATCCCAATCAATCCATTTTCTTCCAAAAATTGAACATCATCTATTTGGATGTATTTGACCGGTGAGTTAAAGCTGGCATGAATGCCATGTACAAAAGCGTTGGTGGTCATTTCAAATCCTGGGCCAGACCCGTTGTAAACACCTGCTGCCTTATTTTCCAATAATCGAATCATCCATTCTGCTAAATCTCTAACATCTATATACTGCACTACTTCATTTGGATTACCTGGAATTATGATATCCCCACCTTTTTCCAATCGTGCCATCCAATATGGGAAACGGTCAGTTCTGTCGCCAGGGCCAACAATTAGAGTCGGGCGAACAATAATTGACCGTTCAGGGCCAAAGGCATTCATTGTCGCAATTTCAGAGGTTGCTTTCATCACGCCATACTCATAAGTTCGCTTTTCGTTTTCATCAATATTTTTCGGGATTTCGGTAACAAGTACTCGATTTTCGGAAAAGTCATCTCCTACAAAGGGATAAAAGACACTTAAGGATGAAGTATACATGTAGTACTCTACATTATCGACCAATAATTCAGCGGTATCTTCCGTCCATTTGGTTTTACGACCCGAATTATCTATTACAACATCCCATTTTCGATTTTTTAAAGCCTGAAGATTATCTTCCCGGTCCCCAATAAGTCTTTCCACTTTGGTAAAAAGTTCTTGATGAATTTTTGGCACTGTTTTACCTCTTGTAAATGTTGTGACCTCATGCCCCCTTTTCAATGCATATGAAATTTGATGAGGGCCCAGGAAACTGGTGCCTCCCAAAATGAGGATTTTTAGTTTTTCCTCACTTTTTGTCAAATCATTTAAAACATTCAACGGATTGGGAGTCAACAATGGAGTAAGCCCAAACAGTGTGCTATTTTTTAAAAACTCCCGTCTACTTTTTTCCATAATTCTAAACTAATTAGATTTTTGAATTGATTTCATTTAAGTCCAAAATAGTAAAGCGTACTTGTTTCTTTAATCAATCGGACCAAATAGTAGCATGCTTATTTATCGTTTTATTGGGTTACGTTCTTTTCTAATCCTCTAGCAATATTTTAATGATACCTACGAGGCTTTTACAACACGTATCGTATGCCAGAACAATTTGATGAAGTGTAAATTACAAAAAAAGGCGAGGTGGTGAACTTTGAATTCTCGCAATATGAACAAGGTGCTTCTATTATTTACTTTTCACGGCTCCAAGTCCCAAAACAAAAGCGGACAGGGCCAACAAAACCCCAGGTAGGATAGCCCCTAAGTAGAATGCCAAAAAGGAATCGATAAGAACTAAGATTACAATGAAACCCAGTATCTTTTGAAATTCATACTTCATGAAAAGTGTCAATATCCCTAACATAGCAAGCCCAAAAAGTTGAATCGAAGGGTGCAAAAACAGAACTGGAAGAATTTCCTTTAGAAACGGTTCTGTATTTGATTTTTGAACAAGTTCAGTAATATAATAAATGCCACTACTATGGAAAAGCGCCATAACAATCAAAAGGATACAACCAGTGATAGTAGCAATTCTTCTAACTTTTGATTTTTCCATTCGATAGGTTTGGTCTCTTATGGTAATAGACGTGTTCCCTATGGAAATAGTTGCTTTTGGTTTTAAAGGGTTCGCAATGAATAATTATAACAATACGTTTATACCTACTTAGTTTAGCAAATTGTACAGTTCGCTCATTTCGGAGAAAACTTGTGCGCCTTCAGCTTCAAACAACTTTTTGTTTTTGCCATTAGTAAATCCATAAACATCAAATCCACCTTTTTTCCCTGCTTTGATTCCTGCTAAACTATCTTCGATAACTGCACATTCTCTGGGTTCAAACCCCATTTTTTTGGCAGTATATTCAAATATTTCTGGATTTGGTTTCCAACTACCTATTTCATACGAACTGAATATGCGATTTTCGAAAAGTTCAATCAGATGGGTCGTTGTCAGGTTTAATCTTATTTTGTCTAGTGGTCCGCTGGAAGCGACACAGAATGGAACTGTGATTTTATCGAGTAAATTATGAATTCCTTTAATCGGCTTCAAGTCCGATTTGAATGTAGAGAAAGTTCTAATCCTATATTCTTTTTCAAATCCATTTGGGAGAGGTCGGTTTAGTTGTTTTTCTATATAATCGAGGCAAACTTTTAAGGATTTTCCAGAAAAATTCTCAAGTGCATATTCCCTAGTTACTTCTGCGCCTATTTCATTCGCCATTTGAATGAGAATGGTCATTGAAATTTCCTCGCTATCAACGAGTACCCCGTCACAGTCAAAAATTATGCATTTATATTTCAATAGGATTTCGTTTTTCGTTCTTAAAAAAACGGACCGTTTATGATTTGTTCCATTGTTCGCCCCACTTGGAATTCAGGGTAAACATCCCATTATTTTTCCTTTGTTGAACTCTGTCATCTATTAATTCCGGTAAGGATTTTTTTGTCTTTATTTTACAATAATAATTTCCTTCACAACCACGGAATCAGGAATATATTTAGCATCTAAATTGTATTCCATACTGAGGTGATCCAATTGATACATATGATTTTGATTAAAAACATGGACTCTCGCCTCAATTTCCGAACCATGAACTTTGGGCTCCACAAAGATTTCTTTTAGTTGACCAAATGTAGTTCCAATACCGATACCGTTGTTAGTAAAGCTCTTTGAATACCAGATATGTATAGATTTGATCATATCCTGTCCAAAAACATAGCCAAGCGTGTCAATTTCATGCATAATATAATATACGTCAAATATCCCCTCCCCTGTTTTTAATGTCCCGGGTTTTAAAACATCTATATGGTCAACTATACGAGTTCCAACTTCAATGCCCAAATAGCTCTTATCTTCAATTGGAGGCATGAACTTCATTTCATCTTCAGCATAATCCTCTTCCGAATGTATTGAATCCGTGTTTTTTTTACTGGGTTTTACTCTGATGGCTGTATCAATGACCATCTTATTCTTGTTGACCGGATTAGACTTTTTGTCCGTCTTACAAGCTATGGCAAGACCCATGATAATAAATAAGAGATATGGTTTTTTCACAAACTTGGTTTTACTAAAATTAGTAAAAGTCCTGATATGGCCTTATTACCAACTATGGTAAAATGGTCTAAACAATGATGACCATTTTTATCTACAGTTTTTCAATTATAAAACTATAATAAGATAAGAGGGTTTCCCTTTTTCTAAAATCACCCATGTATTGAAATCCAAGTTTCCGTAAAAGGCCAATCGACTTTATATTTTCTGGCATTGTAATGGCAATTATCCTATCGAACTTTTTTATGCTCTTTATTTTTACAAAATAAGCTGTACTGGCCTCTAAAGCATATCCTTTTTTTTCGAATTCTGGCAATAAGGCAAACCCCATATCTGGATATACTTCATCCTCCCTTTTAAGAAATGTAATTATTCCAATGGCTTTTCTAGTTTTTTTTAACTCAAACACGTTGTAAAAAAAATCCTGATTGTCCAATGTTCTTTGGATGTAACTTTCCGCATCTCTTCGGGTCGAAACATTTCTGTCCCCAATAAATTGCAACCAACCTTTGGAATTGACCAAATCAATTATAAAATTGGCATCTTTTACATTAATAGGACGTATTAACAACCTTTCGGTCTCAATATTTGTGTACACTTTACTTTGGAATTTGTAAGCTCGTAGGTAAAACACTCCGTTATGACCCTGTGACCAGTACACCTGATTCATATTAAAAAAATCAAACATTGGGCATGGGTTATAGCCCTCGTTCTGCTTTTGTTGTTAGTCTTAGGTAATCTTTTTAAGACTGTTTTTCAATTTCGTCTTCAATCAATTTAATTATACTGTTAAGTTCTTCTTTTAGTGGGAAATAATAGTAGGAAACAGCTGATTTTTGTATGATGCCATAAAGTATAAATGAATTGAGCATATAATTGGATTGAAATATAGGTTTATTACTATGTATTCCTATATGATTTTGTATAACACTATCTTGAGAAATATTTAGGGAAAACAAAGTTGTGAAGTTTCCATTTTGCCTTAAAAAGAAACTCATTTCATTCCTCAACCGTAACACTTCTTCCTCCTGAACCTGTAACCTTTCAACCTTTTTTTCAAAACTGGCTAATTTTTGTTTGAGTGTTTCATTTTTTAAAATCTTGAGATTCCCTGAACTAATTACTTCAAATAACACCCCATTACTTGGTTTGTAAACAGCTTCTTTATTGAATTCACCGAACATTTGTGAAATCTGTTTTTCCGATACTGTATCCAATACTTTTGGACTAAACAAGACTAGAACATTTTCGGCAGCTTGTGATATTCCCTTAGCCTCTCCAATAGTAGAATCTAATAAGGTAAGATTTGATTCAAATTCTCTGTTTAAAGATTTCAAATATGTCAATGCAGTATTGCGAATTTTATGGTCTTCATTCTTATTATTGATAGTGAGTGCAATTAAAATTCCAACAACTACAAGTATTATTTCCCCAATTGCATACACCAAGTATTTGCTGAATTTGTTTTTAGCGACAAGTTTTTGTCTGATTTTTCTAAAGAATTTTATCATGGGGTTAACGGTGGTTATATGAGGTACAATCTTAAGTATGAATTGCGTTCAATGCATTTTATAAAATATTGGGTAAGGTTTAATGTCCATTATTTTTTCTTTTAACGGGCTCGGATTCCGATATTTTTCTCCATTCCATATTGGTATATTCCCAAATATCCCCAAAAACCTGCTCTCCATCGTGTCCACCAAATAGAACTATTCTTTTTTCCTTTTCATCATAAACCATAGCACTATGATTTCTTGAAGTTGGACTGTAATCTATAGCAAGCATATCCCATTTGTTGTCTCTAAATGACCAAGTTTGATCCACCCTTGATTTACCATCCCATCCTCCAAACCGAATTAATTCTCTTTGTTCTTCATGATAGACCATAGTAGCATTGAACATCCCTGTGGGCTGTTCTATTTCAAGTTTGTTCCATTCCTTGCCATTCCATTTCCAAGTTTCTCCTTTGGATTTTCCGTACTGCTTATCAATGGTGCTACCGCCAAAAAGGATTACAGATTTATCTTCGGTATGATATGCCATGGATACTCCATGTCGCTCAGAAGGTCCATCAGCAGAAACCAAATGCCAATCATTGTGGTGAAACTCCCATGTATCCTTAAGTTTTATGTACTCACCATTTTGAATCTTGTAACCCCCAAATAAAACTATAGTATTACGACTTTTATCGAATACCATTACGGTTTCAGCTCTCGGTGAGGGTGCATTGTCTGTAATTAGTTTTTTCCACCGATTGTTCGAGAACTGCCATGTGTCGTTAAGAAGATTTTGTGAATCGGGCCCCTGTCCAAACAAAACTTTACTTCCACCAAAAAGAACCAATCGGTCATTCTCACTATCATAAATTAGAGAGGCAAAAGTTCGTGGTTTTGGGGTTCTAGCCGTTACAATTTTTCTCCATCTCTGTCCGTCTAGTACCCATAAATCCGAAAGTACTTCCTTGTCATTTGCTCCACCAAAAAAGTACACTTCGGAATCTTTTGAGTTATAAGCCATAGCGTGGGCATTTCTCACTAAGACTTCCTTACCTTCCTCAGTAAGGGATTTTCCTTTTTCAGAATGGTTCTTACAACTTAAAAGCAGAATAAAAGGTAATATCAGAACTAAGTTTATCTTCATTTAAGAGGTTGAATTTTGCCAATGGTTATGACTATGATTGTAGGTGTTGTTGGAAATCATTAGATTTCTAAGTATTCCAAATCCAGCTATTGATGGCTTATGGGTTTGAAGTTAACGAATTGCTTCTATAAATTATAGCCTTTTTTGTGAGCAGTTTTATCTTGACTTAATTGAATAGTTAATCACGCTTTGGAGCAGATTCCTATTTGTCATAAATCATTAATAAAATAGCTTGACTCGTTTATCCAATGGAAATGTCTTTTCATTAACCTAAACTCATTTATATCTAGAGGCCTTTGTTTAGCAGTTATTACGACAGAATCGTTTTTGATCATTCCTTTTAATTCTATCGTAGTTGCATCAAGTTTTTCGAGATAAAACCTACTAATCATTTTCCGAGCAATCAATATTGAATCCATTCCATAATAAATGCTATCTGCAATGCCTAGTTCATTATAAACCTCTTGCATTTTTTTAGATAAATCTGTTGAGCTCCCATGTAGCACGAGTTCTTTTTTATCGACTTTAACATTTATGAATGCCACACTATCTCCCATAAAACGCACTGCTTCAAGCATTCTATCCCCAATAATGAGTTGCTGCCAACGTATGGGATTCTCATGCAATAAGGTATCTTTATTAACCGCGAATGACTCAATATCATAAAACCCTGTATATTCAGATTTAGCCTGTAAACTTTCTTCAGAACTCTTTTTGTAGCTAATATTCTCTTTAACAGAGACAATTAGGAAATAGCTTGTTACAACAATTTTCAATACCGTTTTTGAAATACGTACCCATCTTTTTTTTAATACAAGTGCTTGAATAATCGAAAGTGAAATGGCTTGACCGGTCAAGAAAAATCGGATGATACTTTTAGCATCTTTAAGAAATAAAAAAAGAGCCATAACAAACAAAGCTGTAGGATATGTTTTGGCATGAACGTCTGGAAAACATCTGTCTACCATCAGCTATGCACCTTGTTAGATACTGTTATTTCATTTCTTATTTGTTTGAATTGATAAAACAACCAAAGTCCAACTAAAATTCGCATTATAGGTTGGTAAATTATACTGAAGTACTCTACAAACTCTCCAAGATTTTTCGATTGTAAAAATTCATTTACAAAAGCAGCCAAATTGCCACAGCTCCAGATTAAAAGAAGATATGCAAGGATACGATCAATTTTGGAACCATTGATGAGACTGATTCCATAGCACATATTTCCTAGGGCAAAGGCCATTATAAATAATCCGAAAAGAGCATAGCCTATCAATCCTGCATGATCCATATTAATTCGTATCATTTCCTGAATTGCGGCATCATTTGTATCAATATATGCTCTGCGCAAATTATTTAAGTAAAAGAAAACAAATATTTGGCGAAAAATTTCAGTAAAAGAAAATACTGTGAAGAATATAAATCCCAAAATCGTAAAACCAGGACTTTTTTTAATTTGAATTAGTAGGAAACCTAGCATTGAAATCAAAACAAAGAGACAATGAGAAATCACCCAGAATCTATTTGCCATGTATTTTGAATTCTCAAATAACTTAATACGCTCTTCAAAACTCAAATCTCCCAGGTCAAATAAATTGGAGTGAATGCCTAATGTTGTAATTACAGATAAGAAACAGCAAACAATTGCTAAGAATATAAACATTTTGTATTGCCTATTTTGAATCATCGTTTATCATTTAATGGTTGTAGCTAACAGTCTCGTATAACCGTTAAATACAGGTTTAAGGTTGCTGTTTTCGGTTGACTACGTACTTTAGCAATTCAGAGCTTCCACATCTGGTGAGGTAGGGTGGATTCTAGCTTATCCTAGATGAAGTCTAGGAGAGCCGAATCCGCCAATAGGAGTGGTGCCCGATGAACACTAAAATGAAATAACTAACAGTGAATAAATTGAGATTATACATTGTTGTAACCAGTATTATTGCTTATTTATTTCAATTTTTTTAAAGTTGAAATAGAAGGTGTCTTTTTTTGCTTGGACAATTTCAATCTCTTTTACGAGCTTTCCATATTCACTTTCAATCCATTTTTTATACTCTATTTTGATTACCTCAGTTGTGTCCATCATGTTTAGAAACTCTATAATTCTAATCTGCTTAATTGATTTATCATAATAGATTTTTACAGGATTATTAAGTCTGTCAACTCCAGAATACAATTTAGTGTCGGTTTTTACATCTTTTTCAAACTTTATTTCATGAAAAAAAGATTTAGGATTGGTTTGTAGTCTATGGAAATCATGGCTTCTAATCACCTCAATAGAAATATTTGATAATGTATCGGAAACTTTCCCATTTTTATCAAAGGTATATCCTTTTCCATCAGAACTTAATTGCGCTATGAATGGTAAATCCCTATATTCAAAGACCTGGGAGAAAAATAGCTCTCCATTTTTATCTGATTTTATTTCGGTAATATAATCTCCATTGGGGCCATTGCAATTAGCAAACGAATTGATTTTTTCAATTTCAAGGTATCGCGGGTCGAGAGATAACTTATTATTTTTGGCGGTTTTCTCTTTTTTACAAGAAACAATTCCTAATGAGCATAGGAATATACAGAATACGATTAATCTAGTTGTCATTTCATACGTATTATATTTCACCATGATTTTCTCAAATTGGTTACTATGGTAAAGTAAATGAAACGTAGCCAACCTATTGGCGTTATGTTTTCATATACAGTATTCGCAATATTTTCTTAATCCTTTATTTGCTTGAACAGAATTGAGTTCTCATCAGGGTCATATATTCCAATACTTGATAAATATTCATCTTCTACCATTTCTCCCATTGTCTTTCCTCCGTATTTTGTTGTTATTTCAATGGTTTTATGTAAATCTGATACTACAATATCAAATTGATGTCGATTCTGGTCGGCTGTATTCCTGGCTATTTCTGCCGGACAAAATAGAAGATTTAACCCTCCCCAAACACCTGAATACAACCTAGAACCATACATTTCCCTTTCTGTAAATTGAATGTTGAACGTGTTAGAATAGAAATCCAACATTTGTCTCATATTTGTAATTGCCATAGTCATCCCTTCAATTTTATAACCTGCTTTTTCCATTTTCTGTGTTTATAATTTTGATTTAAAACAGTTACTTTAATTATAAACAATTAATATTTCATATTCAATTGTTTTATTCAAGAACTGAAGACGCAATCTCTCGATGAAGTTCCCATTCATCATGGACTTTTTTTAAGATTACCAAAAAAGAGTTCCTAGGTTCTACTTTCCGCTCTTCTTTATTGGTATATTATGTCCTGCTCGAACCCCAATCGTATGCTATTGAGTCGTTCATGATATAGGTTTCAGATGGTGTCATTATTATACTTTCATAAAGAAACGTACCTCGTTCTTTTCCAAGCGCAAACATTGCATCAAAACGTGAGCCTTGAGTCTTATTGTTTTTGCAAAAACAAAGTGGTCTAGTTCCAGTCCATTTTGGACCATTTCCGAAATCTTTTGATTAAAAACAAAATCTTATCAATTATTTAGGTTTAGGTAATTTTTAGCAATCAAACTACTTTCGATAGAGGGCATTATTTTACTAATTCCATCTCTGAGTTTTTCAAGTGAGCTTCTGAGGTCACTTGGCAAATTGTTTATGGAGTTAATATAAGAGAACATATACCTAAAAGAATTACTGCATTTTTTCATACGTTGTCTAACCGTCTTATAATTTGTTTCACTGTTCGCTGTGCTCAGAACGCTGCCGAAAATATACAATAGACTATTACACTGAAACTCTAAGTAAGCGAATCAGGCTAATCTCCTTAAGGAAATTCAAAACGCAGTGGGGATTTAAGCATGTTTGTTATTTAAGTGTTCTTATTCAGTTTTATTTTTTCTATTACGTTCAATGAATACTGTCCCAATCAGTGCTAATCCTATAAAAATCCCGCTTACGGATTCCATAAGTTCTCCGGCCCGTATTCCTGCATAAATTCCAGCTAAAATTGAAGCTATTGCAATTCCAAAAATTAAATATTCAGTTCTTTTTTCCATTTTTTTCACGATGAATAGCAACATTTAGGTATAAAGGCTAAAGAGAACAATCCGCGTAACGCTTTAAAAAGCAAGATACTAAATAAACAAAAATCGGTTCAGGAATACTCCCGAACCGATATTGCTTTCAAACATTGTTAGTATTGGTTTAACCTATTGGTTTGCCGTTTGCGGGCTGATTGTAGTTGCGACTTCACTTATTGAATTTGCAGGGAAATTTCCTTTTTTTGCGTGTTGTTCAATCAAGGCTTTGTTTTCAGCTTTGTAAACACAGTAGACTTTGTCGCCTGTAACATAGCTGTGTTTCCATTCAATTGTTGGTCCCATTTCCTCTAAGACTGTGCATGATGTTTGAGAGATTCCCTTAAGTTGTTCTGCAGTTAAATCACCGGCCCCTGGAATAATACGTTCGATTACATAAGTTTTCATGGTACCCTTGTCATTGGATGTGGTTTGATTTTCTTTTTGTTGCGCGTGTGCAGTGCTAAACGCGAATAACAATAAAACGGTTAGTGATAGTAAAGACCTCATAATTTTAAATTTTGATGATTAATAAATACATCACAAATCTAGAAGAAGAGGTCATTCGTAGTTTTTCTTAAAAAGTCAATCTTTTTGCTATGAAGTTCACATAGGATTATTATGTAGTCTAATTTTTCTGACGATATTCAGTGGGCGACAATTTGAATTTCTTTTTAAAAATTCTACTAAAGTGGGATACGTTTTTAAAACCACATTCAAATGTAATTTCACTTATCGTTTTTTGAGAAGTTTGAACAAGTCTTTTGGCACGTTCTAAACGCTTTTCAAGAATCCATTTTCCTGGGGTAGTACCATAAAATTCTTCAAATTCCCTTTTAAATGAAGAGAGGCTTTTGCTGGCTAATTGTGCATAGTCTGATAACTTCAAATTGTACATATAATTTGCTTCCATAATTTCCCAAATAGGGGTTTTATACCCGTTTGCCATACTATTAACATATGAAAGTAGCAATTGGTTTTTGGGATTAATGAATACATTGTACATCAGTTCTTTTAACTTCATGATTAAAATCCCTTCAGGTAGGGAACCCGACTGATTAAAGTATGGGATAAGACTCAGATAACAGCTTCTGATACGATCATCGATATCCATTGGAATCACCATTTCTTTAGGTGGTGACGGAATATTTCTTAACGGTAAATGCGGTCTGAACTCATTAAATATTTTTTTTAGGAATTCATCCTTGAGGTAGAAAGCCATTAGTTCCCAACCCTTGATTGTATCATCCATTTCTTGTAAAAAAGCGGCTCTTCGCAAAAGAAATCCAGAATTCTTGTTTACCGTGTAGGTGTGTTCTCCTTGATGAAATATTCTTCTTCCAGAAATAGAAAAGGTAAGTTGATTGTATGGGGAATGTAACTTAAGGATTTTGTCTTTCTGTGGACAATGGTAATATAAAAACAAAATGTCTTTTATGGCGAACTGCTTGAAAATCTCAGGATTGGCTTTATGGAGATTATATACATTCATCGAAACAATTGCTTTGGTGCACCACTTGCTGTCTTATGGAGCTTAAGTGTTACCAACGGTCTGGTTTATGATTTTGAAGTCACGATTTCCGAAGGAAATTATAAGATGCAAATCGAGCTGGTAAACGCTTAACAAATTGAAAGTTATGGAAAATGTAGCAATGAATTATAGCCATTGTCAGCTACTGCTCTTAATTTTTACATAAGTCCGCTTTTTATTTATTCTGTTCTTAAAGGTTTTGAGTGTGACATAATACCAGTTTTTCTCAGGAATGTCTACTGTGAAGATTTCATTTAATCTGTGTTCTTTAACTGCTTTTTCAAAATCTGACATCATTTGTCCACCTGGAAACCATCCTAGATCTCCTTTATTTGGATTTGGGTCCATATTGTATTTTTCATTCAGGTCTTCAAAGCTGATACCGCTTTTGAAATTCTCTATTATGATTGGTCTGATAGAGTCGACTTCCGATTTACTTAGCTTTGTCCCATCCAAGTAAATGTAACTAGCTCTATATTCTTCAAATTCTTCAACCTGAAAAAAATAATACACGTACGTTATATCTTTTTCAACTATGGCAATATGTTCCCCCTGTTGTAAACCAATTAGTTTTTGTGGAGGAATAGGATTGTCTAAATCAAAAGAAAGCAACTCATAATCCATTTTCAATATTTCTGTCGCCGCGTCTACCGAATCTTGAGTTTTTAATCTATCCAAAAGCAGTTTAATCTCTAAAGTGTCCTTTTCAATAAAGAACCTTGTTCCTTCCCCAAGATTTTGAGCATAAAAGCTCAAACCAAAAAACAAGAATAATACTGTTGTAAATACTTTCATAGAGTTGTAATAATTCTGTATATCGGTCTGTTTTAATTGCTGTTATGGATTATTCTAACCCGTTTTTTATTTCCACTCCGTAACTATTCAAATCCAAAATTTTCAATATATAATCAAGTTAAAATAACACTCAACATTCCAAGAGTAATTGTAATAAATAATAT
>JBCDAX010000035.1:0-36062 GCA_039184805.1 Bacteroidota bacterium | reverse complement strand
GTGGGTATTACCGTAGCACAAGTTGTTGGCGGCATTATTTCTGGGAGTTTGGCCTTGTTATCGGACGCCCTTCACAATTTTAGTGATGTACTTTCCTTGATTATCAGTTATGTGGCCAACCGCTTGGCCAAACAAAAAGCAAGTGCCCATAGAACTTTTGGGTACAAGCGTGCAGAAATATTGGCGGCTTTCATAAATGCATCTACTTTGGTTGTGGTAGCTATTTTTTTAATGATTGAAGCGGTAAAACGATTTTGGCAACCGGAAGAAATTGGTTCAAATCTAGTTATAGTCATGTCCTTAATCGGAATTTTAGGCAATGGATTTAGTGTATTGCTTTTAAAAAAGGATTCAGATGATAACATGAATATGAAATCTGCTTATCTCCATTTATTGACGGATATGATGGCTTCGGTAGCGGTTTTGGTGGGTGGTATTTTAATGAAGTTTTTTCAGATGTATTGGATAGATGGGTTTTTAACGATGGCCATAGGCATCTATCTCATTTATATGGGCTATGATTTGCTTAAGGAATCCACAAAAGTGTTGATGTTGTTCACACCAAAATCCATTGAAGTGGAGGAAATAGTAAATTCTATATGCGAATTGGACGCGGTAAAGAACGTGCATCATGTACATATTTGGCAATTGAACGAAGAAGAAATCCACATGGAGGCCCATATTGATTTTGAAGAAGATATTCGGCTTTCTGAGTTTGATACCATCTTGGAACGGATAGAAGAACATGTGTATCATCGTCACGGTATAAACCATGTGAACATACAGCCGGAATTTGATAAATGTGATTCCAAAAATATTATAGTACAAGACTGATGGAAATCCACATAAAAACCTTTGAAGAATTGACCAAGGTAGAACTCTACGCCATTTTGGCCTTACGGTGCGAAGTCTTTGTGGTGGAACAAGAGTGCGCCTATCAAGATTTGGACTATAAAGACCAGAAAGCCATTCACGTTTTGGGAAAAAAGGAAGGAAAAGTGGTTGCCTACACACGAATGTTCAAACCCGGTGATTATTTTGAAAATACAAGCATAGGGAGAGTAGTGGTTGCCCAAAACGCTCGGCAATATGGCTATGGAAAGGATATTATGCTTGCCTCTTTACAGGAAATCGAAAAAAACTTTCCAAAAGGAACCATTGAACTCTCGGCACAGACGTACCTAACAAAGTTTTATAGAGATTTGGGGTTTGTGGAACAAGGTGAAGGCTATTTGGAAGATGAAATTCCGCATGTGCGAATGATAAAAATGGACTGAAAACGAAACTATACAGTTCTCATGAATATTGAACTACAAACAGAAAGATTGCTAATCAGCCCAACTTCTATGGATGATTTGCAGCATATTCATGAATTGCATTCTTTACCGGAAACAGATAAGTTCAATACTTTGGGTATTCCAAAAAATATTGAGGAAACAAAAATTGTAGTTAAGGATTGGGTCGAAAAAAATAACTCAGGACAGGAAAAGAATTTCACCTTTAAAATAGAAGAAACAGAAAGTAAAACATTTGTGGGGCTTATTGCTTTGAATTTAGGAATGCCCAAGTTTAAAACTGCTGAGGTGTGGTATAAGCTGCATTCTAATTTCTGGAATAGAGGTTACGCCACAGAGTCTTTGAACCGTATGTTGACATTTGGATTTGAGGAACTAAAACTACATCGAATTGAGGCGGGCTGTGCTGTAGAAAACATTGGGAGCATACGGGTATTGGAAAAAGTGGGAATGACACGGGAAGGCAGAAAACGAAAAGTACTACCCCTTAAAGATGGTTGGTCTGATAATTTTCATTACGCGATTTTGGCTGCTGATTTTGAGAAAAATTCACCATAAACTTATTACGGAATAAAACCCCACAAGGGATAAATAATTCCTAACTTGGATTTCATAACAAAAAATTAGGAATGTGGTTTAAAGACAAACTTAATCCAGAAAAGATTAAGTCCGACAATACTAAATCGCTACACTCAATTGGTATAGAAGTAATTGGTCATTTACCGCATTTAGATTTGCCTAAATTTCGACAACCTATTGAAATAGGAAAGCGGACCATGGTGTTAACCGCACTTTTTCAATTACACCTTGAAGCTCCTCGGGATTTTATACATAAATGGATTTCAGATAATGGTCTTCAAGACTCTTTGGTTGAAAAAGAGAAGACATTTTTAAAAACTGATTACAAAGACTTACCAGAGCAAGATCAAATAGATATTTATTGGTATGTGGAAGCAATCTGGGCGTTTGCTTGGGTAGGAGGTCTTCACAATAGATTGACATTAAACACCCCGGTAGAAGACTCACTAGCCCAAATAATGCCAAATATTGCTAAAAATGAGAAGGCGGAAAGCTTTATTGAAAACTTTAAACCTAGAAAAGAAAAGGAAATCTTCTCAACGCTAGATAGATTTTATCGTGCGCATTGGTTTGCAAGAAACAATAACCTTGTAGGAGTAAAATCTGACAAAGTAGATTTGGATATTATAATGGAAAGAAGAAAGGTCCTTGAATATGTTTGTTATGCACATGAAGAATGGGATGAAATATCATTGGATACATAAACAATATAAGCGACTAAATATTTCCCTACATTACACCTATGAACCACCTTCCCAAATCCAAACAAGACGAACTACAACTGCTGGCAAAAGAATTGTCTGCCCACAAATTGGTGGAAATGGTAATTCTCTTCGGGAGCTATGCCCGGGGCAATTGGGTAGAGGACCAATATGTGGAAAAAGGCATTACCTATGAATACCGTAGCGATTTTGACATTCTGGTGGTGCTAACCCATGAAGATTTAAAACAAAAATTCCGAATTGAGGACAAGCTAAAGGCCGAGTTGGTAGCTACAGGAAAAGTGACCACTCCGGTAAGTCTCATCTTTCATGGTATAAAGCAACTGAATGCCTCTTTAACCATGGGCAATTACTTTTTTAAGGACATAAAAGAAGAAGGCATTGTGCTTTATGATTCCGAAAAGTTTAAACTGGCCCAGCCCAAAAAACTGACTCAGGAGCAGTACCAGCAAAAAGCCCAAGACCACTTTGACCAGTGGTTCAAAAGTGCAAATAGCTTTCTTATCGATTTTCAACATGGAATGGATAGAGAGGATTTTCATAAAGCAGCATTCTATCTTCACCAATCCGTTGAACAATTTTATACAACCATCTTGTTGGTGTTTACAGACTACCGCCCCAAAGACCATAATTTGGAGACCTTGGGCATAAAGGTAGAAATGTGCGACCCGCGCTTTGCCGTATTCCCCAAAACCACAGACGAAGAAAAACACCGTTTTGAACTCCTAAAACGCGCCTATATCGATGCCCGCTATAAAATGGATGAGTACCAAATCACCAAAGGTGAGTTAGAATATTTGGCAGAACGGGTTAAAGAATTAAAAAGGTTGACGGAGGAGATTTGTAGGGAGCGAATTGGAGAAATAGGTAAAACAAGTTAAGATGAAAAGAATTTTTTTTGCACTTATAGTGTCCAGCGCTATCGGATGTAATCAACAAAAAGGAGGGATTAAAAAAGGAACTTTTCAAATTATAGAGAATGACTCAGTTGTTGGTAAAATCTATCGATATGGAAGCTATCAAATAGAACTATATCCCAATGGTAAAGAGGTAGCCGCAAGCATAAATTATTTGTCTGATTCTACTTATGTTTTGAGTGGTTTAGAAAAGCAAAAAGACTTAATCGATTCAATAACTTGGTTAAATATATATAAAGAAAAAGGCAAAGATAGTTTTATGGTTATGGCAACGCCGTCAAACATTAATACTAACTATCAATATGAAGGCTTACTTGTAAAAATTGATGATGAAGTAAATGAAACTTATTTGAAGAAGTTGGATTCTCTAAATGAGAATATGTAAAAAAGTCTGGAATATTCACTTTCAGATATAATAAAAATCCAAACGTAATGTTCTGGAATCGCAAGAAGAAAAAACTACCCATTACCGAAGAAGACAGAATTTGGTTGGATGACGCCTTAACCTGGGTGGTTAAAGAACTGGGTGAAAACCATTTTATGGACATACGCACGGTAACCCCAACCAAGGATTTCTTCGAGCGCACTTTTGATGGTACCGAAGAAGATGCTAAATTCATTTTGAAGCGCACAAAAGAATTGATGAATCTTGAGGATGCTCGTATAAAGCTGAGTTTCTTTTCGGACTCTCCTATTGAAATGGACGATGGAAGTATTTTAACCACCCCTGGGGATATTGAGGGCAAATGGCAGAGTGCGGCAGGCACCTTTGAGCAAAAAAAAGGTACAACCATCATTTCCATTGAAAGACAACAATTGAAAAATCCAATTTCTTTAATAGCAACAATCTCGCACGAGCTGGCTCATGAAATTCTATTGGGGCAGAATAGGATAGAGGAGAATGATGAATATTTAACCGACCTGACCGCAATTACTTATGGCTTTGGCATTTTCATTGGCAATTCTCGTTTTGAGTTTTCAGCATCGGGCTTTGGATGGCAATCCAGTGGTCAGGGGTATTTACCGGAGCAAATAATAGCATATGCCATGGCTTGGTTGTCCATAAAACGAAATGAGAATACCGATTACACCAAGTTTTTGGATAAATCACTCAAGAAGTATTTTGACCAGAGTTTCGCTTGGTTAAAGGAATTTGGTTAGTCTTCTATCCAAAATCCTGCCGTCCTACAATAGCGATAATTTCAATACTGTTTTCCTTCACTCTGAAATATATACTGTCGGATTTATGAACGCATCTTCGGTAGCCGGAAGCAACATGATTCACGGATGGATATTGATTTGGATTCTTAACAATACGCTTAAAACAATTTAGCAACTCTGATAAATATAGGTCCGCTTTTGTTTGACCAAATTTGGAAATACCGTAGTTGTAGATTCGAACTAAATCGTCTTTTGCTTCTGGAGATAGTTTATACTTGGTCATTTGAATCAGCCTCTTTTCGTATTGTTTTAAACAATTCGTTTGAGGTTAATTCAACAGGACCTTCGGAGGCCATTCTTTCTTCGGATCGTTTTAGTTTGGCTCGGATCCATTCTATCTCCGTTTGCCTAAACCGTTCCTTCCGGATAAGGTCGTTCACCACTTCACTCTTGCTGGAATATTCGTCGCTTTCTACCAAGGACTTTAGCCATTCATCATTCGGTTTGGTAAGTGAGATACTTTGTCTGGCCATGTTAGAACAAATTCTTTGTGGTGTAAATATACACCAAAAACGAACCAAGGCAAAACTAAATAAACTTTTTAGCTACCCCAATTTCTTTCAAAAACGCCAATTGAAACACCAGATTAATAGGTTGTTCGGCTTTGTTCTTACTTGAAAAATGGATATGGCCTTCTTTTCGTAAATCCAAACCAGGCAGCTCCATTTTCCCATGGAATCCCAGATGTTCTAAGACTCGGCTTTTGAGAAAATCTTCATCTAGGCCTTTTTCAGCCAAAAAAGAAAGTAGCTTTTTTCGGTTCACAAAAGTGATGTTGCACCCCGTAAAATTGTCACTCTGTTTTTGAATGTTAGTGACCAAAGCATACATCTGGGTCTTCTTTTGGGCATCAAACAACCAACCATGTTTCAAAGAGTTGTTTTTGGTATAGAATAACTCAAAAGCAAAAGTTGGGAGGTTCTTGTTGAGGTAATCCAATTGTGCTTTTTCGTCTACAAAAAAAGTTTCACCCGTCTTTTTGTGGGTGAAGATGAGGTCTATACCACTTAATTGTTGCTCTAAACTGTAAACGCGCTCAAAATCATAGAATTTTAAGTGTTTGCGATAATAAAAATCCAACAAAGGGGTTAGCTTTTTCTCTTGAGCCAGGTCAGTTTTGAAATTGCTTTTCAATGGTTTTTACTTTCTGGAACAGCGCGTTGCCCAATTTTTCCACAACGCCAACCACCAAGGCATTGCCCATAAAAAAGGCTCTTTTGGTATTGGAAATACCTTCCAATTGCGTGTGATTGACGGGAAATTGGTTCAACCGTTCCAATTCTACGGGAGTGAGTCTTCGCAGTCCCGAAGAGGTTTGGACCACGTGCTTAAACCGGGACGGGGATTTGCCACCTTCTCCGGTTATTATGGTTCTGGAAGGTTGATCTAGCGCATCGGGGAAAACCATGCTTCCCTCGCTATAATGGTAAGCAAAACCTTCTTTGGTCTTGCGGATTTCTTTTTTAGCACCCTTGAGGTATTCCCATTTTGGGATGTCATCTTCTGGAATATAGAATTCTGACTCTGGTTTTTGATTTTCTAAGATGTCTGAAAGCTTAACCTGTGTCCCGTGATAATCTGGAAGAGTACTTAAAGTGTGCACATTATCGTCAAAACAAACTCCCGAATTTTGAAAAGGAGAAAGCCCTTTGCCCAAATTGAATTCGTTAGAAATGGAAACCAAATCGTTTTCCAAGGATAAAGAATGAAGCACCCCTTTTTGTTTTACAGGAAATGAGGAAGCTATGGTTCCGTCTTCCAAAATCCATTCTTTTGGGTTTTGGAGGGTCAACTTCTCACAAACTGAAGTGGATTTATGATACCCTAGGAAAAAAATGCGCCTACGGCGCTGGGGCATGCCATAATCGGCAGCATTGATTACTCGCCATTCCACAGCATAGCCTAAATCATTCAAACTTTTGAGCATCACCGCAAAATCACGCCCCCGTTGTGAAGAGGGTGATTTTAGCAAACGGTCTACGTTTTCAAAAAGTAGGTATTTGGGTTTGTTCTTTTTTTCGGAGAGAATGCGATGAATGGACCACCACAACACGCCTTTTTTCCCAATAAGACCTTTAGAGTTTTTCAAGCTTGTGGCCACAGAATAATCCTGACAGGGAAACCCACCCACTAAAATATCATGGTCCGGAATTTCTGAAGTTGGAACGTCTTCAATGTTTATGTTGGAATGGTTTTCAGACCCAAAACGGGCTTCGTATACCATGGAGGCATGTTGTGTTTTGGTGGAGGGTTCCCATTGGTTGCTCCAAATCACTTTGAACTTCTCGGTGTTTTCAAGCCCCAATCGGAAACCGCCGACTCCAGCAAAAAGTTCACAAACCTTCAATTTTTGCATGTTCAAAAATAGGATAAGTAATCAAATCTTGAACAGGCTAAGCTCGAGTGAAAGCTAAAACCACGGTTATTTAGGCTCCAAGGTCATTACATAATCATAAGCTTCATCAAGATACTTTGCCAAGGCATCCAGATCAGTCAGCATTTTTTCCGGAACCAGCACGTATCCCTGCATTACGGCACCATGTGACTTGAAGAGAGCGGAGTCCCATTCTGCGATGTATTTCTTCTGGACTTCCTTGGAAAATCGTATCCCCAGTTCACCATCTTTGTTTAGTATGGAAAACATATAGCCGTTGGCTGAGGTATAGGGAACGGTCTTGCCCTTTTTTTCAAATCTTGGGCATCTAGAAACCAGATTTTCGTATCGTTTAAGCTTCTTTTCCCACATCTTTTATTGTTTTTCTATATATGTTTTGAATTGTTTTATCCATTTTTCGGCCGGTTTTCTGTACATACTGGGAAATAAAATGGACATAAGTCTTGGCATCACCCAATTTATCCGGGTGTACTCGTATTCGTATTCATACCGTGTAGAGAAATCATCTATAGGGATAAATCGGCATGTCATGGTATTGTCCATGTGTTTATGGTGATACAAGGCTTCAAAAAAATCAGGGAGACGATTGGCGAGAATGGTTTCTTCCATTTCCATTTCCGATTTTCCAAACTGATAGTATATTTTTGAGACTGCACCAGCCTGTCCAGTCACACCTTTTACCAATTCTTTCCTTAAGAAACCATCTTGATATTCCTTATAGGAATCGGGATCCATAAACAATTGGGCTACTTGATGGTGTGGTTTTTTGATTTCAATAAATCCGTTATGTTTCATTTTGAAGGATGGTTTTGAGGCATATTTAAAAAGAAAAAGAGAAGGACTGGTTACAGTTTTAAAGTGTAACCGTTATTTTTTGATTCTTTCTAGATATTCTGAAGGAGATAGGTTTTCAAACTCACGAAAAGACCGATAAAAAGAAACCTTGTTGTTAAACCCTGACCGAAAACCTACATCAATCAATTTGATTTTTTCGTCCTTTGAAGATTCCATAATTTGTTTTGCCTCATCAATTCTATACCGATTTATCATGCGTTTGAAAGTAGAATTGAATTTTTGGTTTATGATTTGTGAGACATATGTATGGGGGAGACATATTTTTTCTGAGAACTTTTTCAAGCTAAGTTCATCATCCAAGTATAATTTGTCTTGTTCCAGAGCTTTCAGAATTCGTTTTTCATCAAGCTTTTGTTGTTCCAGACTTCCCAAATTGGGAACGCTTGTTTTTGTGGTAAGACTTGACCGTTGGATTAGCATATAGGCAATTGCCTGAATAATAAACGTCATGGCAAGCATGCTTACCTGGTTGATAAGGTCAAAATTAAAATTCCCCAAAGGCTGAATGACAAAATAGAAGAGGTGTAAAAAAAGAAAACCAGAATAGATAAGAAGCAGCTTTCGATACCAGTTTACAAGAGCGTTGCTTAGGGAGTAGCTTCTAAAATGATCTAATCGTTTGATACATAAAAAAATGTATATCCCGATATACACAAAAAAGCTTAGAGTAAAGTAAAAATCAAAGCTTGCGTACGAGGGTACTTTTTCCATAAACGCCCTTACCAAATTTAGCTTCTCAGCCCCATCCAGGGTATAAAAAGGAAGGTTTAGAAGCAACATCAAAACAAAGGGGATAAAGTGCAAAAAAGTGTTTTTTGAAATTCTGAAGCCTTTATGGGTAATTGCCAGTGCCATAAAGAACATCAAGGGAGGCTTGGTAAAACTTAAGGGATAACTGATGCCCAATATGTGAGGCATTGAATGAATGAGTTCAGTTTCCACCAATAACCTTTCTATTAGCGTAACACCCTCAACTATCAAAAGAAAGGCAAATAGTTTTTTAAAAATGCTTCTGTTGGAGGTTTTTAAAAGTACAACGGCAATAAAAATAGCCTGCAATGCGCCGTAGGCAATTAAAATATTTAGTATTGAGACATTTTGGGTCATTACCAATTAGTACCGTATTCAAATCGAGAAATCTAAAAATAATCAATAAAAAGGTTGATTACGTTACGGTCAAATACCCCTAGGAATTATCCGCTTATTATAACGGCGTTATTTGATGGATTTAAAATGAGCATAAAAACTAAGAATGATTGCCAAAGAAGAAACCAAGGTCATAACGGTTCCAGGCATGAAATTGACATAGCCACCAAGGTCCAGAAATAAAAAATACCCCAAGTCAGCTAATCCCCCGGTTATCGCCGCCAAGAAGATGGCGTTTTTGTTTCCTTTCCAGACAAAAAAGGCACAAATAAGGGTTACAAGTCCTATCCAGAATAAGTTGAATCCATGTTGCCCAATAATAGCACCAGCGGCATCGGGATAATCCATTTGAAGGGTTTCTGGTTCTACGGCATCAGCAATTCCAGAAATGGAAGCTGAAATATCGTTGGTCAGCACACCTTTCATAGTCATGACTCCGGCGAGAATGTGAACCAAGCCCCAAACAATCCATAAGATTGCCGCAGTTTTAAAAAGAATGGATAAGTTTTTCATAGCATTCGGATTTCTTCGCAAGATCCTATTTGCTTATAAAGTATCTATTAACTTAGATTAAGAAATAAGGGTAAGAACTCATTTATGCCTTTCACGCTTAAGCTTGCTCAAAGTCTCTGGGGCAATTCCCAAATAGGAAGCTATCATTTTTTGGGGTACTCTTTGAAGGATATCCGGATAGGTTTGTTCAAAATGCTCGAAACGCTCAGTAGCCGATGCACTCATGAGCATGATGACCCGTTTCTGTAAAACAGAAAGGCGCTTAATGAAAGCAGCAATGTTCGGAGCCTCTCGCTGAATATCTTTTTGAAGCACCCAAACATCAGAATCTTCAAGGGCATCGATGTAAAGTTCGCAGGGGACATCGGGGGGTAAGCTGTCGCCAATGGTCCAGTTCTCGGGAGCAAACATAAAAATGTGTTCTTTCCCTTTTTCATCAAGGGTATAGCTTCGCAACAGTCCAGAATTCACATGATAGACTTTGCTGTCAAGTTCTCCACTTTTTTGGAGCAACGCTCCCTTTTTTATAGTAATTCGTCTCACATCAATGTTTATTTACCTGCCAAGGCAAAATCCCGCTTCATATCTTCTAAAGAAGGTTTGGCAAACGCCATGTACAGGATAAGAAACAGGCCAATTACTAGAAACTCTTTCTTTAGAAAGAGGATTAGTAAGGCAGCGCCTTCAAGAATAGCCCAACGAACAATGCATGCTGTTTGATAGGTACTCACACGTTTTTCCAAATCAAGTTTGGGGTCTACGGACGTCAATAATTTTTTGTAAATCATGTTACTGACAAGAATGGCAGAAACACCAATAAAAAGGTAGATTATAGCGTTGGCATCTATTTTGGGCACGTTCAAAAACTCTAAAGTGTGCAAATCTCCAAGAACAAAATAGATTAAAGTCACCCCAAGACACAAGGCAACGTGTATAATTTTGGTGGAGTTTAGTTTTTCAGTGGTCATTTTTAATAGATGAGTTTTTCATTTGCAGCTCGTTGGTATATGGTTAAGTTACGTTTTTTGCCGAATTCCTCTCAAAAAGACGCATCATCACCCAATTTTAGGAAAAGATTGCGACTAAATTTTCTAATTTCAAGCCATTAAAGATAACAGAGATTAATTCTAATAAATGATGATACAAAAGCTAATATCCTTGATTTCTCTATTGTTCTTTTTTGTAGGGGCGGGCGCTCAAGAGATTCCTAAAGCAGACCCTAAAGACGTAGGTTCCATGGATGCCATACTAGTGGCGTTGTATGATGTTATCTCTGGACCGGCAGGAGAAAAACGAGACTGGGACAGAATGCGAAGTTTATTCATTCCTGAAGCGGTACTGATGCCTTCGGGACAAAATCCAAAAACCAAAGAAGTAGGGTATCGGTATTGGAGTTTGGAAGATTATATAAACCAAGCAGGCAGTTCATTGGAAAAAGATGGGTTCTTTGAAGTAGAGGTGTCACGTAAAGTGGAAGAATATGGAACTATTGCCCATGTCTTTTCTACCTATGAATCGAGAAGAAAATTAAAAGATGAGAAACCTTTTACTAGAGGTATCAACAGCATTCAATTGTTGAAAGGGAAAGACCGATGGTTTATTGTAAGTGTTTTTTGGATGGGGGAAAGTCAGGAATACCCTATACCTAATTCTTATTTAAAGGGGGAATAAATTATAGGTCCACAGATGGGCATCAAGAATATTCTTTATTTAGTATAATCGTCTATTTCCTTGAATTTTTCAACCGAAATACGATGGCCAAGCTCATGCATATTGCCCATTTGTTGTTTACCACTCCCCTGCCAAAAATTCACCCAATCCCCCAATGAATCCCAGCGAGCTACAGTTTTTATCTCATTGGTTTTTTCAGCGTTCTGAATCATAAAGCTTCCTCTTGCCCCTTTTACCTTCTTGTGGATTGTATTGGTCGTCTTTCTCCAGGTCTTAATAAAAAGTTCCTGTTTTTCAGGAACCACCTCCCAAGTATAAATTATCCGAACCATATAGTTTATGTGGAGTTACTGTTCTTTTTTTGAATATAAAAGGTCTATGAATTGCTGAGCTAAGGCTGTCCGTTGAGGGTTTTCATCAAAAAGCAGGGTATTCTTTCGGGAATAGGCTCTGGCAAAAATGTCAAACTTAACTCGATATACCATCTTTTTTATTTCCGCATCTCCCTTTTCTTCAAGCGCATTCAGTTTGGCTAGTTCCTTTTCCCACCAATTAAAATTGGTTTTTTTTGGTTTTTCAAAATCCGAAACCATTCTGGCGTTAAGCTTGTTCGCAATCTTTTCCTCCTGCTTTAACACGTTGGAAAGGGAGACTCTCTGGTTTTTATAGGCTTTGGAAGCTAAAAGAGTTTGGTGCTTTTGTACTAATGTATCTACCGCCACAAAATCTTTAAAGGTTTTCGTGATTCTTTCATATTCCTCTGAGACACGCAAAAGTTCATTATCCGTTTTATGCTTTTGAATGCGTTTATATGTGCTTTGATAAAGAGGTAGTATACTATCTGAATCTTTTGAAAGAGAACCTTTCATTTTTTGAAGATATAGCCAGTCAAATGCATAAGAGATATGTTCGGGGCTGGGCCAAGAATGGTCTCCGCTATAGGTGATGAGTGTGCTGTTGAATTTTAGCAATTGAAGAAAATCTTGATTTTTCAACATTTCCCGGTAGTTCATATCCCGATCTCCCACAAGTCCAACATAGGCGTATTTTTGAATACTGGGTTTATAGTCCGGCGCGTTGGGAAAACCAGCACCACAGGCCACTACACCAGAAAATTGGTTGGTCAACGAGGCTATGGCACAAGCCACTCTAGAACCTCCTGAAAAGCCAGAAAGGTACATTTCATTTTCTTTGATATTAAAGTTGGAAAAAATGTGGGAAAACAATCTGTTAGCAATACCAAAGTTGCGCTCGTAACTTGCGTTTCTGGAGTTATTCGAGCATACCAGAACATGTCCATATTTTTCCGCAGCGGGAATAAAGGGTTGGATACCCAAGGCAGACCTAGCTGCTGGTTCAAAAATAAAAACGATGGAATTCAAGGCATTTGCTTGATACTTCTCTGGTAAGTACAGCGCAAAACTTTCATCGGAGGTTCCAGAAACCGGAATGGAATCGTGAGTAACTCCTTTTTCAAATTTGGCTTGCCCTTGAACAAAAAGTGACGGGGTAAGACATAAAAGCAACAGGAGATTTCTAATCCTCACAACCTAATTCAATATACTGGTATATTTTGCTTTATCTGAGAGAAGCTCAGTCGCTGCTAATATGGCCTCATCATGATTCAGATAATAATCATAAAGACCTTTTCTGTAAAAGTAACGCTTAATAATTTCGTCTTCCAGATTCTTTTTAATTTCCTTTTCATAGGTATCCAAGGCTTTTATTTTCCCTTGGTTTACGGCCAACAATAAATCTTTGTATTTACTCTGCACACCGGGCCCTAATAAATGCTCTTCAGAATTAATGGATTCTTCCAATAAGGTTTCTGTTTCCGTCTGAAAAGAGAAATCCTGTTCTTGGGCATAGGTTTTAAAGCTTTCAAAATCCGCATCCGAAAAAGAAAAGGAATTTACTGAGTCAAAAGTATGATCATAGTAGAAATCAGTAGCGTAATCAAAAATCAACAGATTACCCTTAAGGGCGTCCAATAGAGAATTCGATTTTAACGCAGAAATTTCCACGTCGGGCATTACTCCCCCGCCGTCTTGCACCTTTCTTCCGTTTCGGGTAGTAAATTCTTGGAATTTTGTATTGCGGATGGCATTCCCCTCTTCGTCCCTGTTCCAATAATCGAGAGACTGTATACACCTCCCAGAAGGCGTATAGTAACGAGAGATAGTTACTTTTAGCTGTGTGCCATAGGTGAGTTTTAGTGGGCGTTGTACCAGGCCTTTTCCAAAGCTTCGAGCACCCATAACGACAGCACGATCCAAATCCTGAAGTCCACCGGAAACAATCTCACTTGCCGAAGCACTGCTACCATCAACCAAGACCACCAGAGGAATTTCAAGATCCTCAGGTTGCTTTTTGGTTTTGTATTCCTGATTGAACTTTTTAACCTTGGATTTTGTGGTAACGATTAACTCGTCCTTGGGCACAAATAAATTGGTCACATTTATGGCTTCGGTGAGTAGTCCGCCAGGATTTCCCCTTAAGTCCAGAATCATGCGCTCCATACCCTGACCTTTAAGGTCTTGCATGGCAGATTTTGTCTGGCCTGACGCTTTTCTATTAAATCGGGACAATACTACATACCCAGTCTTGTCGTCGATCATCCCATAATAAGGAACTGCATCTACCTCAACGCCCCCCCTTTTTATGGTCGCCGTTTTTGATTCCCCTTGACGCACAAACGTAATATCCACACTGGTACCATTGGCTCCCTTGAGCAATTCACTGGCGTTGTCGTCAAAATCAGAGACTAGCGTTTCTCCAATTTTAATTATTTCATCCCCAGCTTTGAGCCCGGCTTGATCTGCAGGATATCCCTTATAAGGCTCAATGATGAGCAACTTGCTTTCATAAGAACGCACCAACGCACCAATTCCAGAATACTCCCCTGCATTGTTTATGCGGAACGCCTCGACATCCTGCTCATTCAAAAAACGAGTGTAAGGGTCAAGCTCATCCAACATATTTTTGATGGCGGAGTCCATAAGCTCTGCTGGATTGGTCTCATCCACATAATTCATGTTAAGTTCTTTAAACAGTGTGGTAAAGATTTCAATTTGCTTCGCGATTTCGAAAAAGTCACTCTTAAAACTGCTTCCTACTACAAGAAATGCGATGGCAACTAAAGGAAGTACAATCTTTTTTTTAGCTATTTTTTTCATGAAGTTCCTGTTTTACAAAGTTTCGCAAAAGGTGCTGTACGGCGACTTCAACTTCTGCAAGCGTAGGCATGGTATTGCCAATATATAAAAATAGCAACGCAAAGTTTCCCTCTATGTTGTTAAAAACAAGGGATTTGTTCACTCGATATGCCTCTCGTAACAACCGTTTTATCCGGTTTCTTTGAAAGGCTTTTTTGAACTTCCGTTTTGGAGCGACCACGGCTACTTTTATTTGAGCGCCATCATCGAAATCCATGGGAAAATAGCGAAGCTGAATGGGATATGCTTTTAGGATTTGACCCTCGGCAAAAATAATATCGAAGGACTTTTTGCCCTTTAGTCTCTCTTTCTTTGAAAAAGTAAATTTTTTCCCGGTGCTTCCCATACGCCATACTGGTTATAACCAAACAAAAAAAGATTCTGTCCAGATATTCTCAAATATAACAAGAAGCAGAACCCGATGCTTTATTAGTTTCCTTCTTGAAAGACATTGTTCTGTTTGTCCACATCCGCCATAAGCTGGGAGGGGTCAATGGCAATGGCCTCAATGGAATCCAGGGACCTGTTCAAAACAAGTTCATAGGTAGGATGCGCCCAAGCCCAGTCTTCAGCAACAGTACGCTTAAATTGTGGATATGGATTAGCCTTTTCGCCCCGCATCATCTGTAAAGGAACATAATAGGTTTCGTTGGACCCATCTTTCCCCACCACCAAAATATCCAGAGGCATAGGCATAAGCCCAATACGTTCCAATACCACTTTTGTAGTATTCCCAGAGGATTCAACACTTTTAATAGCGTAATCGATAGTGTTTGTAGTTTGCGTCCAATCTGTCAAATACCAGTCCAACTGCATTCCTGAAACTTTTTCAGCCGTACGTTTAATATCGTTTGGCACAGGATGTTTGAATTTGAAGTCTTCAAAGTACTTTTTAACAGTTTCCAATAATTTGTCCTGACCAATGATATATCCCAATTGTGAAAGAAAAATAGAACCCTTGCTGTATGCCGCAACACCATAGGCAAAGTTGGTAGCATAGCGGTCGGCATGCGTGGTTTGAGGCAATTCCATTCCAGAATTTATCAAAGCATAGTAACTTTTGTACGAACCTTCAAAGGGATTATCCTTGTTTTGTTCCATAATCTGGTTCATGCATAGACTACTGATGAAGGTGGTAAACCCCTCATCCATCCATTCATATTTTGACTCGTTGGTTGCCAAAACATGTTGGAACCAAGAGTGGGCCATTTCGTGGACCATTACCCCAACCAAACTCGAAAACGGTCTCTTTCCCGTAATCAATGTGCTCATAGCATATTCCATACCACCATCACCCCCGTGAATTACAGAATATTGGTCATACGGGTACTTTCCAATGTTCTTACTAAAGAAACGCATGGTTTCTTCCGTCTTGGGTTGAAGGTTCTTCCAATTTTCTTGAATTTCTGGATCATTTTTGTAGAAAAAATGTAGCGTGGGACCATCTTCCATATTCACCACATCGTGCACATACTCTGGGTCTGCCGCCCACATGAAGTCGTGAACGTTGGGCGCAACAAAATGCCAGGTTAACGTTTTGCCCTTGGTTTTGACTGTGGTTCCCGGAGCCTCATACCCATGGCCAATTTCCTGAGGGTTTTGAAGATAACCAGAGCCACCTACAGTGTACTCTTTATCGATAGTAAGCTTTACATCAAAGTTGCCCCAAACCCCATGAAACTCACGTGCAATATATGGGTTGGCATGCCAACCTTCCACATCATATTCGGATAGTTTGGGATACCATTGACTCATGGACAAGGCCACACCTTCTTTGCTATTTCGTCCGGAACGCCGAATTTGTAAAGGAACCTGTCCCTTGAACTCCATATCTAAGGTGGTTTTCCCTCCAGGAGGCACCGGATTTGCTAAATCTACCACCAAGATCGTTCCTTCTTCATTGAAGTTGACCGCTTTTCCATCTTGTTTTAGGGAGGTGGCATGCAAATAGCCCATTTCGTTTTCAGATAGGGATGCAATTCTACTTTCCCCATTTTCCATCATCCTACCATCTGGGTCCTTAATATTTTGAAGTCGAGCATCCATTTCACTTCCAGGCTGAAAAGCATTAAAATACAAGTGATAAAATACTCGGTCAAGTACGTCAGGGGAATTGTTGGTATATACTAGTTTTTGTGTTCCAGTATACTGAAACGTTTTCACGTCCATATCCACTTCCATGGTATAGTCTACAGCTTGTTGCCAATATCCAGGTTGAGACTGGCCCAAAAGTGAGGCTATTCCAGAGAAAACCCCTAAAAAATAGAATAATGTTCTTTTCATTTTTATTTTGAATTTGAGGCCAATGTCTGTCTCCCTTTGGAAATATTGTCCGCCATTAGAAGGGCATTGTATGCATTGACCATTTTACCAGATTTAGATATGCTATTAAAGGTTGAGGCCTTTGAGGCATCTCCAGAGACAATTACTGAGGTTTTTGTGCTCAACCCGGATTGCATGAGAACTTGCTTTACCTGTGATGCGGAAAGCTGGGGGTAATAAGAGCGAATCAAAGCGGCTATTCCTGATACCGCTGGAGCCGCCATAGAAGTCCCTCCTTGAAAATCGTAGGAATTGTTGGGCATGGTGGAATATACTTTAGCTCCAGGTGCAAAAACATCTACGTTTTGGACGCCGTAGTTAGAAAAGCCCGCAACCATTTCCGAGCCGTATTTACTGGTCAAAGCGCCAACTGTGATAACATTGTTTGAAATCTCAGCGCCGGCATATTTATGATCGTTGGGGAAATTTGGGTTGTCAGGATTGTCCAAATCATTCCCATCATTTCCAGCAGCGTGAACAATAAGGACATCGTTTGCAGCTGCATATTTTATAGCGTCGTAGACCCACTCGGCATTAGGAGAGAAAGATTTACCAAAACTGCAATTGATAATCTTTGCACCATTGTCTACCGCATAGCGAATGGCCAAAGCAATATCTTTGTCATATTCGTCTCCATTGGGAACGGCTCTTAGGCTCATGATTTGCGCATTGTTTGCTACTCCATTTACACCTTTTCCATTATTGCGCTCTGCAGCAATAATTCCAGCGACGTGTGTGCCATGACTTTCACTCTCAACCCTGTTTTTTGGATTTCCATTCCCATAAGACGTATCACTAAAGTTATAAGGGTCATCCCCAACAGGAGTTCTACCGTCAAAGTCTTTGTTTAGGTTATAGTTTACTTGCTCAGCAAAGTAGGTTATTCCTTCGTTGAGTTCTTCAAGAACCGTTGGTATGTCATCCCCATAAGAAAACATCTGATTTAGAATGGCCACATTTTGCTGCATCTGCTCGTTAGGGGCTTCAATAGACTGCAAATCCTCTTTAGAGTATATTTCTTTTCCCAAAGATTTTCTCACAGCTTCGTCGGCATTTTTGACCACCTGAAGAATTTGCTCATACTGTTGTTTGTTCTGAACGGCTTCAGGATATTCCTTATCCAACAATAATCTAGCTTTTGCTCGTGCGGAGGCATCCCCAACGTTCAAGCGAAGCATTCTGGCATATTCCAGTTGCTCATTATACGATTCTCCAAGGAAGTTATATCCATGAATGTCATCAACATACCCATTGCCATCATCATCTTTACCGTTGTTGGGTTTTTCATCTGTATTGGTCCAAAGCACATCGTCCAGATCCTCGTGATTCAAATCAATTCCAGAATCTACAACAGCTACAACCACCTTTTTCCCCCTTTTGTTCTTGATGATTTCACGGTAAGCCTTGTCTATACTCATACCGGGAATAGTATCTGTGATGAGGTCGGCATGGCCCCATGTCTTTTGTTCATTTTCCGTTAATTCCGTGATTTTTAGAGGAACTGTATCAATGTTCTCCAGAGGTGTTGATACCAAGGTAGTAGCCCCGCAACCTACTAATAAAATGGAAAGTGAAAGAGCTGCAGAGAGTTTGGAATATGTTGTAATCATAGAAATGTATTTTATCGTAAAGTAAACTGCTTTAAGGGTTTAATAGTTCGTTGAAGGAGAACAATTCGTCCAACCGAACCCCTTTTTCGGTGTGCTTCAATGAGCAAAGCTCATTGTGGGCGTCATGTTCAAAAAAGAGAATATACTTATTATCGGCTGCTTCGTTTAAAAAGACTCCTTTTTCTTTAAGTGTTTGTAATGGTCTCATATCATATCCCATTACATAGGGTAGAGGTATGTGGCCTACTGTAGGAAGGAGGTCCGCAACAAACACAACAATTTTGTCTTTGTATTGGATATGGGGCAACATTTGCTTTTCTGTGTGGCCATCAACAAAGAGCACATCAAAACCAAGCTCGCAATTCTTCACGAAGGTGGGATTTTCTCTTTGAATGAAGTTTAATTGACCACTTTCTTCCATAGGAAGCAGATTTTCCTTTAAGAAAGAGGCTTTTTCACGAGCATTGGGGTTTGTCGCCCAATCCCAATGGTCTTTATTGGTCCAAAACCGTGCATTTTTAAAAGCAGGTTCATAACCCGTTCGGTCTGAATTCCATTGAACACTTCCACCACAATGGTCAAAATGCAAATGGGTCATAAAGACATCAGTGACATCATCCCGATGAAACCCTATTTTTTTCAAGGAACCATCCAAAGTATGGTCACCCCATTGATAGTAATAGCTAAAGAACTTTTCGGATTGTTTGTTTCCAAGGCCGGAATCAATCAAGATAAGTTTATCCCCATCTTCGATAAGAAGGCAACGCGCACCCAAATCAATCATATTGTTGGAATCTGCAGGGTTGGTTCGTGTCCAAAGCGATTTAGGAACCACACCAAACATTGCACCACCATCTAACTTAAAATTACCGGTTTCAACGGGATAAAGCGTCATTTGAAAAGCAAAGGATGCGCAAAATAAGAAAACCTCAACAGTTTGCCTTTAAAATGGAATTATTATTAGCCCTTTTTTAACAAAATGCGAAAGTTGATAAATCGCCTTGATTTTAAGGCGTTCCGAAATGAATGCTTCAAAGATTGGGAGAAAAATCCTATTTTAACCAAAAATTGACCAATGCTCGAACTTGCGGGAATTATTATTCTTGGAATAATTGCACAATGGATGGCTTGGCGCCTTAAATTGCCAGCCATTCTACCCCTTATTTTAATAGGGCTTCTGGTCGGCCCAATTGCAACCCTATATACAGAGGACGGTTCCAAATTAATAGAACCAATATGGAATGGAACCAAAGGGCTTTTCCCTGGAGATGGACTGTATTATTTTGTTTCCCTGGCTATTAGCATCATTCTTTTTGAAGGGGGACTTACGCTAAAGCGCGCTGAGATTGCCAATGTTGGGCCGGTAATAACAAAACTGATTACCCTAGGTACCATCGTGACCTTTTTTGGGGCAGGGGTTGCGGCACATTATATATTTGAATTATCCTGGCAGATTTCCTTTCTGTTCTCGGCACTGATTATTGTTACAGGCCCCACAGTCATTGCCCCTATATTGCGAAACATTCCTTTGAAAAAGGACGTGTCAACCGTACTGAAATGGGAAGGTATACTTATTGACCCCATTGGGGCCTTGGTAGCAGTTCTTGTGTTTGAATTTATAAGTGTAGGGGAAGGTCAGGCATTTACAAAGACCGCGCTAATCGAATTCGGGAAAATCCTGCTTTTTGGGACCACCTTTGGATTCACATTTGCCCATGCCTTGGCTTTTGCCATTAAACGAAATTTTATTCCACATTATTTGTTGAATGTGGTTTCCTTATCAGTTGTGCTATTGGTTTTTGTAGAATCAGATTTGTTCGCACATGAATCTGGTCTTTTGGCGGTTGTTGTTATGGGAATGGTGTTGGGCAATATGAATCTGCCAAATTTAAAGGAGCTACTGTATTTTAAGGAATCTCTCAGTGTACTTTTGATATCCATTCTTTTTATCCTCTTGGCCGCTAACATCAACATTAGCGACATGGAACTGGTATATAATTGGAATTCGGCGCTACTTTTTGGAGTGATTGTTTTCATTATTCGGCCTTTAGGGGTCTTTATAAGCACGCAGGGATCAAATCTGAAGTTCAATGAAAAACTGTTTATTGGTTGGGTGGGTCCACGTGGTATTGTGGCCGCGGGTATTGCTTCCCTTTTTGGGTCCAAATTGTTGATTAAAGGCGAGCCTGGAGCGGAGTACATCACCCCGTTGGTTTTCATGATAGTGTTGGGTACAGTGCTTTTAAATGCAACAACAGCGCGGTTTTTTGCCAAGATTATTGGAGTGTTCCTGAAACAATCTGATGGAATTCTGATTATTGGTGCTTCCAAGGTCTCTCGACTTATAGGGAGCTACCTAAAAAAGAACAACAGGCATGTGGTACTTATCGATAACAATCAAACTAACGTTGACAAAGCGAAAAAAATGGGCTTGGAAGCTATTGTGGCAGACATCTATTCCGATACCCTTACCGACAACATAGAATTGAATGATGTAGGCTATTTAATTGCTATGACCGGTAATACAGACATCAACACTTTTGCTATAAACAAATTTGAAAAACAATTCGGTGAAAACGGATCGTTTCGTTTGGCAAGCACAGAGGAAATTAATTATCCAGAAAACCTTCCCATTAATGGGCTTTTTTCTCCCACATATGATTTTATAAAGCTTATTGAAACTTCAGAAAAATATCCAGCCATCCACGAGGTAGCTATTAAGGACAAGGCGCATTATGATGCTCTAATTGAAATAGCTAACAAAGACATGGATACTGTGCCCATCTTTACTAAATCCCCAGACGGAAGCATTGATATTATGCCCTTGAACTACAAAGACTTTAACCCAAATGGCGAAGGATATAAATTGGTGTATTTGGGAAAAATCTTTGAATTAGAAGAACAGGTTTCCTAATAAGTTTAACGCTGCGCCACATTTTCTCACTGCTTCACAACAAGTTTTAGGCTTAGAAGGATTTGATGCGGTTATTTGTTTCCGAAAAACATATAACCTCTAATCTTTCAAAATCATGAAAAAAATAATTTTTGCTTTTGCACTAATTGCCTCTATTGGTTTCACTGGTTGTTCCAGTGATGATGACAGTGCCCCAGACTTAAGCTCCGTTGACTGTAACATTTTAGGCCTCGTTCCTGTCACTTTTGTTGATAACGGCGATGGAACAGCGACCGTGACTGTAGAAGGAGAATCGGAAACTGTTGATTTGGGAGGAATTGATTTCCAGACATACACCGACCAAATATGTAGCGGAGATTTGGAGCTTGATCTTGGCTTTTAATTAGCGAAAGCATTCTAAAACCAAAAATAGGGCCTTTTTAAAAAGGCCCTATTTTTTTGTCCATTCTTTGGGAAAAGGGAAGTCCTATTCACGATTTCATCAATTTATAAGCGGTATGTGTCAATTCATGGAGTCTTGGTTTAGAGGAACTATCGTGATTTGTGAAAAATATACATCATGAAAAAAATTCTATTCTTAACCAGCTTAATGATTTCTTTAGCTATTTTAACTTTATCCTGCTCCAGTGATGATGATAGTTCTTCACCTAATTGTACAACTTGCACAACATCAGTTTTTAATATTACAGCATCAACCGAATATTGTGATAATAGAGACGGAACCGTAACGGCGACAACAGATGGGGAATCTGAAACAATCGATTTGGAAGGTGGCTCATTTAATGCCTTTATCGGTCGAGTGGGTTTACTAGCCGATTGTAATTAAACAAAAGTGCATACCTGAATATATTAAAGGGTACGTCTTTAATGAAGTATCTCATTTTTGTTCGTTTCCTTGCTTGTTAACGGTATTCATAAACCGATCTTTATCAACTCATAAAGGGCATCCATCAATTCGTGAAGTCTTGATTCAAAGGAATCTTCGTGATTTGTGGAAAACATAAATCATGAAAAAAATTCTATTCTTAACCAGCTTAACGATTTCTTTAGCCGTTTTAACTTTGTCCTGCTCCAATGATGATGATGCCAATTCCAGTTGTGAATCCTGCATGATTGATGGTGAAATAGCTGAAATTTGTGATAATGGCAATGGCACATTTACAGCTACCAATTCGAGCGAAACAGTTACAATTACCCAAGATGATTTAGATGCCCTAGAATTGACCGCAGAAGAATATATAACCTTAGTATGTGCTTTAGGTTCGTTTTAATCAATTTATGATTAATCATTCAACTTTAAAACAGCCATAAACGCTTGCTGAGGTATTTCCACATTACCTACTTGGCGCATGCGCTTTTTCCCTTTTTTCTGTTTTTCCAAAAGCTTTCGTTTTCTGGAAATGTCACCCCCATAACACTTGGCGGTCACATCTTTACGAAGTGCTTTTATGGTCTCTCGAGAAATAATCTTGGAACCAATGGCGGCCTGAATCGGAATGTCAAACTGTTGTCTTGGAATAAGCTCTTTAAGCTTTTCACACATCTTTTTGCCAATGGTCTGGGCATTATCAAAATGAACCAATGCGGATAAGGCGTCAACAGGTTGGGCATTCAAAAGAATATCTACTCGGACCAATTTGGAGGTTCGCATGCCTATGGGTGTATAATCGAAAGAGGCGTACCCTTTTGAAACGGTTTTCAATCGGTCGTAAAAATCGAAGACGATTTCTGCGAGGGGCATATCAAAGGTGAGCTCCACACGCTCCGTGGTCAAATAGGTTTGATTCGTAATTTGCCCTCTTTTTTCAATACAAAGTGACATGACGTTGCCCACAAAGTCGGACTTTGTAATTATCGTAGCTTTTATATAAGGTTCCTCAACCCGGTCCACGGTTGAAGGGTCCGGTAGATCCGAAGGATTGTTTACAATCAAGGCGGTTTCCCTATCCTTTGTGGTGTAAGCGTGATAGCTCACGTTGGGAACTGTGGTAATTACGGTCATATTGAACTCGCGTTCCAAACGCTCTTGTATGATTTCCATGTGAAGCATTCCCAGGAAACCACAGCGGAAACCAAAACCAAGTGCCGCACTGCTTTCGGGAGTAAAAACTAAAGAAGCATCATTGAGCTGTAGCTTTTCCATAGAGGAACGCAATTCTTCAAAATCCTCTGTGTCCACGGGATAAATACCAGCAAAAACCATAGGTTTTACATCTTCAAACCCTTCAATAGCGTTTTGGGTGGGCGTATTGGCATCTGTAATGGTATCTCCGACCTTTACCTCACGGGCATCCTTAATTCCGGTAATCAAATAACCCACATCTCCAGATGAAATCTTGCTTTTTGGAATTTGGTTGAGTTTTAACGTCCCAATTTCGTCAGCAAAATAGTCTTTGCCAGTAGCAACGAATTTAATTTTCTGGCCTTTTTTGATTTCACCATTCACCACCCGAAAGTAGGTCTCCACTCCTCTAAATGGATTATAGACTGAATCAAATACCAGTGCCTGTAGCGGCTCATCAAGGTTTCCTTCAGGCGCAGGTACGCGTTCAATGATTGCACTTAGAATGTTTTCAATCCCAATGCCCGTTTTTGCGCTCGCGGGAATAACTTCTTCTGGGTCGCAACCCAACAAGTCAACAATATCATCGGTCACTTCTTCAGGGTTTGCACTAGGGAGGTCTACCTTATTTAAGACGGGAATTATTTCTAAGTCGTTCTCCAATGCCAAGTACAAATTCGAAATAGTCTGTGCCTGAATACTCTGAGCCGCGTCAACTACAAGTAAAGCACCTTCACATGCGGCAATAGAACGAGAAACTTCATACGAAAAATCAACATGACCGGGAGTATCAATAAGATTCAAGATATAGGTTTCCCCATGATAGACATATTCCATTTGGATGGCATGGCTTTTTATGGTAATACCACGCTCACGTTCCAAATCCATATTGTCCAAAAGCTGGTCTTGTTTCTCCCTTTCGGTAACCGAACCGGTAAAGTCCAGTAAACGGTCTGCCAAGGTGCTTTTACCATGGTCAATGTGTGCAATTATGCAAAAATTCCGAATCTTCTTCATATCAATAGGGGCACGCTATAAAACGTTTCAAATCAACTGCAAATATAGGCCTTTTAGCTCCTAGACCTTCATTTTTTGAAAGAATGCGATATATGCTCACTGAACGACTCTAAAATATTTTACTAGATTTGATATTCAACCCCATTTGTACATGAATCGCTGGACCTCGATTTTCTACATTCTGTTTCTAACTTCATTTTTTTGCTGGGGACAAACATTTAGGATAAGCGGAAAAGTGGTTGATGAAGGAAACAATTCCATCTCCTTTGCTAATGTGTTGTTGCTTAAAGCGGCAGACTCCACGTTTGTTCAAGGAACTTCGACTGATGATACTGGAAGATTTGTTCTCCGGGAAGTACCGCCGGACCTATATCTTCTTCAAGCAAGCTATATAGGAATTGGTTCAATTCCCAGGGGCTTGGATGTTACAGAGGACATTTCATTAGGGGCATTGATCATACCCTCAAGCACAAATTTGGATGAAGTGGTAGTAACTGCAAAGCGGCCTACGGTTCAGCGGCTTACGGATAGGTTGGTCTTTAATGTGGAAAACAGTGTCATTTCTGAGGGAAGTTCATGGGATATTCTTAGAAGTACTCCCGGCGTGATTGTGAATCAAGAAGAATTGCAGATAAGAGGGCAAACCGCCACGGTTTACCTCAATGATAGAAAGGTCCAGCTATCAAGCCAAGAAGTGCGTGATTTGTTGGAAGGGTTCTCTGGGACCAACATAAAATCTGTAGAAGTCATTACTAATCCTTCAGCTCGTTATGATGCCGAAGATGGCCCCATCCTTAATATTGTTACGAGCAAACCGATAACTCCTGGATATAAGGGAAGTATCAATGGAAGTATAACCCAGGCGGTTTTTCCAAAGTATAGTTTTGGAACCAGTCACTATTACAAAACGGATAAGTTGAATTTGTTTGCGAATTATTCCATCAACCAGAAAAAGGAAATCAGAAAAACGGATAAAGGAATCAACTTTATTAACGAACAGGACGAGATTTTTTCCGTTTGGGATACCGAATATGAGCAAGTAGATAACTCAACTCCTCAGAACGCCAATATTATTGTAGACTACGAATTGAACTCAAGAAACAGCATTAACCTCACTTCAAATTTGGCATTTAATCTGGACCAAAGCAGAGAGAATCAGTTAGAGAACGAAATTTTCAATGCCCAAGGGCAAATAGATTCCACGTTCAATACATTGAGCGACACGAATTTGGATAACACGAATTTGGCTATTGACCTAACTTATGAGCACAAACTGAAGAAGGAGGGAGCCAAACTCTCTTTTAATGGACATTATACGTATTATGACGGAAGTTCTTTTCAAAGCTTGAACTCTTCGTATTTTGATGAAAACGAGAGCTTTATAAGGGATTTTGGGTTTAATTCCGATGCAGCACAAGATATTCAGATTTTTACTGGACAAGCAGATTATTCCTCGCCGTTGGGCCAGGGTTCTATTGAAGCAGGACTTAAGGTATCTGCTGTTGATTCTAATAGTAGACTTGTTTTTTCAGATTTCTTTGGCTCTAGCGATACCGTTGATGAGTCTTTATCAGATGTTTTTGTATACAAGGAGAATGTATATGCTGCGTATTTCAGTTGGCTAAAAAGCTGGGAAAAATGGTCTGTAAAACTTGGTTTGCGAGGAGAGCTCACTGATGCTTCTGGGACGTCGGTCACCTTAAATGAGGTAAATAAACAGGACTTTTTTGAACCGTTTCCTTCTGTATACCTGTTATATTCCCCCTCTGAAAAACATAGTTTTGCTTTTGATTACGGAAGGGGTGTGGATAGACCTAAATATAACGATTTAAACCCGTTTAGACGTTTTTTCAATGAGAACGATTTTATTGAGGGAAACCCGGGATTGTTTCCTAGCTTTTCAAATAACTTCAACCTGAATTATACCTTCAATAGCGAGTTTTTCTTTGATGTTTATTACAGAGATAATGGAAGAAACATTGCGGAGCTGGTTTTTCAAGACAACACAAATTTGACACTTCGTGAGCTAAAGCAAAATGTTACGGGAAGTCAATCATATGGTGTGGATTTTACGGTGAGCAAGGGGGTTTTGCCCTTTTGGTTTTTGTATGCATATACTTCAGTTTTTCATGAAGAGGAAACCTTCTTGGCCGTAGAAAGTGGAAGTCAAGAGTTCACTGTTGAAGTGGATGGGGTATATACCTATTTGGCGAATTATCTGACCCTCTCAAAAGATGGAACCTTTACTGGTGAAGTGACTATGACCTACCTTTCCCAATTTATTTTTGGTTCTTACATATCCGATAATCAACTAAACCTTACCTTGGGATTACGAAAGTCACTTTTTGATAATAGAGCGGTGATTTCGTTGGCGGTAGAAGATATTCTGGAGCAATACAATCCAACCTACAGGTCCCAATACTTAAATCAAGATAATTTCTATAGAATTAGACCTGAAACCCAATTTATCCGCTTTGGCTTTACCTATAATTTTGGAAACTTTAGGCTGAACGACAACCAAAGAGGGATTGAAAAGAAGGAAAGAGAACGTTTGGAAGACAAATAACTCCCTGATTTTCTTCGATTTTGTATTTTTGCCTTCCAAAAAAAAAGAATTGCCAAAAATTGCCCACATAGAACTCTCTGATTTTCCGTTGCTCTTAGCACCAATGGAAGATGTGAGTGATCCACCATTTCGAGCGCTTTGCAAGGAACAGGGTGCTGATGTGGTCTATACAGAGTTCATTTCTTCAGAGGGTTTGATTCGTGATGCGGCTAAAAGTGTAATCAAACTGGATATTTATGAAAAGGAAAGACCTGTCGGCATTCAAATTTTTGGCGCAGAACTGGACTCGATGCTACAAGCTGTTGATATTGTGGAAAAATCGAATCCAGATATCATCGACATCAACTTTGGTTGTCCTGTAAAAAAAGTGGTTTGCAAGAATGCCGGAGCGGGAATACTACGAGACATACCATTAATGGTAAAGTTGACCAGTGAAATGGTAAAGCGCACCAAACTACCTGTTACAGTGAAAACCCGATTGGGCTGGGACCAGGATTCTATTAAGATTGTAGAGGTCGCGGAGCGACTTCAGGATGTTGGTATTCAGGCTATATCCATTCATGGACGCACACGAGTTCAAATGTACAAGGGTTCTGCAGATTGGAAACCTATAGCGGAGGTTAAAAACAATCCAAGAATGGTTATCCCTGTTTTTGGCAACGGAGATGTTGATTCTCCAGAAGCTGCGGTACGAATGCGAGATGATTTTGGTCTTGATGGCGCCATGATAGGCCGTGCCAGTATAGGTAATCCTTGGTTTTTCAAAGAAGTGAAACACTATTTCGAAACGGGAACTCATTTAGAACCGCCAACCATGTCAGAACGGGTAGAAGCCGCTAGAAGGCATTTGCAAATGGCCATCGACTGGAAGGGTGAGAAATTAGCAGTTTTTGAAACTCGTCGGCATTACACCAATTACTTTAAAGGAATCCCCCATTTTAAGGAATACCGAATGAAGATGGTTACTAGTGATGCTGCTGCTGACGTTTTTGCCGCTTTTGACGAAGTACAGGAAAGGTTTGGAGATTTTCAATTCGCTTAAGCCTCAATCAGTTTTCTTGAAATTCGACTGCTGGCTATTTTAGATGAAATGAAGCCCAATACGATTATCGTGGCTAGAACTATAATTAAATTGCCAAAATTAAATTCAACGGGATAAGCCAAGGAAGGCGTAATTTTTAGCCAACCTAATGCGATTTGACTTCCAATAAGAAGACATCCAATCAGAACTCCAATACACCCTCCAAGAGTGGTGACCAAAAGGCCTTGAATAAAATAAACGGAGCGGAGTTCCTTGATAGTTGCACCTAGACTAAACAAGGTTTTTGAATTCTGTTGCTTGTCCAAAATCATCATAATTATCGCGCCAACAACGTTGAATAAAGCAATAATAAGGACCAGGGTAAAAATTAGGTAGGTCGCTAAGTTTTCCGTATTAAGCATTCTATAAAGAGTGCCGTTCAATTGTCGTCGGTTCAATAAAAGAACCTTATCGCCCAATACTATTCGAACCTCCTCCCTCAAATCGTCTATGGAAGTGTCAGAATTCAACTTAAAATTTATACCTGATACTTGGGCGCTATCCTTTTCCAATAACTTTTGGACCTGGCCAAGAGTTGTAAAGACATATTTTTTATCCAAATTCTCCTCTACAGCATACACTCCACTCACCACAAGAGGAAGTTGGTTGTAAGGCATGGTATTCATACCTTGTTGGGATAAAGAGCCTTTTCCAGGTTTGGGCACAAGAACAGACATAGGGCTTTGATAATTGTCTGGGGGCACACCCAAAAGATTATATATTCCAATTCCAATTACTGCATTTTGCTCGATTACGCCCCAATTTCCAAAGTAAAGGGTACTATCGACACCGGTTACCGAACGATAATTTCCATCAACCCCCTTTATATAAGCAATGGTGCTTTTACCTCTATAATTTAAGTAAGCACGTTCTTCTAACTCCTTTGAAAGAGCGACCACTCCATTAATCTGATTCAATCTTAGCTCTTCATTTGGGGTTATGGAGAAATGCTTTCCAGCAACTGGCAAGGCTTTTAGGTCTGGGTCAAAGGTATTGGTGAAAGAAAGGCTAAAAGACTTTAAGCCCGCGAAAGCAGAAAGTACTACGAACAATGCCGCAGAACCAATCACGATTACAAGAAATGTGATAAAGTTTATAATGTTTACCGCGTTCTGGCTGCTTTTGGACTTTAGATAGCGTTTAGCGATGTAGAAAGGAAAGTTCAAAGTCAGGATTTCTTGCGTTTATCCAATAAGTCCCTATTATTGATGGGGTTTTCATCCCCCTCCAAAGATTTTTCAATTTTATCAATATAGTCTAGGGAGTCATCCAAGAAAAAAATGAGTTCAGGAACTCTTCTCAGTTGATTTCTGGTTCGTTGTGCCAGTTCGTGCTTAATCAAAGATTGATTGGATTGGATACCTTCAAGCAACTCTTGCGCTTTGTCGTTGGGAAAAATACTCACATATACCTTAGCTATAGATAAATCAACAGTTACATTTACTTTGGTTACTGAAATCAAGGTACCCTTCATTCCGCCATCATTGGCGGCACGTTGAAGGATGTCAACCACATCTTGTTGAATTATTCCTGCTATTTTACGCTGTCTCTGTGATTCCATTGTGCAAAATAACGGAATTAATGACGAACCTCATGAGTTAATAGTGGAACTGTGTGTAATTTTGAAAAGAATTTTAAGCGTTCACATCACATGGAAAAAGTAGAACATCTAGGAATTGCCGTCAAGGACTTAAATGCAGCTAATATTTTATTTGAAAAACTATTAGGTGTCCCACATTACAAAATAGAGGAGGTTGTATCAGAAGGGGTAAAAACCTCTTTTTTCCAATCCGGGCCTAATAAGATTGAGCTTTTGGAAGCTACAAATCCAGATAGTGCAATTGCAAAATTTTTGGAAAAAAGAGGCGAAGGAATACATCATGTAGCTTTTGCCGTGGAGAACTTGGAAAAAGAAATAGAACGTTTGGAAAGAGAAGGGTTTGCTATTTTGCCAGGATTTCCAAAAAAAGGGGCGGATAACAAGCGCGTTGCGTTTTTGCACCCAAAGGGAACAAGCGGGGTTTTGGTGGAACTATGTGAGGAAATAATGGATGCATAGTGGCGTTAAATGCTTGCAGTGTAGAAAAATATGTACTAATATTGCATCCCCTTAAAGGGAGGTCCTATAGCTCAGTTGGTTAGAGCACCTGACTCATAATCAGGGGGTCCCTGGTTCGAGCCCAGGTGGGACCACTTAAAAAATCCGTAATAAACTATTAGTTAGTAAGTTGCGGATTTTTTGATTTATAAAATGTACGGTTTTTGTATTGTAGGGCGTATTTTTTTCATCAATACCGTTTACCTCTCATTTTATCCATCATATCTTTAGTCTTTGACCTTAAGGACTTTATCCTGTAACTGTTTTCGATATTAAGATAGTCCTTTACCGCTTCAATATTGTTATTCCATCTATCATCATAGAAAGCGTCTAGTTCCATTCTTAAGAATATCTTTTCTACCTCAAGCCTATAAAAGCTCTTTATGCCTGTCTCCAAACTACTTTTATCACTCTCATTATAAAAAAGCAAAAGAGTGTCTAATTGATTTTCTATTGACTTCAAATCACTATTTATATTCTTGTTCGTCAATTTTATATAATTGTCAAGCTCAGACCGTTTTTCTTTATAAACATTACTTTCTTTTTCTTTCTCTGTCTTAAAATTAGATGGGTTGTTTAGAATTTTAAAGTTTTTATTTTTCATTAATCCATCGGACGAATGAAAAACATCCCAAATAGGTACAGATGCTGACGTAAAACCAGATTCATCAACCCCGTATTTTTCTTTTATCAAGTTATAGTAGTTAGATATGTAATTAAAACTATGTTCTTTTTGAAGTTGCTTCATTTGTTCATCATGATCATTCCGTTGTTGCGAATTTGCCCTTATTTGAGCAGCAAACGATTTATAAACCAAATATGCTGCTAAGAGATTTACAAACGGAGCTGTAACCCCTCCAATAGTGTCTCCAATTGCGCCTGTTTTTTCATTGAACCCGTAAAACGTGCTGAATTGAGTAAATAGAACAGGAGCTATGATGATTAATACTAATAGAAACCCCAAACCGATTTTTTCGTAGTAGTTAAATCCAATGAGTTTTTGAACTTTTTGCTCATCAGTTTCTGTTTTTACTTCTTTGATTGATTTGCTCATACTCTCGCTATTCATTTTAATACTCGAAATTAAGATTTATACTTTCAAATTAATGTGACTTACCCCCTAGGCAGTATTCGTTCTATTAAAATAGTAAGAAAGTCATTACATTTGTTTTGTAGTACTAAATAGTGGTATAAAAGATGTTTGCCGAAAGAAAGCCATTCTATGAGTGGATAGAAAAAAACAGGAATTCGAGAGTCTTAGTCTATTTTACTGGAGACAGGCCGGGAATGGAGACCCAGATTCACCAAGACATTCTTGATTATTTTTCTAACCACTTAGACCTGCTTGGGAACAAAGTTGATAAAATTAGTTTAGTGCTTTACACTAGAGGAGGTGATACCATGGCAGCATGGAGTTTGGTAAATTTAATCAGGCAGTTTTGCGTAGAGTTTGAAGTTATTATTCCGTCTAAAGCTCATAGTTCTGGAACAATAATCAGTTTAGGAGCAGACAACATTATGATGACTAAACAAGCTACACTTGGTCCGATAGACCCTTCACTTAACACACCGCTGAACCCACAAAATCCTTCTTTACCAAATAACCCACAAGCAAGAGTTCCTGTCAGCGTGGAGTCAATACAAGGATTTTTTGAGCTTGCGAGAAAAGAACTGAAGGTTAAAAATGGAACAGGGCTAGATAAAATACTATTGAATCTTTCAGAAAAAGTACATCCATTAGTTTTAGGGGGCGTATATCGTACAAGAAGTCAAATTAAAATGGTAGCTAGAAAATTGCTTATTAAGCAATTGGGAGAAAAAGAGCATGAAAAGATTGATAAGATAGTTTCTTTTTTATGTAGCGACTCTGGAAGTCATGATTATGCTATTTACAGGAATGAAGCACGAGATGAATTAGGTTTGAGCATAGAAAAACCTAATGATGAGCAATATTCCAAAATAAAGGAAGTTTTTGAAGATATAAGAGACGAATTAAAGCTACTATCCCCCTTTAATCATGACGTTGAATTAGGGGCGAACGCACAAGTTGACTATAGTTGTAGAAGAGTGCTAATAGAGAGTGTTTTAGGAGGAACAGATGTTTTAGTAACTGAAGGCACACTGGTAAGGAGGCAGCAAACCATAAATCAACCTCCTCCTTTGCCACCTATTGTTAGAAATACAATAGAACATACTTTAAAGTTTCAAGGCTGGAAACATGAAAATAATGCGTAATATTGTGGATAATAAAGAGTCAAACATACAACCAATGGATGAAATTGTTAATTACGAGTTAAGCAATTCTAGCTCTAACAATTACCAAAACTATAGCTCTTCTAGCCCCCAAAGCTTCCCTGATTTCATGCAAAATGGAATTCTTATTGATTATGACTATCCCCAGTACTCTGTTGAGGTTATTTCTGAAGAGTAAATTAGTATACGCATAGATATTTAGTGTAAAATAAAATGGAACTTTGAATATTGTACTGCAAACATTCAATGTTTAGAGGTTTTATTGTTTTGACGTAAAGAATAGTGTCATGAAATCTTTTATTGAAAACTAATTAAATGGCAAAAAAACAAACCCGAGAACTTATTTTACACCTTAACACGCTTAGGTTTGAGCCTTATGCCGAATTTAAAAATGTACATAACACGCAGTCTATTTTAAAAGCTGTATTTGAGTTTTTGAGAGAAGAAAGAAAGGCAGGGAGAGGTCATCTCATTGACAAACATGAAAATCAGGACAAAGCGGAATCGAGAGAAATTTATATGGTCTCTCACCGAAACCTTCATAATGAAAGAAGAATCCGTTGTTCTATGGCCTACCTTAGAAAAGGTAAAAGGCCTAAACTTAAACCAACTGATAAACTTAAACTGGTGCCGCTAAGCTCAATTGGTGGCGACATAGCTGAAGTAACACATTTTTTTATTGATTATAGCGGCAATAGATGCATCGTTTGTGCAGAATTCAACCATAATGGTCCAAGGCTAAGTGATTTTGAGTTTTATGTTAGGCAAATTGCAAGTAAAAATCATTTAAAACTTGCTAGGGCTACTGAGGTAACGGCTTTATTCTCCAGCAATATTGATGAGACCTTAGCTACTTTGCAGAATGTTCTGCAAATGAATGTTAAATTGAAGCCTTCTGATTTAAGGCAAATGGATTCGGATGTTAGAAAAAATTATTTTTCTGATATGGAGAATATTGGGAACTTGTTTAAACCTAAGTTTTTTAGAATTAAAACTTATTTCCAAATACCAGGCTCAAATACACCTATTGGAATAAATCATGAAGCAAATAACTGGTTCCGGGAAATGCTAAAAGTATTTAAAAGCAGAAGCAGAAATAAAAAGTTTTTTGAAAACTTTGAGGTAAAATATGAAGATATACATGGCGTCGAAAGCATTTTTAATCTTTCAAAGACAAGGGAGACAATAACTATTCCTATTGGTGCTAATGATGAATTTAGTAATAAAGCATTATATGAGTTGGTAAAATTAGATCTAGACCAATTTATTTCTAGTTTCTATGCGGATAATTGATAGCTATTTTACATATTCAGTTTTAATTGACATTTTCCTAGCTCTCTTGGCAGTAGTAGGTTGTTATGCCTTAGTCTGTTATGACATTGTTGCAACTCCTGATAAAAGTTTATTGTTATCGACAACATCTGATATAGCTAATGTGGCTTTCACTTCAGCAGGGTTTGTATTGACCTTTTTAACATTATTGGTTAGTTTTAAAATAAGTGCCAAGCCGTTTAAAAAGAAGAAAAAGGAAGATGTGGAAGGAGCTTATGAAAGGCATACTTTATTCGACCTATTTTTAAATTCTCCCCTTTATACCGAAACCATAAGACATTTAAAAAATGGCGTTAAAGAGCTTATTGTAGTGGCTATTCTAGGATACGTTTTAAAATTGGCTGTGCCTACCGTGCACTTTAACTACTTATTGTACTTTGTAGTTGCCGCGATCGTATTTATAGCAATTGTCTTATGGAGAAGCCTATTAGTTCTTTCGGGTGTTCTTTCCGTGCAGGATAAAAAGAAAGAAAGCAATTAAGTTACTTCGCGCTCATTTAGGTTTGGTTGCAATACGTTGCGCACCGAAACACGTAAATATCTAACCCACATCTTGGTTATCTTATATATGTTTTTTTGAGAATTAGTTCTCAAAAGGACTCGTCAAAAAACTCCTTTAAAGAAATATCAAAATACGTGCAAAGTTTTTCGATTGTAGAAAGCTGAACGTCGCGTTTTCCTTGTTCTATTCGGGAGAATTGTATTCCAGTATCGTTTAGGGCCTCTTCCTGCGTTACGCCTTTTATTTTGCGTAGTTGTTTTACCCTTTTGGCAAGGTTGGATAGTAACTGATCATTGCCCACTTTTTCCATAAGGACAATTTCAGAGCAAAAATCAAGCTATATAACAACCGAACGGTTGTTTTTTAATTTATATTTGCTATCTGAAACCAATTAACCATGACCAAAGAATCAAAAAAAGAAGACATTAAAAAAGGTTGTATCTACCTAATATCCATAGTGTTTGGCTTATCCTTGTTTTTCTATTTTACTTGTGAGGGTGAACCTGAAAAACCTTTAACAAAAGAAGAGCAGCACCAACAGAACATTCAAAAACTATTTAGTGGCTGGGATGGTTCGCATATAAAGCTAGCAGAGTATATTAAACAATCCCTCAATGACCCTGACAGCTACGAACATTTGGAAACTACTTATATTGAAAAGGACTCTTTTTTAATAGTTACTACTAGATTCACCGCTAATAATGGTTTTGGTGGGCGTGTTCGAAATGAGGTTGTAGTTGTATCCGACACCTTAGGAAACATAACGGAAATAATTAAGGGTATCGACTAAAAACTATTTGATTTGTTTTTTGAAAGTTTACATCTAGTTTGATATAAATGTAACTAATAAATAAGAGAGCATGTATTAGGGGAACTAGTATCCATTTTTAGCACGTAAATAACCTTGAGTTAAAGCTGCAATTCTTCTTGGACTATCTGGGTGTGAGCTACTTCCAATCCAATTGAACATAATGTAAAATGTTGACCGTGCGTCGTTAAGATTTCTACAACCTAATTTATAAAGAGCATATCCCGATATGTAATCAGCTTTCAATTCCCTAGTCCATGAGTGTTCAAATTGCCCATACCAAGAACTATGTTTACTCAAATGATGTCCAACTTCATGTGCAATTACAGAAACGGGAGCCCAAGTGTTTCTTTGATATAAAAAGTTTAAAAAATCTGGATTATAAATAATTATTGGCTCTCCGTCCAGTACAGTAGCACAAGCATTTTGCAAACTGCCTTGATAAATATCAATATAATCTATGTCTAATACTTCACAAATTTCTTCTACCACATTTTCTGCATAGTTAGTAGCCGCCCACAAATTGTTGCCACAAACTCCTCCTGAATAAGTGCAATACTGACTGAAACCTATATTTAAATTAACTAATAAACTTAGTAAAACTAGATTTTTCATGAATATTCATTTTAAGGGATTATATAACAATTACTTATCTTATTTTAAGGACTTTCTTCTTGACCGATGTAAGCCAACTTTCCATATTATGAAGATGTTTTTTACAATAGTCTTTTTCGCACTCTACTTGAGTGTTTTTATAATGATTCAAACATGAATCCATACAGTCATCAAGTTTTTTTTGATATTTTTTGACATTTAAATGTAGTCTTCCGAGTTTTGATTCTTTTTCAAGTTCATGGATGAGATACAATTGGATTTCAGGGACTTTGTTACCAAGATTGACAGCATCGTGGTAAAGCTTATGAGCAAGCTTTATGTTTCCGTATTCGAATTCAACAAACATGGCATAC
>JBCDAX010000034.1:0-36432 GCA_039184805.1 Bacteroidota bacterium | reverse complement strand
ACAACTTACATTTGCAGCTGATAAACACTTAAACTTAAAATTTTGAACATGAAACATCTGAGCAAATTATTGGTTGTTGCCCTAGTATTTGTAGGGTTCAACAACATCCAAGCGCAAGACGAAAATAATCCATGGCAAATTGGTTTTGGTATTAATGCGATTGACGTATTCCCTACCAATGACGAAGAGGCCTTGACTAATTTCGGTTTCCAAGCAGGTGGTCTTTTTGACGAATACTTTAATGCAAATGATCACTGGAACATCTTGCCTTCGGTTTCCACTGTCTCTGTAGGTCGTTACATTGGCGATGGTTTTTCTGTTGGTGTTAGAGGTTCTTTGAATAGAATATCAAAGTTAGGAGATGTAGGCGTTGACGACTTGTCTTTCTACGCTGTAGATGGTACCATTAAATACAACTTCCTAAAAAATACAACCATTGACCCATTCGCTGAAATCGGTGGTGGTTATACTTGGGTTGATGAAATAGGTGCTGGTACTGTAAATGGAGGTATTGGTGTTAACGTATGGTTTTCTGACAACATCGGTATTGTACTTCAAACTCAATACAAGCATGTCTTTGAAGATAACGTACCAATCCATTTCCAACACTTAGCTGGAATTAATCTTCGCTTTGGTGGTACAGACACCGATGGAGATGGTATCTACGATAGAGATGATGCTTGTCCAGAAGTGGCTGGTCTTCCTGAATTCAACGGTTGTCCTGATTCTGATGGTGATGGTATTGAAGATGGAAAAGATAGCTGTCCTAACGAAGCTGGTTCTGCTGAAATGAACGGTTGTCCTGATTCTGACGGTGATGGTATCGCTGATAAAGATGATGCTTGTCCAAATGAAGCTGGTTTAGCTGCTCTTAGCGGATGTCCTGATGCTGACGGTGACGGTGTTGCCGACAAAGATGATGCTTGTCCAAACGAAGCTGGACCTGCTGAAAACAAAGGATGCCCATGGCCAGACAGAGATGGTGATAGCGTATTGGATAAAGATGATCAATGTCCTGATGTAGCTGGTACTGTTGCAAATAACGGTTGTCCAGAAGTAACTGAAGAAGTTCAGAAGCAATTGAACGATTATGCAAGAACTATCTTATTCGATACTGGTAAATCTTCTATTAAAGCTGAGTCAACTTCAGTAATGGTAGATATCATTCAAATCCTGAATGAGTATCCAAACGCTAAGTTTACTGTTGAAGGTCACACTGATAGTGTAGGTAGTGCAAAAACTAACCAGAGACTTTCAGAAGAGCGTGCTAATTCAGTTAGAGATTTCTTGATTGACAAAGGAATTGGTTCTGATAGATTGACTGCTATTGGTTATGGTGAAGACAAGCCAATTGCTACCAACAATACTAGATCTGGTAGAACTCAAAACAGAAGGGTTGAAATCAACCTTATAAAATAAGAAAATAGAAAATTAATTTTCTTTCTAAAGGCCCTGCACTTGCGGGGCCTTTTTTATTTTTGGGAATGCGCCAAACGTTTATAGAATTTGTTCTCGATGATCTCGCTATAAATGGTTCTTCCTTAGAACAAAATATCTATGTGCTGCCTAGTAAGAGGTCTGGGGTTTTCCTTAAGCACTACTTAAGTTCTCTTCTCGAAAAAAACATATTTACGCCCTCTATTTTGTCCATTGAAGACTTTGTGTTAGAAGTCTCTGGATTGAGAAAAGCATCAAACATAGAGCTTTTGTTGGTTCTGTATGAATCCTACAAAAGTCTTCCGATTAAGAACCATGATGATTTTGATACCTTTTTAAAATGGGGAGAAACTTTGTTACAGGATTTTAATGAAATTGACCGCTATCTCCTTCCAGCCCATGAAATTCTAAATTACCTCAAATCAGTTAAAGAGTTAGATCATTGGTCCTTACAGCCAAAAAAAACCCGATTGGTAAATACATACCTGGATTTTTGGGAAAACATAGAGTCCTTGTATAGTGATTTTAATAAACGGCTTACCGCAAAAAATATAGCGCACCAAGGTCTCATCTATAGAAAAGCTTCGAAAAATATTGAGGCATATGTACAAAACAACCTAAAAGCTCCTATGGTATTTTTAGGTTTTAATGCCTTAAATACTGCTGAGTCACTAATAATTCAACATCTTCTTGCTCAAGCACAATGTGAAGTGTATTGGGATATTGATGCCTACTTCTTGGATGACCCCATACATGATGTAGGTCTCTTTATACGAAAATACATCAACGAATGGCCCTATTATAGTAAAAACAAGCCCAAGGGAATCCACAATTCCTTTTTAGAGAAGAAAAAAATAAAAGTTACCGGTGTTCCCAAAAGTGTCTCCCAAACTAAATATGTAGGAGATATACTCAAAAGAGATGTTTCAATAAATTCGGAAAGTACAAATGGCATTGCTGTAGTGCTAGCAGATGAATCTTTACTTTTTCCTCTAACAAAGTCTATCCCAGAGAGTATTGAAAATATAAATATCACTATGGGTTTGTCTTTAAAAAACACGCTTCTGTATTCCTTATTCATTTCCGTTTTTGAATTGGTTGAGGGAAAGACAGAAAAGGGCTGGTTCTATAAAAACGTACTTGATTTTTTAAGCAACCCCTATTTCAAAAGACTAAACCAGAAGAATAATATGGATGTTTCTGAAAAGCTTACACATTCAATAAAAACCAACAACGTAGTCTACATACGTACCGATTTTTTATCCTCACATCTGGCTAACAATCATACAGATATTGAGCTTTTCCCTACTGATGTTTTTAGTCCAATTTCAATAATTGACTATTGTATCTCCATCATTACACGTTTAAAAGAAAGCTTTAGGAAAGAAAAGAATGCCTTAGAACTTCAGTACCTTTATACTTTTTACAACCTATTCCATCAACTAAAAAATCAGATGGAAGCCATTGATTTCATAACCAATATCAAAACTATCCAAACCTTCTTTAAACAATTGGCCACCACGGAAAGTTTTGATTTTATTGGGTCTCCCATTGGGGGATTACAACTTATGGGAGTTTTGGAAAGTCGTACTCTAGACTTTGAAACTGTAATCCTTACCTCTGTAAACGAGGGAATATTACCAGCAGGAAAAAGCAACACTTCCTTTATCCCTTTTGATGTAAAAAGAGAATATGGTCTTCCAACCTACAAAGAAAAAGATGCCATCTATACGTATCACTTCTATAGACTAATTCAACGTGCCAAAAACGTTCATATCATCTATAATACAGAACCTGATGTTTTGGAAGGCGGTGAAAAGAGCAGATTGATTTCACAATTGATTACAGACATCAATTTAAAATCCTTTGTATCCCACGCAATAGCTGCTCCAAGAATTCACTTAGAACCTAAAATAAAGGAGCAAATCAATAAAACAACATTGTTGCTCTCAGATTTGAAGCATTTAGGCCAAAAAGGATTCTCTCCTACCTCCCTCAGTAATTACATAAGAAATCCAATGGACTTTTATAAGAAACATGTGTTACGGCTTCCGGATTCTATTGAAGTGCAAGAAAACATAGCAGCAAATACCTTTGGTACTATTATACATGAAGCACTCTTTTTACTATATCAGCCTTATTTAGGAGCTGTTCTTAACAAAAGCCACATTGAGTCAATTCAAAGCAATATAACTATCACGATTCAGAAATCTTTCAGGCAGCATTTACCCAGTGTGGATGTTAAAAAGGGAAGATATTTATTGATATTCCATGTAATTGAACGCTATATTGAAAACTTTGTCAAAATGGAAGCCAAGCTTATACAGCAACATCAGATAAAGCTGTTACATCTTGAAGAACGGTTCGAAACTTCGTTGAATTTTGACACATTACCAAGTCCCGTAAAGCTTAAAGGATTCATTGACCGAATCGATGAATTTGACGGAACAATGCGTATCATCGATTATAAGACAGGTAATACAGAATCAAGGGATTTAAAAATAAAACAGTGGGAAGAACTTATTGCAACGGACTCAAAAAGTAAAGCGTTTCAGCTTTTATGTTATGCATATCTTCTAAGTCAAAACGGTGGAGAAAAAACATTTACTGCTGGAATCTACCCCATAAAAAATCTTAAGAATGGCCTTTTACAATTTTCATTCAATAATAACCTTATTATAGACGAAACTGTACTGAAAGAGTTTCAAGAGCAACTCAAATCTCTCATTTTGGAGATTTACAATCCAGAAGTTCCTTTTGCCGAAAGGGAATAAGCTAGCCTACTTCAAATCCGGACGGGTAGGTCTAACCTCAATCTTACTGGGCAGTGTTCTAGGGTGCATTTTAAGTAAATCAATCACAATCTGTCCAATATCTTCAGATTGGATTTTCCAAGCGTCTTTTTCTGAAGGCTCATTGTTGTTAAAGTATGTAGCAACAGAACCTGGCATTATCGTACTCACCTTAATATTGTGCTTTCTTAAATCCAACATGGCGGCTTGGGTAAATCCAACTACTCCAAACTTCGTTGCATTATATCCAGCTCCTTGTGCAAAAAAATTGGTTCCGGCCAAACTAGCCAAAGTAATATAATATCCTTCGGAAGCCTTAAGAGCGGCGAATGAAGCTTTTAGCGTATGGAACACACCATTAAGATTGGTATTTATCATTTGGTTCCATTTATCCACTTCCATTTCATAGATGGGCGCGAAGTGACCCACTCCCGCATTTGCCAATACTAAATCAAGACGACCCCATTTATCAAGAATACCGTTCACAGCATTGACCTCATCTTCGAAAAGAGCTACATCTGATGAAATCCCTAAGACGTTACCAGAATTCCCCAAAGTTTGCTCAGCTTCAGATAAGCTTTCCAAATTTCTTCCGCTTATTGCCACTTTCATGCCTTGTTCCAACAAAGCTTTGGCTACACCTAATCCGATTCCTTTTGAGCCCCCAGTGATATAAGCTACTTTTCCTTTTATATTCATGAAATAAATTTAAAAAAGTAAAACGGAACCAATCCCCTGTTTAAGAAAGCCTTTAGGTTTTGGGATTTCGCAGGAAATATTTTACTCTTTACTATTCTTAATCCAGTCAGATTTGTCCAATACAAATCTTATGAATTTCTCCTGCCCGATTTCCAATTCCCCTTCCTTCTTAAAGCCTAAGTGCAATAACCCCTTGATTCGTGTTCTTGACGGTGGAAACAAAACCTGAACTGTATCTATCTTCAACTCGTAAAAAGCTCTATGTATAATTTTCGTATACACATCCTTTCCCATTCCCCAATAATCAGGATGCAATACCAAAGCGAGGTCCGCCTCTCCATCATCGGGTTGTATTCCTCCCCAACCCGCAAATTGCCCATTCACGACAAATGCCCAAGGCCCATAACCATGTTCTTTCCACATGTCCTCTTTGGAGGCAACAAACTTTTCACAATCTGTTTGATTGAATTCACCCTTCAACAATGGCATTTGTCGTCTTACCAAGGGGTTGTTCATCAAATCAATAATTTTTGATTTTTCAATCTCAGACAAATTTGCAAATACAATGTCCTCCTTTCCCAATTGATTTGTTTTCATGTACCCCAATTTAGTTTCTTAAAGTACTGCTTTTTGGTATTGCTAACTACTTTTTGTCATAGTCAGCGGCATCTACCTTTCCCTCGGGCAAAAACGTAGGTAACATTATTTATTTTCCACTTTCCGTTTGCTAGGTTTTGAATATTGATGGGGTAGTAATTTGTTTTTCCATAGGCATCCAAAATCTCAAGATAATGTGTGCCCTGATATTCCAATACCTTCCACTGCCCCGAGTTCTCAGCAACACCTGCTCCATAGGCCCTATTATCGCGGTTTGAAGTGTTCTGTGTTCCCTTTACCGTGTAAGAACCATCATAACTATAATGATAAAGACCGCCGGGACAAAAATCCACATAGGTGATTGCACTGGCACTATTGTCGCTCAGATAAGAAGATTCAGAATAAATGACCAACTGGCCATTGTTGATATAGGTAGTCAACTTATCCGTAATTTCCTGAGCACTTGCCCACATGAGGCCAAGCATAAATACTGATATGTATACTAGTTTTTTCAATTGTTTTGCCTTGATAGCCCAAAGATGCCCGGAGGGCACCTTTGGGCCTGTTAATTAAACTTGTGGTGTCAATCTAAGATAAGGCTTTACCTCAGTGAACCCTTTTGGAAACATTTTTTCAGCTTCTTGATTGCTGACCGATGGTAATATCACGCAATCTTCTCCCTTGCTCCAGTTAGCAGGAGTAGCAAGCCTCTCATATTGTGTCAATTGCAAAGAATCGATTACCCGTAAAAGCTCATCAAAATTTCTTCCTGTCGAAGCTGGATAGGTTAAAACTAATTTCACCTTTTTGTCAGGAGCAATAATAAATACTGATCGTACGGTCATCGTCGCTGAATCATTAGGGTGAATCATTCCATAAAGTTCGGAAACCTTTCGTTCACTGTCGGCAATTAACGGGAAATTTACCTGGGCATTTTGGGTTTCTTCAATGTCACTAACCCACTTAATATGGGAATCAAGAGGGTCTACACTTATAGCGGCCACCTTGACATTTCTACCTGCGAATGCTTCTTCATAATTGGCCATCGCACCTAGTTCAGTGGTGCAAACCGGAGTAAAATCAGCAGGGTGTGATACCAACATCCCCCAGCTATCTCCAAGCCATTCATGAAAATTAACTTCACCTTGCGTACTATCAGCCTTGAAATCAGGAGCTGTGTCACCTAATCGTATTGAATTCATTTTTTGATGTAATTATTGATTAAAATTTTAAATTGATTTTGATTTAATTCAAATCGTACGATACCATTTAGACCATAAAATCTGAATTTAATCTTCAGAACTGTTTGTTTCTATGTCATTTTGATCTACTGACAGTTCCCTTTCGTCATCAAATGGGTAATAGGAATCATCATCCTTGTTGCAAGAAAAAAACAAGGTTGCCATTATAACCATAGTCAACATGAATGCTAATTTTTTCATTTTGTGTTTTTTAAGATTATTAGGCAAAATTAGGGTAGCAGGTGTCCTAATTTTTAACCGTAAAAAGGCAAAACGGAAAATCCCTGAAAACAGGTAGTGGGTATTGGTTTCATCCTGACTAAATCAGATATTGCCCTACAGAGGGGACCATCCTCTGAAGAAAAGCTTGTACTCTCCGTTCTCTTTGGTCCATATATTCAAGTATTTCCGCTTACTGGCGGTCTCTTCATTTTCCAGAATCTCGAAGTGCCCAAATTCAACCAAACTATTACTTAAATCTTCACATTTATCAATATGAACAGACCAAGCTGTCACATCGTTCTTTTGTAAAAAAGATATAATCAATTTCCCAACGGTGTCCTTTCCAGAAAAAGCCATTCCTGATGGTGAGTGGAACATAACTTCTGAATGTAACATTTGCTTGATAGCCTCGGTATTTTCTTCAAGGACTGCCTGACGATAAGCCTCTGAAAGGGCTTCTACAAGTTTTGCTTTGTTCTCGTTTTCAGTTTGTGCCTGAATAGTGGAACTGAGAATCAGGAAGACAACAAATGAAATTCTTCGGATTAATCCCATACTTTGATTTTTTCAAAAGTAGCTTGCCGGAATAGAGGGAAAATCCCCAGAAAAAGGTAAATGGAAAATTGGTAGAATATAGGTAGTTATATCCCTTTATTGGTAAATAAGCCCTTTATGGATGGCATATTTTACCAAAGCAGCGGAATTTTTCAAATCCAACTTTAGCAATATATTTTTGCGATGGGATTCTACTGTGTACTTGCTCAGGTATAACTTTTCGGCAATTTCATGAGTAGTGTTCCCATCCGCTATAAGTTTTATCACCTCCTTTTCCCTCGGGGATATGGCCGTTGGAAGGGTGTCTTCCTTAAGTAGGTCCATCACAATATTTATGGTTTCCGGAGAATGATAGCGCCCTGTGCGGTATAGGCTCTCGATGGCTTCCAATAACTTGGTTTTCCCAGCATCCTTAGGAAGATAACCACTAGCCCCAGCCATAAAAATATTCTTTATGAACTGCGGGGAAGAATGCATGGTCAACACTAAAGTTTTGACCGCTATTGGCATCCGTTTTAGCTGACGTAAAACTTCAAAACCATCCATTTCGGGCATTTCGATGTCCAATATCACCACATCAGCGGGTACCCCATCAAGAAGCTCCAAGAGCTCACTACCATTACTGGCTTGGCCAACAATTATAATTTTGTCATCACTTGATAACAGGGAAACCAATCCTTCCCTGAACATCATATGGTCGTCTGCAATGGCAATTTGTATCATGTTATGCTGGTATTTGAATACTAATCGTTGTTCCTCTTCCTATACCTGAATCTATGTTCAATGAGCCCTTAAGTTGAGAAACTCTTGACTCAATATTAGTAAGGCCTATTCCTGAGGCATTTTTATTATTATCCATCCCAATGCCATCATCTTCCACCATTAGGCTAAGATGCTTTTTATGCTTATTCAAATAAATACTCAACTTACTGGCTTGGGCGTGTTTGATTGCATTCTGAACAGCTTCTTGAACGATCCTGAATACATGAATCTCTTTGGTGGGATCAATACGCTCTTCCATGTTGAAGGTATAGAGATGGGCATCCAATGAGGTTTTTTCCAGTTGATCAAGGGTGGCGTGTATGGCTGGAACCAATCCGAACTTGACCAATTCTCCTGGCATCAAATTATGAGATATTTGACGTACTTGATCCGCTGTTTGTACAAGAACTTGAATGGAATCTTGGATGTTCCTATTGTCTTCATCAAGATTATCATTTACAAATTGTAGTTTATTGGTAGCCATGGCCAAAGAGCCTCCAACACTATCATGAAGATCTCTAGCAATACGATGTCTCTCTGCAATTTGGGTTTCCGCAATGGTCTCAATCAATTCCTTTTGCCTGCGATTTTTGAGGTACTGTACAACCAGCACGCTCCCTATCCCCAAAATTAGTATAGCTCCTATGAGCAGATAAGATAGTTGCCTAATTCTTGTTTCCTGTTTATCAATTTGGGCATCACTACGTAACTTTTCTTGGGAAAGCAATAAAATATCATTTTCCTTTTTCTCTGTTTCGTACTTGATTTCAAGTTCACTAATACTTTTTAGGTGTTCTTGGTTTGTTATACTATCCTTCCAGCCACCGTACAACTTCTGGTGCTGTAATGCCAATTTAGGACTGCCATAACCTTCATACACTTGAGCCAATCCCAAATGGTTATCTCGTATTACATCTTTGTTGTTGAGCTTTTCTGCAATAGCCAGACTCTTTTCATAATTATCTACTGAAGCAGCCAACTTACCTTGCTCGGCATAAAGACTCCCAAGATTGTGCAAAGCGCTGGCCGTGGTCGACTCATCTCCAATTCTACGTGAAGTTTCAAGACTAGCTAGAAAGTTATATTTTGCCAGGGAACGGTTTCCCAATTCCTTGTAAAGTACACCTATATTGTCAAAATTTCTTGCCATTCCCCTTTCGTCTTTCAGCTTATCCAATAGCTTGTTCGACTGTTGATAGGCTTGAATTGCCGCTTTAAAATGCCCTTGGTTCTTATGGATGATTCCAAGATTACCTAAAGTGAAAGCCATACCTCTTTTGATATCAAATTCTTTACACAAGTCAAAGGATTTGCTCATATACTCTTTAGCCTTGGGCCAATCTTCCATTTTGATATATGCAATCCCAATATTATTGAACACCTTCGCCACTCCTGTTTTCATTTTGTTGTAGGTGCATACTTTTTCTGCCTCTCTATGGGCCTGAATGGCTTTTGCATATTCACTTTTGTAATAATGTGCCGTTCCTTGCATGGAATACACGTCGACCAGAAGTTTGGGATTAAGGTTCTCCTTTAGACTTAATGCCTTATTCACAGAACTAAAGACACTCTCATAGTCATTGGCAATCAATAGCTGTTCAATTTGGGATACATAAATTTTTGCCGATAACGTATCGGATAAAGCTCCCTGATTTAACTCAATAGCTTTTTCATAATGCAGTTGGGCTGAATCCGAATGCACTCGTCTCAAGCTTTTATAAAGGGCTAAATTTAGATTGGCTGTATCTTCTGCGCTTTGAGATTTTGCCAGCGAATTTCTTAGACTATCTATGGTACTTTGATGTTGGCATTGCAAGGACTGCAACGAAAATAGCATCAGGGCCAAATTGAAATATAGGATTACTAAACGCATGGCTGGTTGCCTACTGAAAATCGCCCAAATCTAGTTACATGAATTATAAATCTTTTACTAAACTGTATTGACTTAGGTAAGAGCCTTATAGGTGGTAGGCTATACTGTATAGATAACATATTGCTCTATTTGAGAAATTGAACACCAACACCAATCTACAATTGTCTAATTGCCGTTATCTGGATAGCAAATAAAAACCCTCACAAATGTGAGGGCTTATATGTATTGGGTGGAGAATACCGGATTCGAACCGGTGGCCTCTTGCCTGCCAGGCAAGCGCTCTAGCCAACTGAGCTAATCCCCCAAGCGAGCGCAAAGGAAATACTTTTTGACAAAGTTTCAAAATGTATTGAACGCTGCTAATCCTTTTTAACGCTTAGTATCAAAACTGGGATAGGCACAAAAAACTCAGACTTTTGAATCGTGTTCTTTTCCCATAATTTTTTGAAGAAACCTCGCTTTCTTCTAAATACAGAAATCATATCCGGTTTAAGGTTTTGGTAATACTCCAACACACCGAGATAAGTATTTCCATTTTCAGTGATAATCAACTGCTTACTCAAATCCAAAAGCGCTGTGTTCACCTTTAAGTCATCTTCGGAATATCCTGGTCTTTTTACTAAAAGAAGGTTTATTTCCGAACGAAACTTATCCTTTATGGCAATCAAGGGATTCAATACACGAGTTCGTTTCAAAATACCAGAGCCGAATGCAGTCATTATATTTTCCACAGGTTTAAATCCAGAGTCTTTGGGTACAATTAAGGTGGGGATATTGGTTTGTTTTACAATTCTTCCCGAAGTGTTTCCCAGATACAGCTCCTCTTTAATATCATTACTTCTTGGGGCAATAATAATCAAATCAATACCTAGTTCCTTGTCAATATCCTTAAGGCCATCAATGATATCCCCATTGTAGGTTGCTATCTTGATCTCAACGTTATTGGTATTGACCTCTGCTATGATTTCCTTTATGTGTTCCTTGCTGCTTTTGGCTACCTTCTCTTCTACATTAGCAAGACTTCCTGATGCGGAAGACACGGAAAAAACATCCATTACAAAAACCTGAGCGCCAAAGTGGGCAGCAAAATCAATTGCATATTGCAATGTATTGGATGCATTCGGGGAAGTTCCAATGGGTACCAGTATATTATTCATTGTTTGGTGGTTGTGATTATAGCTTAAATTTACAACTTAATTGAACTGAATCAATGATACGACATGCAAAGTTACCTGAAATTAAGGACATTCTTCAGATTACAAGAGCCTGTGCCTTAAAAATGGTAGCCGATGGAATTCATCAGTGGAACGAACAATATCCAACAGAGCAAGCTTTTATTGATGATTTCGAGAGAAGCGAACTTTATGTAAAAGAGCTTAACGGACAAATTGTTGGAGCCATTGTCATATCCACCCATATGGATGAAGAATATATTCCCATAAAATGGTTAACCCCAAATGGGAACAACACCTACGTTCACCGAGTTTGTATCCATCCTAATGAGCAGGGAAAGGGGTTTGCGCAAGCCATGATGGATTTTGCAGAAGACCTTTCAAAAAGAAATGGATTTGACTCCGTTCGTCTAGATACCTTTTCTCAAAACAAGCGTAATCAACGATTTTATGAACAACGTGGCTATCAAAAACTGGGGGACGTTTTCTTTCCTAAACAAAGTGAACACCCTTTTCATTGCTATGAACTGATTTTATAATTTCTACAATCCTTGACTACTTCTATCAATTTTAAGTCTATTAACCAACTGGCCGTTCCTGCAACGATTTCTGGCATTGCAGAGCCTTTATTGTCCATTACGGATACAGCCATTGTTGGTAACATCCCAATAAATGGATTGGAGTCCTTGGCGGCGGCTGGAATTGTAGGGTCCTTTTTGTCTATGCTTATTTGGGTTCTAGGGCAAACCCGAAGTTCTATTTCAGCCATTATCTCCCAATATTTAGGAGCGGGGAAACTAAAAGAGGTGGAAAACCTTCCCGCTCAAGCTATTTTCTTCAATGTCACGCTTAGCCTTGTCATTTTACTTTCCACGGTGTTCTTTATTGAGGATATTTTCCGTTTGTTCGAAGCCAAAGGAAAAATATTGGAACTCTGCGTTTCATATTACGCTATTCGTGTTTGGGGATTTCCACTTACCTTATTCACCTTTGCCATTTTTGGAATCTTTAGAGGTTTGCAAAACACTTTTTACCCCATGATAATCGCCCTTATCGGAGCGGTTTTAAATGTGGTTTTGGATTTTGTTCTGGTTTATGGAATTGAAGGATGGATTCCGGCTATGTATTTGGAAGGCGCTGCATGGGCTAGTCTCATTTCACAAGCCATAATGGCTCTATTGGTTTTTATACTACTCCTCAAGAAAACAAATATTAGGTTACGACTAACATTTCCTCTGAACAAAGAGATAAATAGACTGATTGTAATGAGTCTCAATTTATTTGTTAGGGCTCTGGCCTTAAATGCTGCTCTTATTATTGCGGTAAGGGAAGCAACAGCTTTAGGCGATAAGTATATTGGGGCGCACACCATCGCCATCAACCTTTGGTTGTTTGCTGCTTTTTTTATTGATGGATATGGTGCGGCAGGAAACAGCATGGGAGGAAAACTGTTAGGTGCCAAAGATTATGAAGGACTCTGGAAGTTAGCAAAAAAGATAATTCAGTACGGCTTGGTAGTTAGTATAATCATTATGATAACAGGTTTTGTTTTTTACTACTCCATCGGAAGACTGTTCTCTAACGAAATTGTCGTTTTGGAAACTTTTTACAGTATTTTCTTTATTATGATTCTGGGCTTGCCCATGAACACTTTGGCCTTTGTCTACGATGGACTTTTCAAAGGTCTGGGCGAGATGAAATATCTTAGAAATGTACTTCTCTCGGCAACCTTTCTGGGCTTTATCCCTGCCTTATATCTTGGAAAGGTTTTAGGTTGGGGATTTTATGCTATATGGATAGCTTTTGCTGTTTGGATGGCCATTCGCGGGTTTTTGTTGTTCTGGAAATTCAGGAGAAAATTTAAGCCCTTGATCCAAAACCTGTAATTTTGTTTTGGGCCTGATGTCTGATGTCTGATGTCTGATGTCTGATGCCTGATAATTAATAATTGATAATTGATAATTGATAATTGAATATAATGCCAACAGATAGAATTAACGGAAGCCTATATACTTCAATTCAAAATAGGGTGGCGACCGTTGAGTTTGGGCATCCTGCCAGCAATTCATTTACTTCGGAGCTCTTAGCGCATTTGAGCAAAGAGTTATATGCCTTGGGTGAAAACAATAATGTATCGGTAATAGTGTTGAAATCAGAAGGAGAACGTGCGTTTTGTGCAGGAGCTTCTTTTGATGAATTGGTTTCTATTTCTAATTTGGAGGAAGGAAAAGCCTTTTTTAGTGGTTTCGCCAATGTAATCAATGCTATGCGAAGCTGCGGTAAAATCATAGTGGGGCGAATTCATGGAAAAACCGTTGGTGGTGGTGTTGGGCTGGCTTCTGCATGTGATTATGTGTATGCAACTGAGGCAGCGTCCATCAAACTCTCGGAACTTTCCATAGGAATTGGTCCCTTTGTAATCGCACCAGCAGTGGAGCGTAAAATTCAGAAATCAGGTTTGGCAGAACTTTCGCTAAATCCTACCGAATGGAAAAACGCCTATTGGGCCAAGGAAAAGGGTCTTTTTTCCAAGGTTTTTGATTCCATTGTTGAAATGGACAAGGAGTTGGATATACATATTTCAAAATTAGCTTCCTATAATCCAGAAGCTTTGGCCGAAATGAAACGGATTTTATGGAAAGGCACCGAACATTGGGATACGCTCCTATTGGAACGAGCGGCCGCTTCAGGTAAGCTTTCACTTTCCTCAGAGACCAAACAGACGCTGGATAAATTCAAAAAGTAACCATGGAAATCCTTAACTTATTAAACAGCGATGTCGTTTTTCCCATTGTAGCCTTTTTGGTTATTGTGGTATACTTGGTCACCAGAATCCGAAATAGAAGACGATTCAAAAGATAGGTTGATGTCTAAAAACAAATCATCCATGTGGATTTTACTTTATGGTTTTTTATTTGCTCTAGGTAGTTTTCTTATGTATGGCGCTTATACCCAATACCAGAAAACGGAGCTACTTCTGGAAAAAGGTATTCGGACCACTGCTAGAGTTAAGGAACTCCTTATATCTTCTAGTAGTGACGGTACGACCTATGCTCCTGTTTTCGAATTTCAAGACCGTCAAAAAAACGCCCATACCTATAGCAGTACCATCTATTCAAAACCTCCCGCCTACCAGGTTGGGGAAAAGGTAAAGATTGTATACAGCCCAAAGGACAAGACCAATGTAAAAACTATATCATTCTGGGGGCTGTATCGAGGTATGGTCATTTTGGCTATGATTGCCTCTCCCTTGCTTATTATTGGCGGATGTTACCTTTGGTATATCTACTTTTGATACCATAACCGTATCTTTATTCAGTGGAGAAACTTCAACTTCCTTTAGGGAAAAAAATATATTTCGCCAGCGATAATCACTTGGGTGCACCAACCTCAAAGGATAGTTTGCCCCGTGAAAAGAAATTTGTCTCATGGTTGGACAGTATTAAAAAAGATGCTGGGGTAATATTTCTCTTGGGAGACCTCTTTGATTTTTGGTTCGAATACAAAACTGTTGTTCCTAGAGGATTTACCCGAACCTTGGGGAAATTGGCCGAGTTGTCCGACTCAGGAATACCCATGTATTATTTCGTTGGGAATCATGATTTGTGGATGAATGGCTATTTTGAAGAAGAGCTGAACATCCCTGTATTTCACGAACCTCAGCAATATTTGGTCAACGACACCACTTCTTTTTTTATTGGTCATGGGGATGGTTTGGGTCCGGATGACAAAGGGTTCAAGCGAATGAAAAAAGTATTTACAAATCCAGTGGCTCAGTGGTTCTTTAGATGGTTACATCCTGATTTGGGGGTTCGCTTAGCGCAACACTTATCCATAAACAACAAAATCATTTCTGGAGAGGCTGATGCCAAGTTTTTAGGCGAAGACAAAGAATGGTTGGTTCAATATGCCAAACGAAAATTAGAGCAACAGCATTACGACCATTTTATCTTTGGACATCGACATCTTCCTTTGGAAATCCAATTGAATGAAAACTGTAGGTATACTAATCTTGGAGATTGGATAAGCTATTTTACCTATGCTGTTTTTGATGGGGAGAAATTGACTTTGGAAAAATATGAATCTTGATTTTCTTGCGTCATTTCGAAATGAGATGCAAAGCATCGATTGAGAAATCTAATTCTTATGAGTAGGTCAGTCGTAAACTCCTTAGAAATGACACTTAGTTAAGGTTCATTCTCCTGCTCCTCAACATCTGCCGTTAAATCCAACTTTCTGAATTTAGGGAAGAAGGCAGCCATACCTCCTACGGTCAATAGCGTCATACAACCCCCAAAAACCACGGCAGGAACCGTTCCCAGGATTTTAGCAGCAAGACCGCTTTCGAAGGCGCCCAATTCATTAGAGGAACCTACAAAGATAGAATTTACCGAGGCAACGCGACCCCTCATATTATCCGGAGTCTTCAATTGAAGAATGGTTTGACGGATAATCATGGAAACGCCATCAACAGCTCCGCTTAAAAACAATGCCGCCACTGAAATCCAGAATATCTTGGACACCCCAAAGACAATAATACAGACTCCAAATCCAAACACGGCCCACAATAACTTCTTACCCGCATTCTTATGCAAAGGAAATCGTGTAGAACCCAGCATAGTGATTGAAGCTCCAACAGCAGGAGCAGCTCGCAATATGCCAAATCCTTCTGAACCAACATGGAGTATATCTTGGGCATAAATGGGCAATAATGCCACGGCTCCTCCAAACAGAACAGCTATCATATCCAAAGTCAACGCTCCGAAAATAGCCTTACTATTGAAAACAAATTTCAATCCATCTTTTAAACTCTGCAGAATAGGTTCTCCAATTTTTGGGTTGAGAATAGGTTTTCTAGGAATTTGAAACAAAAACAAAAGTGCCATTAATGAAAATCCGAAAATGACACACATCGACCAGTGAACTCCAATCCAACTAATAGAAAATCCTGCTAAAGCCGGGCCTAGAACTGAAGCCAATTGCCAAGTGGAACTGCTCCAGGTAGCCGCGTTCGGATAAATCTTTTTGGGAACAATCAAAGCAATCAAAGAGAAAATCGTAGGCCCAATAAATGCGCGAACTAAACCGCCTAAAAACACTAAGGCATAAATGGAATATAAAATGGTTTTAGAAGACAAGGACTTTTCCAAATCAGGGTCACTTAAAAAAAACAGCCCCAAACTAATCACTGAAAAACCAAGAATACATTTTACCAACAAATCACGTTTTTCGGTTTGGTCCACCACATGGCCAGCAAACAAGGCCGTTCCTACCGCAGGAATAACTTCCATCAAACCAATAATTCCTAAGGAAAGAGGGTCCTTGGTCAAAGAATAGACCTGCCATTCAATCACAATAAATTGCATGGACCAGGCAAAAACCATGGCAAAACGAACCAACAAAAAAATATTGAACTCCTTATATCGGAGTGCTGCGTATGGATCCATTTATTAGCGAATGTCCCTCAATTTCAATTGCAAGCTAACATTTCCATTCCATTCATTCTCATCCAAAGAGAAAACAATATCAAAAGGTTTGTTATTTGTGATTTTTTCCTGGCAGCCGCCTAGGTTAAATCCGATAGCTGAAAAAGAAGACGACCCGTTTTGTTTCACTGAAGCTTTAAGATGCTTCTCTCCTTCTCCAACACATCTTACATAACCTGTGTCTTTCACTTGGGAGGTCATAAAAACGGGTGTCATGTTGCCAGGTCCAAAGGGGGCGAACTGTTTCAATATCCGATAGAGCTTGGGGGTAATCTGATTCAACTCAATTTCGGCATCCACAGAAATTTCAGGTTCCAGCAATGTAGTATCTATCGTTGACGAAACCACAGACTCAAATTGCTGTTTGAATTTTTCATATTGTTCTTCCAACAATGTCAAACCCGCAGCATATTTATGTCCTCCAAACTGTTCTAGATGCTCAGAACAGGCATCCAAAGCATTGTAGACATCGAACCCCTTTACGGAACGAGCTGAAGCTGCCAGTTTATCTCCACTTTTGGTAAAGACCAAAGTAGGTCGATAGTAGGTTTCGGTTAAGCGGGAAGCCACAATTCCGATTACCCCTTTATGCCAGTTTTCATCATATACTACTGAAGTGAATCTATCTTCCTCCGAGTTTTCCTTAATCTGGAGCAGCGCTTCCTCGGTAATTTCCATATCCAGTTGCCTCCGGTCTGTATTAAATTGCTCGATTTCCCCAGCCCATTTTTGGGCAGCCTCCAAATCATCTTCCACCAACAACTGGACGGCATGTCCTCCATGTTTCATTCGACCCGCTGCGTTAATTCGTGGGGCAATTACAAAAACCACGTCCGAAATATTGAGCACCTTCTTTTTGAGCTGACCAATAATTGCCTTTATCCCGGTTCGCGGCTCGGAGTTAATCACCTGCAATCCATAATAGGCGAGAACTCGATTTTCTCCCGTAATTGGAACAATGTCTGCTGCAATGGCCGTGGCCACCAAATCCAAATAGGGTACTAAGTCTTCAATAGTTTTTCCTCTTCTTTCAGCTAGCGCTTGAATCAATTTAAAACCAACTCCACAACCGCACAACTCTTTATAGGGATACTCACAATCCTCTCGCTTTGGGTCCAAAACGGCAACCGCTTCTGGAAGTATTTCCCCTGGTCGGTGATGGTCGCAGATTATAAAGTCTATTCTTTTTTCATTTGCATATTTCACCTTGTCAATGGCTTTTACTCCGCAGTCCAAAGCAATAATCAAACTAAAATCGTTATCCGAAGCGAAATCAACACCCTGAAAAGAAACCCCATAGCCTTCCGCATATCGGTCCGGAATATAGGTGGCTACATTTGGGTATGTTTCTTTAAGAAAAGAGGATAGTAAAGCTACCGAAGTGGTTCCATCTACATCGTAGTCCCCATAAACTAAAATATTCTCTCCCTCTTCTATGGCTTTTTCAATCCGTCCCACAGCTTTATCCATATCCATCATAAGAAAAGGAGAATGGATGTTCTCCAAACTGGGGCGAAAGAATTTTTTCGCTTCTTCGTAATTGCTAATACCCCGTTGCAGTAATAAACGAGCAATCAGTTTGTCCACCTTAATGGATTCGGAAAGGGCATTGACTTCATCTGATGAGGGGGTTGGTTTTAGGGTCCAGCGCATACATTTAAAATTCAAGTTCAGGGAAAAAGTTCAAGATCAAGGCGTTTTGTTTTTGATGATTTTTGAAACAATTCTTACAAGTTGTTCAATCTCGTCCAATAATTGCTCTTTGATTTGCTTGGGGCCATAATTTATTTTGCTTAAAATCTTAAGATTAACCCTTGATTCCTTTAGTTCTTTTAGAACTAATGAAGCTTTAAATCGATAGTCTTTAGGTGTAGTGGTTCCTTGGGCTTCACCAAAATTCAGGGCAGCACCTCCACAAGAACGCAACAATTGATTTCCATAATATTGACCTGTAAAATCTAAAGGTAAGTCCTTACAAAATAAAGCAGCGTCTGCAGCTAATCCAACAAACCTGTCCTCTAAATCAAATTTTTTCTCGTTCATTATTTGAGATTTGATTTTTGAGGCTGAGTTGATATTACTTTTAGGTTATCAATATAAATCTTTTATTTCAACTCAAGTTTTATATTGAATTTGAGCTTTAGTTTATAACTTGAACTTAAGTATTTAAACCTCAACCTCCTTTTGGTGAAAGAACGTCTTGATTTCTAATTCCGCGAAACGACGAAACATTTCCATAACCCCACAGTATTTTTCAACGGATAAATCTACTGCTTTTTGGAGTTTGTCTTCATTCAGGTTGCTCCCATGAAAATGATACTCAATTACCACTGAATCATAATATTTGGGATGTTCGTCAGTTAGATTGGCTATCGTCTCCATTTGAAAATCATCTACTTCTAACTTCATTTTTTTAATAAGCGAAGCTACATCCAAGCCCGAACAACCCGCCAAGGAAGATAGCATTAGGGCTTTGGGGCGTAAGCCTTCACCGGCTCCTCCGTTCTCGGGGCCGGCATCAATCTTTATGGAAAGTCCCGAAGGATTGTTGCTTTCAAAGGCCATTTCACCCAGCCACTTGGTCGTAATATGATTTGTCATGATGGTAAATTTTCGTTTCTTGTAGCCTACAAAAATACGATTAAAAATAGCTCCTATGGCCCTTGTACAACCTTTAGACCCCAACCACGATCCAGATACCAAAAAACTAGCTGAATTCTTTAATGAGACCTTGGGTTTTTGCCCCAATTCCGTGCTCACCATGCAGCATCGACCTGCAATTTCCAAGGCTTTTATTAACCTGAACAAGGCGGTTATGGCCAATGAAGGAAGGGTGACTTCTGCGCTTAAGCGCATGATTGCCTGGGTCAGCAGCAATGCCACGGGGTGTCGCTATTGCCAAGCACATGCCATCCGCGCAGCGGAACGCTACGGCGCGGAACAGGAACAACTGGATAACATTTGGGAATACAGAACCCACTCCGCTTTTTCAGAAGCGGAACGTGCTGCTCTCGATTTTTCTTTGGCAGCCTCCCAAGTACCCAATGCCGTAAATGCTCAAATAAAAGAGCGACTCTACGAACACTGGAACGAAGGTGAGATCGTAGAAATGCTAGGGGTTATCTCCTTGTTCGGATACCTCAACCGTTGGAACGATTCCATGGGGACTTCTATTGAGGATGGCGCCGTCGAAAGTGCCGAACAATACTTGGGCAAAACAGGTTGGGAAAAAGGGAAGCATGATGGGTCTAGATACTAGATGTCTGATGTCCGATGTCCGATGTCCGATGTCCGATGTCCGAAGATAAAATTTCTTGACCTGCATCAAGTTTTAAATCAGCATCCTGACTGAATTTTGCTGTAATCAAAAAACGAACAGTTATGGCAAGCTTAATCTTAACTCCCGAAAATCAAATTCAGCGATTGAACGGTATCCTCACCAAGGTGGAATCTCTTTCAAAACTGGATGTACAACAGTTGACCCAAGCACCCAATCCAAAATCCTGGAATGTGATAGAAGTGATTGAGCACCTCAACATGGCGTATCGTATTTATGTACCCAAAATTGATAAAGCGCTTTATCAATCTCCAAATGCTCAAAAAGAAACAGAAGGGTTTAAGGCGCGTGGGTGGCAAAAGTTTATGATTGAAGGACAACGCCCAAAAAATGGAAAGCGTAAAATGAAGATGAAAACCTTAAAACGTTTCACCCCAATATTCACGGCCGCCGACCTGACCCAAGAAAAAATTGATGAAGTATTTGCCAATTTTTTTGAACTCAACAATCATCTTAAGCGGTCCATTCTAAGTAGCCGCAGTAAAGATGTCTCAAAGAAAAAATTCTCCTCGGCCATTGGACCGATTGTGAACTTTTATCTACCCGAAGCTTTTGAGTTTTTAATATGCCATATGGAACGCCACATGGTACAGATTGATGAGATATTGAGATAGGCTTTTGGTAAAAAAAACGGTTCGAGCAAAACCTCAAATCGTTGTTCACATTAACCATTATTACTAATTTAATCGCTTATTCCGGTTTTATGGAATAATCAATATCTATAGGTGTTGGGCCTTGAGCTTCACCAATAAGTTGACGTAGCTGCAATCTAAAACGTTCGACCAAATCACGTTTCATCATCCATCTTCTAAAATCACCAGGCGAGGTATTCTGCTTTAAAACAGAACCGTAACCTCCTGGTGCTTCTACATCATATCGTACCGGAAATTGTAGCCAAGTTCCTTGAAATTCTTCTGAAAGCATCCAGTTTAGATAAAGCTTTGCCACCGCCTTATGCTTGGCTTGTGTTGGAATTGCGGCTGTCTGAAACCATGTCAGGAAGAAGTCGTTCTTGGGCAGTAAAAATTTTGTTTTCTGACCCGGGAATGGTTCAAAAGCCCAAAATGTGGTAAAACTTGCAGCGTACCATCCTTTGCTGATGGCTACATAAGGCCATGCTGTGCCACGAATCCATGTGGGTTCATTGGCTACCAATTTCTCGAGGTATTCCCAACCATACTGCTCCTTTAAATGCCAAAATTGATACAATACCGCGTCATCATCATGTGGATAGGTTAGGATAATTTTTCCTTTTAATTCGGGATTTAAATAGTCCAGTGCATCTCTAGGAGCTTCAATATTTCCCAAAACTTCAGGGTTTACATAATTGCTAAAGGTTACTCCGTACACACTCGTCCAATACCCATTCGGGTCTTTATGGTCTGGGAATACTTTATCCCAGTGTTTGGGTTTGTAGGGTTCAATCAATCCTCGTTCTTTATAATATTCAAAATCATGCAGGGTTTGAAACTGAATCACATCTGGTACGTTTTTTTCCCCACCTGCCGCCCTGGCATTGTCGTAACGGGGCGCATGATTAATGCTCACATCCACAGTATGTGTTACTTTTAATTTTGGGAATCGCTTTTTAAACTTATCCAGATAATAGTCTATCTGGTCCGGTTTATCCCCTCCAGCTCTAAGCACAAACTCACCGCCTTCTTCTAAGGCATCTTTATAAAGTTCATCTAAAGTTTTTGTTTCAATCTCTACGCGATTGGTCTTGACCATATCTTGTGCCTGAAGATGTAAACCAAGCGCTACTAGCACCAGGGTAAGTGCTGTTTTTCTTTTCGGTTTCATAGTATTTGTATTTAAATTATTGAATGATGCCTTTTGCGAATTGGTAAGACCGTTCTACAATGCGTTTGGCAACCTCCAATTCCTCTTGATTTCGTGGTGCATACATCATTATCATGGTGGGTGGCAAGTAGCCTCTTTTAATTAGAGGATGCCATTCACCCCAACCTTTATCAATAATGGTTTCCGCATCTTTGGTAGGAAGTCCCAAATGCATGCTCAAATCAGGTTTTGGATGAAAATGGGCAAACTCGGTCCCGACCATAAAGGCATCACAAGCTTTACAAGCATGCTCTTGTTGCATCCACATAGCAATGGAACCCGGAACTGAAATTGCACTAGGCTTTACATCAATATTAGTGAGCGTGAAGGCCCAAGTCTTTAAATCATCCACGAGAGAGAAGTCTTCCGGTTGTTGATTGAGCTGCTGGTGGGGATTGGTGTCTGTTGTTAAAGGACGGTCGCCATCTCTCTTCGGTATATCGTCCCATCTTATTTGTGCGTTCATACGTTTTCTTTCCTTTTTGATACTGAATTTTTTTGAAGTGGATGTCATTAGAAAAACTGAAATAACCAGAATGATAAGGGTGTTATTTTTCACTTTCCAATTCATCGCTCTTTGTTTGTTACGCAAAGATTGCAAGCCAAATGCTCAAAAAAATTAATGTAGTTTAAGAAAATAGGACGCCTGAATATGAGGCAGTTGGAAGCTTATTTTTTCCTTCGCAGCATACTTAAAAATTCGGGGGTTATTCCCAAATAGCTCGCGATGTGCTTTTGCGAAATACGCTGGGATAGGTTTGGATAGTTCTCTAGAAAATAGCGATAACGTTCTTCTGCAGTATAAGATAAGTTTTGTAGAATTCTATTTTCATGGGAAAACATAGTATTGCGAAACAGAACACGAGTATACTCCACAAATTCGGGAATTTCTTGTAGCAGAACATTCCAATTCTCCCTGGATATGGCCAATACAGTTAAGTCTTCAAGGGCTTGAATAGTAAAGGATGCAGGTGTTTTTTTAATGTAGCTCTGTAAATCCCCAAACCACCAGTCTTCCATGGAAAATGTGATGTTGTGTTCAACGCCATTCAAATCGTGTACATACGTTCGAACGCAGCCCTTTAAGATAAAATAGACTTCGTTAACTTGGTTGGTAATATGCAGTACATGTTCTTTCTTGGAAAAACGCTTTTCAACAAATCTATCGCACAATTTTACCAATTGCTCGTCTGAAATAGCGACGATACTTTTTATATGTTCGGCTAATTGGTTCATTAAAGCGTGTTGTGAAGAATTGATTAACAACGGATTTAAAGGTTATTTGAATGCCAATTGTCTGAAACGATACCACTGTGTGCACCCTTTTTAGTCCAGAGTTAGTCGATAAGTTTTCTCTTTAACTTTTCAAATTCTTCGTCAGAAATAACACCATCTTTGTTTAGGTCAGCGAGCTTTCTCAATTCATCGGTCAAGGATTTCTTAGAAGTCAAAATCTCGCTTTTCCCATTTTGATGCTTTTTGTAGCGTACTACGGCATTATTTATTTCTGAGACCATTTTTTTATGATTGTTCATCTTGAACTGAAAAATCTTGGAGGTGACACCATCCGTTCTTCTGATATGAAGTCTTCCAAACCCTAAAACGGTTCCCATGAAAGACGGTGTAAAATAGGCCTCATAGATTTGAGAGACATCCGTTCTAAAAACTGTTCTTCTCCAAGGCAATAAACCAGATTTGGTGGTTAGCACATTATTCTCAAATACCCAAGCCACTCTTGAATTTAAAATAATACCTCTTAGTGTTTTATAAAGCAGCCAAATCCCAAAAATTAAAATCCCAATTGCAAAATAGGGATGGATTTCTGGTATTTCTTCGGCCTTATAATAAAATATCAGACATGGAATCCCAACAAATAGTATTAAAAAAACATTTCCTGTGTAGGAGTACCAATGTTTTTTAGATTTCGTTTTCACAGTAGTTTGTTAACGGTTGCCTTGATGCAGATATGGTCTATTCCTATGCATCGTAATAATAACCCTATGAATTTACACCTTTTCAATCTAAACCTCAAGATGAAACTTTGTCGTATAAGGGCCACAATGCAAAAAGGCAAACTTTCTTGAGTATGTCTTTTAGGACAAAGTGGAATTCTATATGGTAGTGATTCTGTAGGGTCAGCAACCAGATTCTTATCCTAGTCTCAGAAATAAGATATAGAATCAGAGCGGTTTCAAAAAGTTTTCCGAAGCATAGTTCCCAATTCTGGCGCCTAGTTTGTTGCCTTCCTCAGAATCATATCGAAAGTGAATACCGAGATATACCCTCGACATGGATGCTTCCAAGCCTGCTTCGGAGAAGCTATTGAAGTTTCGAGTGGGTGGGTCCATTTTCATATGCCCTGAAAAAAAACCTGAACTGTCCACTTCTTTTTGAACCATCGTAAATTTATAGTCATCCCCCTTTCCAAAGGTATTGGCCAAAACCGTCATGGCAGCAGTACTTGCTGTTCCATGTGCCGATGGATACGAAGGAAAAGGATAGGTGTATTTGTGTAGATTGTTCCATTCCGTGTCGGGTTCCGTGCTATCATTTCCATCATGGGCCGCCCAACGAATGGCCGTATAGGGTCGCCAATGATTGTAATGAAACTTGTTATAGAATACGTTCACGTAGCCATCGAAAATTACCATATTCATCAGGGCAAAACTGCGTGTTGCAACCCAGAGGTTTGGGTTCTCCTTTTTTATTAGGTCACGGAGTAGGTTGTTGTGCGAGCTTTCCCCAAATTCTTTCCACCACATGGCCAGATGGGCCTGATCTTTCGTTCTGGTTTTACTATCAAACCTACCTAGTTCTTTCACCTCATTAAAGGCTTTTGTGTACGCCTCACTATTGATTTCTGGTGGTGGAGGGGCTTTAAAGTGGTCATAATTAGGCAGTAAAAAAGGTTTGATTACGGCCAGACCCGCTCCAAAAATAAATCCTTCCGGAGTCCCGCTATGCTCATTGAATTCGGCATACACTCCTGGTGCCATGGGATGAAATGTATAATCGGCTTGACCATCCCATTTATCACCCTCCCGTTTGTTCAGGACGGCTTCCGCAGCAGCTTCACCCAATGTTTTTCCCTTGGCGCTACTTTCGGAATCTTCAACATTGGAAAGATGTTTATCCAGAATTTTTTTGAAGCTTTCTTGCTTATCGGGATATTGATTTATGGCCACCGAATAGAAAGCATAGGCAGCAGCAGCTATGGGATTTGCGTGTGGTGCTTCGGTATGGTATGCGTAGTATTCATATTTGGGTACAATACTGTTTAGCGCATCATGCATGGCCACATGTGCCATGGAGGCCGAACGTACCCCTTTCATGGTTAGCAAATTGTCTTCAGCTATTGCCGTTTCGATAATCAGTTGATTAAAGTTTGATGCCAAGCTGGCATTGTAATCTTCGATATTTACATCCTGAGAGGAGCAGCTTTGAAACGTAAATAGTATCATCAAAACCATTAGGATAACCCTTGTGAACTTCATGATTGGATATTTTTAATGTTTAGGGCAAGTTAGCATACGTCCTACTGAAAATATATTCCAGAAAACTCAAAAAATGTTCTAAAAACGTCACACCATAACGGCCCTTTGCGCTAACATTCTCTTATACCGTAAAGGGGGATGGTGGTAGTGCTCCCTAAAGCATCTGATAAAATGGGAGGTGTTTTCAAAACCGATATCCAAGGCAATTTCGTTGATGTTCTTATCTGAAGTCTCCAATAAGAACTTACCATATTCGACTCTTCTTTTCTTTAACCATTTTGCGGGGGTCATCTTATAAATTTTGTAAAAGTCCCGGTTAAAGGTCGCTAAGCTCCTTCCACAGAGTTTCGCCAGTTCCTTGAGTTTTAAATTGAACATAAAATGTTCTTCCATAATGGGTTTTAAACTTCTTTTGCCATCTGTATTCAATTCCTTAAAATAGCCTGTAGCCAATGGATTATGCCCACTAGTGGCAATGTTTACAATAAGTTCCTTGAACTTGATGGTCAAAAGACTTTTAGAAGGTGCATTTTCCAAGGAGAAATAGCCCAACAAGGTGTCAAAATAATCCTTTAAGGTCTTGTTTAGGTTGAGGCGGATGACTGAATCCGTATAAGCTGCAGTACCTGTGTTATGCTTTATTCCACATTCCTCTTTCATCACCGAAGCGATAAATTCGTCGGGAACCATAATGAGCAAAGCACAGAAGTCCCCATTAAGGATTTTATAGACCCGATGTGCTCCTTTTTTAAGGAATGCCGCATCCCCAGCTTTTAGCACATACTCTTCATGAGGTGTTTTCCAACGACCACCACCCACAAACACATAACAGAAATAATTGGTTTTTATCCAATAGTCCACAGGCGAACCCTCAATGGGACAATCGTAGGCTGTAAACAGCAAATCGTCCACTTTAAACTGTTTGAAAAGCGGATTCCCATCCACAAATTCATAAAAGTGTACCATATCTTTTCTTCTCATGGGATTCTATTTTTTTGATTATACCTTAATTAAACGCATTGTTGGACGTGTTGCCAACACTTAAACGATGTCTCGTTTCAAAGGGGGAGTTTCGGGTACATCAAGGTACAATTTTTCTGTAAAAAGCTCAAGACTAACCTTTTGGAAGAATTTATGGCGATTATAAGCTAGCAAACCTCAACAACTTTAGACTCTCTATTGGTAAAACACTTCGACGTCTGGGAAAGTATGCTGCATTTTTTGGTACTGCTCCAAGGTCATTCGCCAAATCATAGTGTCTCGGGGTTCACCCTCTGGAGAGGTGGTGTTGTTTTGGAGTGTGTCGACCAAATCAAAACCCAGTTTTTTTGGGATTTTTAGACTGACTACATTCTCCGGGTCGCAATGAATTTCAATGGTGTTTACGGCGTGATGCTCAAAACCCGCTTTAATCAATGCTTGGGTGCTCTCGGTAGCGTATCCTTGATTCGTATATTTTGAGTTTATCCAATACCCGATTTCGCGAGCATCTGCACCTATACGGGTATGCAATCCCGTGGAGCCGATTATGACATTTTCTTGTTTATTGAAAATCCCAAAAGTGTAGTCGATATTTTCCAAATACTCCTGTTCGAACTTTTTTAGAAGCTCTTGTTTAGATTCCAAGCTAGAGGGTTCAGATTGGGCCCAAGGCATCCACTTTTTTAGGTCGTCCAAGCTGTTGGTGATGGCCTCCAAAAGCATGGGAGCGTCACTGGGATGGTAACAGCGAATCAGTAGCCTTTGGGTACGTATTCCATAAGGAATTTGCTTTTTCATGGGGTTTTGTGGTGGCATAAAATTATTACTTAAAGCCTTTTTTCCACAACCAATTTACTTCCCAAATCCAAACCTTGTAAAAAATCCAATTGTCTTTCGAATAAGAATCCGTTTGCTATAAAGTCCATTTCGAAATCTTCAGTTCGCAAATTCAATTCCATCGGTTTTATTGAATATTGACCCCTTCTCAGACCGAAGTATCTTGCTTTTAAAACCGATACTCCCAATTTCATTAAAATCCACATAGGGTAGAATGGTATAGGATTAATTTCCTCTTTTCCACGAATGATTTTCAATACCAAAACTTCATCAAAAGCTAATGGAATCAATGTCCGTTGGTTTGAAAAGTTAGTGTGTAATAAAAGTCCGTAAGTTCTTTTTTCAAAGTTGCATTTGGAGTCCAGTCTAAGAGTTTCATGTCCATTGGCTTTATTCACAAACTTCTTTAGAAAAAGTCCTGGGCCTCCAATATTCTTTGGTTTTAACCAATCCTGTCGAATAGGTGATCCAACAAGCTTATTTATTTTTCGTTCGTCAATATTCTTCTCAGTAAATATCATTTTTACAGCTTGCTGACAACGATTATATTCTATTGCGTTTCAATGAAATTACTCCTTTTCAATCTAAAGCTCAAGATTCAGTATTGTTTTGAAGCATATCAACTCTTTTCTTAAACTTGTATTTAAGTCTACTTACTTTTTTTCTATTTGCAAACCAATGAAAAGGCGAGGGTGTTGAGAAAAGTCCATAGGAGATGCAATTGACCAAAATGTCCTCAGCATCATAAAGAATTGTCATCTGTTTCCCCCAATCCATTCCGCTCTCTTTCCAAGAAAAACCTATTATGGTCATTTTCTCGTTTTTCGTAAGTATCCTCCAATTATTATCCTCAGAAATTTCCATGACTAGCTTTGAATTTTGCTCTTTGGAAATTCCTTTTATTCTTTCCAATGAGTTTAGCCTTGATATTGAGTAAATGAGAAGTACAGAAAGCGCTATGGAAAGAGCGAACAAAACCAGAGTTCCAAAAAAGGGTTGATCAGTGGATATTTTTTCAAATAATACAAGTCCACACAAAACCGGTATAAAGACAATGGTTGGTATTTCAATTAACCATTCAGACAGTTTTTCAAAAAATGACTTTTCAAAAACGAGTTTGCTCCTCTTTTTTGACTCAGGTATGTTTATTGCGTGCGTATTCACTTCCCAAATGGAACAAAAGGTTTTAAGATGTATTTCCTTACTGCGCTATATCATCCAATAATAGAAGTTACCCCTTTTCAAGGTAAAGCTCAAGATTAACTTTTAGAGTGGTTTCATTGGAATTTGGAAGTAGTGAAGTACAAGTGAACTGTAGTTGTCACATTTAGTGCTATCCATGGATTCTACTTACAACTTCTTCAGCCATTCGCTTTGAGGATGTTCTGAATATTTCTATTTCAAAACTTGTGGCTATTATTTCCAAAATTTCGTCTTTGAATGTCAGTAAGTAATGATTTTTATTTTTCCATTTCGATTCGTCAAAATATGGATGAACCCTATGAATGTTTTTTAGTTCTTCAATCCATTTTGAATTTTGAATGATTTGTGCCCATTCAATTCCCTGTTCATAATTAGGTAGTCCACTAAAAACCTCGTCATTTGCTATCCCGAATCTGAACGTTTTTCCCTCAAACTCAACCAATGCAAAATACACTTCGTAGCCGTCATGTTCCAAAGTTTGAAAATCGGCAATCGATTCCTCGTCCCAATCTGCAACGATATAGGTCAAATAGGTCTTAAAAACACCATTGTAAATTCTAGGCATTGGTGCTACGCCGTCCCATTTAGGTTTCCAGTCTATTTTTTCAATTTTCTCAGCTGCCATTCTATCTCTTTTTGAATCTCGTCTTGATTTTCAATTTCCATTTCTGAAAGTTCAGGATTTAGTTCGCAAACTTTAAAATAAATCGTATCGTAACTGAAGCTAGCAATGTCCATTATCCGTTCTGGTTTTTTATCCAGAATAAACTTCAATGTCTCTGTAATCGCCGTACATGAATTTAGTGCCAACGAACCACTAATTTGTCCAAAGTCTTCGGTATCTGGAGTATTCTTTTCTACCTCTATGACCATTTCTCCTATTATTTCTGTGCTTGCGGGTTGCTCAGAGGAGTTTTCTATCAATTTCCAAGCTCTTGAAATGACATTTGTGTCTCCCCAGTTGGTTTCGTTAACGAAATTGTAATAATCAGGTAGGAGTCTTTCGCAGATTTCCTCGGCAAACTCTAGCTTTTGCTTTTCGGAAGATTTATTGATTTCAGATTTAAGTAGTTCGTTATATCCCGTCCAATTCATATAGTTTTCAGGTTGCCTAACTATTAAATATGCTTCTTTTAAATGAAGTTACACCTTTTCAATCTAAAGCTCAGGACCTAAGTCTACGTATTGTATCTACAGAATATATCAACCCCATTGAGGCTTTACCAGTTTCCAATTGAAAATCAAGTTTATCTCCGCGAATATCTGTAACCTTAAAAAACGAAAGTTCGGGTTTATCAGGTCTTCCCTTAAAATTCCCATAGGCCACATTATCAAGAAAGTCAAAGTGCAGGCGTTGGATAGTTTCATTTTTTTTCTCTAAAAGCTGACGTGTTGAAATAAGGGTATGCGCTAAATCACTTTTTATTTCAAATACAGGCAACTCCCCTTCAGAAAGCTCAAATTTCTTAATCAAATCAATATCGTTTTCATTGGCTATTCTCGAGTGATTCCAAGAATCCATATCCATTGCACTTCTTTTAATGGCGGCTATTGCAATATTTCTTATTGATTTATCGGTCTTCATTTTTTATTTCACTCTAAACTTTCAAGGTATTTCTTTCGCTTGAACGCATTATAATCATCAATAATAATTCCATTAGTAGTATGAAAGTAAATGGAGTCAGAGTTAGCCTTTTTTACTATCGAATCTCCAACACTAAGTTTATCAAATAACTTTCTATAAACAATTAACTGCGGTCCATTGTTCAAGTAAATTTCATTTCCCCTTGTTGAATGTTTGTCAATTTTAGAGGCTAGCGTCGCCTTAAACTCTCTTTTTTTAAAATCCAAGTATTCTTTCCTTTTGTTGTATCCAGAACTTTTAAACCATATAACCAAGGCAAAAATCAATACAAATATGCCTAGCACCGTAACTTGTACTTGTCTCATATTAACTTCTACCATATCCTGATTGATTTCTTAGCTAAATCAAATTACATATTTTCAGCTCTCGTTTTTTATAATTCTCTTCAATTCATCCACAGTTAAAGAATCTATCTCACGATGAAGCATTCTATGACAATTTGCACAGACTAAAGCCAAATCATCCACTGATGTTAGAGATTCCCCTTCTATTTCAGACAATGGTGTTTTATGGTGACATTCCATAAATCCTTTTCCTAATTCTCCATAGATTTCATAGAAGTCAAATCCACATATTTCACAATCTAATTTTCCGTGCTTCTTTAAATAATTCTCTTTTTTCCTTTTGTTAAGTTTCGGATTCCGTTCTCTATGCTTGTGTAATTTATAAATTACTTTACCCTCTTTTACTTTTAATTGTTCCTCCTCGTCATCTTCTCCAATGCGATATAGGTTTTTTGCTAGTGCCGAATCAGAAACAGTATTCTTTATTTGTTTTGCGATTCTTTGAAGTCCATTGTAATTATTTTGAAACTCAAAGAAAACTTCTTCGTCAAGCTTACTGTATCTATCCATGCCTTTACCTTCATATTTAGGGTCAATGGCCTTGAAGTTATTTAACTTCATAGATACACCATTAGGGTTTCTAAATTTCACATTATCAATCCTCTCTTTATGAATGGGAAGCTTATTTAGTATTTCGGAAACTTCAATGACTTTCGGATTCTTGCTATCCATTTCCCTTGGTTCAATTGAGTGATAAAGGTCAAGAGCAAGAATTATTTCATCTCGATGCCATTTTGGAGGTTTCATTGTGTTATGAGGTTGTAGCTAAGGATTCAAGATATCCATTATTTCAATGTATCATATCTTCTATAAAGTGAATTTACCCGTTTTGTATTAAAAATCCCACCATTCTATTTTAAACTGTATATTAGAGCTGCGAAACTCATCATTGCATATGCCTGATTGGTCTAACTAGTATTTAGGATAGGCAAACGGGTTCTAACTCTAAGAATTTTCAAGGCGCACCCTTGTACTTTCTACTTTACCCCTTTTCCTTTTGTTTAATTTTTAACCACCTTGTTATGCAAAATGGTGAAGATTGCACGCGATGTCCCAAATGTGATTCGCCCATGACTAAAACGCTGAATCAGGCACAGCGCAAATTGTTGGACTATGTAGATGCCCTAGATGGCCCAGACCGGGTAAAGGCCCTAAAATGGGTGCACGATGTGGCCCTGTACGAATCCCACGAACCCTTGTACCGAGAAGAAAAAGAGGCCCTCTATCAAGTAAAGGTGCTTTGGGAACTTATTGAGGCTACCCTTCCTTCGTACAAGACTTCGGAAGGGGTACACTCGAAGTGACGGCTTTAGGGATTGACAAAGCTAAACTTCCGTCAGTTTGAGTGGTTTTCGCAAGAAAATTGTATCGAAAACAAGGAGGTTTTAGTCCCAATTGACTAATCGGCTACCCTTCTTTCGTACAAGGCTTCGGAAGAGGAGGGAATGCGTTTGTATTTTCATCCTGAGCTGCCTTTTTGAGCTTGCCCAGGATGAAATTTTATGGTTACTGAACTGCTTTAGTTGGCTAAGGCCGGTAAAATGTACGCTTCTAAAATATCTCGGGGTTGGTTGCCTTTTCGGTTTCTAAAATTCCCCGAAGTGACCACCACCACAGCTTCCAACTCCGGAAGGATAAAGATAAACTGCCCGCCAGCGCCCCGGGCTTCAATGGCGGCTATGGCTTTTCCGTTTACCTCGTAGGTATCGTGCCACCAGAGATAACCGTATTCGTTTTTGTCTCGGGTATCTTGCAATCGCCCGTATTTACCAAAGGATTCGGCTACCCAAGCGGCAGAGATAATTTGTTTTCCGTTCCATTGGCCTTGGTTCAAAAACAGCTGCCCAAATTTGAGCAGGTCCCTTGAGGTCAAAAGCATCCCTCCGCCAAAATAAGGCACACGCTCCGTGTCATCCGTCTGGTTGATGTAGTTGGTTATCCCCAAAGGAGCAAACAGTTTTTCGTGCATATAGGTCTCCATGGGCCTATCCAAACGTGCGTTCAAACACACGCCCAACAAAAACGGGTTGGCAGACCCATAATCGAAATAAGTGCCCGGTTCGTTTACCATGGGCGCTTCCAAAACGGTTTGTAGCCAACTGTTGGGGTTGCTCGGGTTTTGATAGTAGTCCTCACTGGCCAGGTTGTTCACATCCATTCCGGAGCTCATGGTGAGCAGGTCCTTTATCCGAATCTTTGATTTTTGGTCGTCCTTGGTGTGCTGGTATTCCTTTGGAATAAAGCTGTACAAGGTTTCATCTACACTCTCGATAATCCCTTCATCAATGGCAATCCCAATGACCGCCGAAGAAATACTTTTTGAGGCCGACCTCAGGTCATGGGGAATGTTGGCATTGTGCCCATCAAAATAGGATTCAAATACCAGCTTGTTTTCCTTGGAAATCAAAACGCTGTGGGTATTCACCAGTTTTTGTGCCTGAACATCTTGGATGAGCCTATCCAATTGCTGGGTATCCATTTCAAAGTCCTTGACATGGGCCGTGCCCCAACCATCGTTTAGTTGAGCGGGGGTACTTGTACTTGCAGTTTGGCCAACTGCATCCGAAGAATATTCCCAACCCTCCGTGGTATGGGTCAAACTGGTCTTCGTTATCAAAACATCGGTCAGTAAAATTTCGAGGTCAAGGGTTCCTTCCAGCAGTTTTGCCCTGAAATTAAGCCCTGTGTTCCCGTCTTTGAACAAAAGCGCGTCACCTTCCCTTTTAAAACCTTCTGCCCAAGCCCCCCGAAACCGTTGGTCACCAAAAAAGGGATAGGCCACTAGGTTTTCGTCTTCCGTCAATTCTGTGTACAGCATAATATCGTCTGACTGCAAGCCATTATCCATCATAAATGCGTTCCAATCGCCCACATATTTGTTGCTTTCTGTTTGGGCTAAACGCATACGGTACAGAAACCTTCCGGACTTTATGAATCCCTTTAGCGCTTGTTGGTCTTCGACATATTGCAAATCAAAAAACAACTGTTCATTCAGATTGAAGTGGATGTTATCTTCTTCGGATGACTGTACAGTTTTCTCCAGAAGCATTTCGCCATTGGTTATGTTGAGATTGAAGGTTTTGTCGCCCGTCTTTTCCAAGGACACTTTAAAATTGAAACTGTTTTTGTTGGACAGATGCCCTATCCATTCCCCTTCAATAGGCTGTGAAGTGCTTTTTTGGGCACAACTTGTAATAAGGAATAAGGATAAAACTAAAAGGGATACTTGATGTTTTTTCATTATTTGATTGATTTAAACCTCAAAAGTAGTGTGTTCCCAAACAAGGAAATTGTATCAGATTAACATGGGTGGGTTTTTAGAAGAAATTGACAATACCCCGAGGTCTGAGGTCTGAGGTCTGAGGTCTGAGGTCTGATAAACGATAATCAACTTTTTAAAAATCTCTAAAACACATATTAGTATTTTTGGAGAAAGACCCACTTATGGACGATGCCACCTACCTAAAACTAAAAGCCTTTTTTCCACAAGTTAATTTTGAGGGCTTGGATGAATCTTGGTTTCGCTTGCTGTGGGTTGAAAAGAGTTTTAACCAATACGATATCATTACCGAGGCAGGTTCCATTGAACATTATTTCTATTTCGTGTTGGAAGGGGTGCAAGCGCTGTACATCCTCAACGAAAAAGGACAAAAAGTGGTGCTGGGGTTTTCGTATACCGGAAGCCCGTCTGGGGTTTTTGATTCCTTTATTTCGCAAACCGCTTCTTTTACTTTTCTGGAAGCACTGAAACCTTCCACGCTGTTGGGCATTCGGCTTTCGGACTATCAAAAACTCTTTGAGGTACATCCTGAATTCCATAAGTGGGGACACTTGTTTTTCCAGGAGGTACTTTTTGGCCGCCTGTATCGCGAAGCGGAGTTACTTACCATGTCAGCAGAACAACGCTATATCACTTTTATGCAGCGATGTCCGGAGGAATTGAAGGTAATCCCACAGAAATACCTAGCTTCCTACCTTAACATGAAGCCTGAGACGTTTAGCCGGTTGCGGGCTTCGGTTATGTATTGAGAAAACTCAGCTTCCGTTAGTTCTAGTGGATTTCTGTCAGATCGAGCGTAATCAAAATCAAAGAAAACTGCCTGCCTTGCGGTCGATGTAGGTATCGAAAACAAGGAAGTTTTACGTCTCAACCACTTCTCGATACGTTTCCTTCGTACAAAGTACTTCGGAAACACTCGAAGTGACGGCGGTTTTAACTTTCGATTACTCCTCGATACCATGTCCTCCGAACAAAACTTTGGAAGGAGGGCACTCGAAGTGACGACTTACGCCTTTAGGTGTTTGTGTATTTGTTTTTGAAATTCTGGGATTACCTCTTCTTCAAACCAAGGGTTCTTGCTTAGCCAAAATCTGTTTCGTGGGGAAGGGTGGGGCAACACAAAATGGTCTGGAGCATAGTTTTTAAAGTTTCGCACCGTTTCCGTAAGGTTCTTCTCCCGTCTGTCTCCCAAATAGTGTTTTTGCGAATATTGCCCTATCAAAATTGTCAATTGAATCTTAGGCATTTGCTCCAGAAGTATACCATGCCATTGCGGAGCGCATTCCGGTCGGGGTGGTAAATCGCCCGATTTTCCTTTTCCGGGATAGCAAAACCCCATGGGCATTTGGGCAATTTGGGTTTCGTCATAGAATTCTTCATCTGAAACTCCCATCCATCTTCGAAGTTGCTTTCCACTTTGGTCATCCCAAGGTACACCCGTTTTGTGCACTACGGTTCCCGGCGCATGGCCAATAATCAAGATTTTGGATTCAGGATGGCTAGCCAGAATAGGTCTTGGTCCTAGGGGCAGGTATGCCTTGCAAATAGTACAGCCTCTAATTTCTTCTAAAAGTTCTTGCATTGTTTATTTCCCCTGCACTACAATTACAAATTCCCCTTTTGGAGGTTTTGTTTCAAAATGTGCCAAAACCTCAGATACCGTTCCTCGGATAGTTTCTTCATACATTTTGGTCAATTCACGGGAAACTGAAACTTGTCTATCCGCTCCAAAATATTCACCAAACTGCGTCAAGGTTTTTATCAACTTATGAGGTGATTCGTAAAAAACCAAGGTTCGTTTTTCTTCGGCCAAAGCCTCTAAACGGGTCTGCCTTCCTTTCTTAATAGGTAAAAATCCTTCAAAAACAAAACGGTCGTTGGGAAGACCACTATTAACCAAGGCCGGAACAAAAGCCGTTGCGCCGGGCAGACATTCCACCTCAATATTGTTTTGGACGCAGGCACGCGTCAACAAAAAACCGGGATCGGAAATAGCAGGCGTACCTGCATCCGAAATCAAGGCCAATGTAGTGCCACCTTTCAATTTTTGAATCATTGCATCCAACTGTTTGTGCTCATTGTGCATGTGATGGCTCTGTAACGGGGTGTCAATTTCAAAGTGCTTCAAAAGCTTACCGCTTGTGCGGGTATCCTCTGCTAAAATCAAATCCACTTCCTTCAACACCTTAATGGCCCTGAGAGTGATATCTTCTAGATTTCCTATTGGTGTTGGAACCAAAAACAGTTTTCCCATGGGCCAAAGTTAAGGCCTTACCTTTTTTGCTGTAAAATACGAGGTCAGCACAAAAATAAAGGCCAGAAAAGCTCCCATTTGTTGCCCATCGCCAATCATTACATGTGCAAAAAAGGCCAAAACGGAATTAAAAAAGAATCCGGCATAAGCCCATTCTCTGAGCCATTTGGAGAAATTCCCCCAAACAGCAAGAAGGCCTAAAAGTTTGGCTATCGCCATGGGGTAAATCAAATAGGTAGGATAGCCCATAGCTTCAAAAAAGCCACGAATCATTTCGTTGTTGAAAAAGTAATTGTACGCAGAAAAACACATGATAGCTGTCAACAAAGCTGTAGACAGCCAATACGCAATTTTGATAAATTTCATCTGTAGTTAGGTT
>JBCDAX010000033.1:0-37907 GCA_039184805.1 Bacteroidota bacterium | reverse complement strand
GTTCTCATAGCGATTAAAAGTTTTCCGTTCAAATAAAAAACGTATATTTGAATCTGATGTTGGGAAACCAATATCTAATTTTCTTTTTCATAGCAATTTTTTTCCCATCCTTGAATTTTTTTAAGGGTGGGTTTTGTTTTTTGGGCCTTACCTTCTTTATATACAAATACATATCTTTGGAAAAATTGTTTGGATGCATCACATTTTAGTTGCCCAAAATGTCTCAAAATCCTACGGAGACTTTAAAGCGTTGAGCAACATATCCTTAGAAATCCCGGAAAATAAAATTTATGGTCTGTTAGGTCCTAATGGCGCGGGCAAAACCACCTTTATCCGTATCATAAATCAGATTATTTATCCAGATACGGGACAGTTGGTTTTTGATGGAAATCCTCTCGCACCGGAACATATTGCACTGATTGGATATTTGCCTGAAGAAAGAGGACTCTACAAAAGTATGAAGGTAGGGGAGCAAGCTCTGTACCTTGCCCAATTAAAAGGACTTTCACGTTCTGAGGCAAAAAGAAGATTGAAAGAGTGGTTTGAGCGCTTTGAAATTGGTGAATGGTGGGACAAAAAAATCCAAGAACTTTCTAAAGGAATGGCTCAAAAAATCCAGTTTATAGTAACCGTGTTGCACAAACCTAAACTACTCATATTCGACGAGCCTTTTAGCGGTTTTGACCCAATCAATGCAAATATTATAAAGGACGAGATTCTAAGACTGAAAGAAGAAGGTACTTCAATTATTTTTTCTACACATCGTATGGAGTCCGTTGAAGAATTATGTGAGTACATCGCCTTGATTCACAAATCGGAGAAAATATTGGATGGGAAGTTATCAGAAATTAAGAATGCCTATAAAAACAATGTTTTTAATGTATTGATTGGTTTGGAAAATACCAAAAATGGGTCGTTGCACGAGTGGGAAAAAAAGTTTAATGTGCTGTCTTCCAATCACGATTTGGAAAGTAATAGTTACGCCATGTCGGTGAAGCTTCCGTCTAAGGATACCAAGGCGTTTTTGGCTGAGATTTCAAAGTATGGGAATGTGAGCAAGTTCGAGGAGGTTATTCCATCCGCGAATGATATTTTTATCAGAACGGTTAACGGGAAAGAATAGCATGGATAAACTTGGATTGATAGTAAAACGGGAGTATTTGGCCAAGGTCCGAAATAAGTCATTCATTATTATGACGATTTTGAGCCCAATTCTAATCGTGGGTATGATTCTTTTAATTGTGTACCTCACCAAAATAAATGATAGCGAAAAACGAGTGGTTTCCGTGTTAAATGAAAGTTCATTTTTCATTCAAGATTTTAAACCTACCGAGGGTACTACTTACGTCCAATTTAAGGATGTTTCACTTTCAAAAGCAAAAGACTCCACGATGGCTTTAGGTTACTTTGGGTTGCTACATATTCCTAAAGGAAATTCCATGGAAGAGGTAGCAAAAGAAACCTATTTCTTTACCAAGGAAAATCCAAACACAACAATAACGGAGGGATTGGAACGCGTTTTTCAAAAAAATCTGCGACAAAAACGTCTTGAAAAATTAGGAGTCTCTACAAATGAATTTAAAGGAATTGAGAAACCTTTTGTAATGAATCTGGCCACTTTTGATGGACAGAAAAGTATAAAGGGAATTACAGAAATCAAGGCGTTCATCGGAGGTGCATTTGGGTATGCTATCATGATGTTTATAATTATATATGGCGGGTTTGTAATGCGAAGTGTAATTGAAGAAAAGACAAGCCGAATTATTGAGGTCATTATTTCGTCGGTAAAACCTTTTCAGCTCATGTTGGGTAAGATTGTGGGAACCTCGTTGGCGGGATTGACCCAATTTCTTATTTGGATTATATCTGCCTCTGCTTTATTATTTTTATCCGTATTGATTTTGGGGGTGGATTTGTCTGTATTAACCGCCGAAAGTGCTTTACCAGCCTCAGGAATGAACACCGTTACCGAATTACAAACTTCGGGTCTTGATGGTGATATGCTCTTATACGCCAGGGAAATCATAAATATTCCCTGGGGCCTTCTTATAGGTTCGTTTTTAATCTATTTTGTTCTTGGCTATCTTATTTACAGCTCTATTTACGCTGCCATTGGGGCAGCCGTGGATAATGAAACGGATACACAACAGTTTATTTTCCCCATCATTTTACCTTTAATGTTGGCGATCTATGTCGGCTTTTTCTCAGTTTTCAGCAATCCCCATGGTCCTATAGCTGTTGGGTTTTCGTTGTTTCCCTTAACTTCGCCCATAGTCATGCTCATGCGACTTCCTGGAGGTATTGGTGAAGGAGGTGTTCCCTTGTGGCAATTATTGCTTTCCATAACCTTGTTGATTGGAGCTTTTTTAGGTATAGTTTGGTTGGCATCCAAGATTTATAGGGTAGGTATCTTAATGTACGGTAAGCGACCGACTTATAAGGAATTATTCAAATGGTTAAAGTACTAGTAAACCATGCAAGACAGTACTGAAGAAATAAAGGAAATCATTAAAGAAGATATTTGGGGCTCTATAAAAGAGTTTCTCAATTGGGGAATTCATATTGGTGAAGGGGAGAAATCCATCCATCTTACTTTGGGTCTCTTGTTATTACTAACAGTTTCCATTATAGCTGCTAAACTGGTTTTAAAATGGTCTCGGTATCTGGTTACCCGTAAAATGGAACCTGAGGACAAACAAAAATTCACAAGTGTCTTCAAGTTCGTTAACTATGTTATCTATCTCATTGTAGTCCTTCTTACCCTTAGCGGCGCCGGGATTGACATCACTTTGATAATTACTGCTTCTGCTGCCTTGTTCGTAGGATTGGGGTTGGCGCTCCAAGAATTTTTTAAGGATATCCTAGGAGGTATTTTTATCATATTGGACAAATCCCTTCAGGTTGGGGATATTGTGGAAGTCAATGGAAAGGTAGGCAAGGTTTTTGAAATTAAGTTGAGAACCACAAGGGCCTTGACCCGCGATGATAAAGTAGTGGTTATTCCAAATCATAAGTTCATCAGTGATATTGTTTTCAATTATACCCAAAACCATAGGACTACGCGTGAAAGCGTTCATGTGGGAGTAGCTTATGGGAGCGATGTGGAATTAGTAACACGACTGCTGGAGGAATCAGTGAAGGAGCACAAGAAAGTATTGAAAAAACCGTTACCGTTTGTATTATTTAATGATTTCGGGGATTCAGCCCTTATGTTTTCCATCAACTATTTTATCAACGATAGCTTTGTGGACCCTCGTATTAAGAGTGATATTAGATACAGCATCAACAGAAAATTCAAAGAGAATAATGTAACCATCCCTTTCCCTCAAAGGGATATCCATATATTTCAACATCAGAAACCTCAAGACAATACAAATTCAGGAAACCCATAAAACGCTTTTAGGTGTTTTAAGCTTTGTGGTATTCCTACTGTCGCATGTCTCTTTTGGGCAGAGTACCGATATTTTACGTGTGGAGTATCTAAATATTCCTGAAAATGATACGGGAATTAAAACCCAACGGTATAAGTTTTTGTTTAATCTTCCTATAAAACTGAATGAGAAGAAAGATTATTTGGTCACGGGTCTGGAATATAATCGGTTTGATGTTGGCTATTCTCAAAACTTTCCTTTTGATCAAAGTGAATTGAATCGATTTCACGTTGTGGATTTAAATCTGGGTTTTATTACAAAGTGGAATGAAAACTGGAATTTTGTAGGCATTTTTACCCCAAGGTTGGCTTCCAATTTTACCAATGGGGCCCAAACCGATGACTTTTTTATAAATGCTACAGCCACATTGTGGAAGGAAAATATGAGTGCAGACAGGCCCTTTCGACTGGTTTTAGGTCTGTCCTTTAATAGCACCACGGGTTTGCCGTTTCCACTTCCATTGGTTAGTTATTATCGCAGGTTCCATCCTAAGTGGTCCTATACTTTAGGTATTCCACGTTCAAGATTTGAATTTCACCCCTCAAAAAAACATACGTTTGGGTTTACGATGCTTCTGGATGGGTATTTCATAAATGTCCAAAATGATATCGCTTTACCCGACAATCAGACAGGTTCCAAGATTTCACTTTCTGCCTTAGTAGGAGCTTTTGGATATCAATATCACATTACAAAACGTACTTCGTTGTTCGCCTTGGTTGGTCGTTCCATCGAACAGGTAGGTGAGCTAAGAAACGATGATAGAAGCGCCGTTTTTTTGTTGAATGATGAAGCAAATTTTTATATTAGAACAGGTTTCAAAATAGGAATCTTTTAAACAAAGAATTATGTCCAGAATATTGGTGATAGAAGACGAATCGGCTATACGGCGGGTTTTGATAAAAATATTGAGTGAAGAGAACGATGCCTATCAAGTTTTTGAAGCAGAAGATGGGTTAAAAGGGATGGAGATTATTAAAAAAGAAGACTTTGATTTGGTATTGTGTGACATAAAAATGCCCAAGATGGATGGAGTGGAAGTCTTAGAAGCCGCGAGGCAAATGAAGCCTGAAATCCCTTTTATTATGATATCTGGACATGGCGATTTAGATACCGCTGTGAACACCATGCGTTTAGGAGCATTCGATTATATCTCCAAACCACCAGACCTGAATAGACTTCTGACCACGGTACGCAATGCCTTGGACAGAAAAGAATTGGTAGTAGAAAATAAAATTCTCAAGAAAAAAGTCTCCAAGAATTACGAAATGATTGGAGAGAGCAAGGAAATAGGGGCTATCAAAGATATGATAGAAAAAGTGGCCCCTACGGATGCCAGGGTGTTGATTACAGGTCCCAATGGAACTGGAAAGGAATTGGTAGCACATTGGTTACATCAAAAAAGTGCGCGTTCCTCTTCTCCTTTTATTGAAGTAAACTGCGCTGCAATCCCATCGGAACTGATAGAAAGCGAACTTTTTGGACATGTTAAAGGTGCGTTTACTTCCGCGGTAAAAGATAGGGCTGGAAAATTTGAAGCAGCCAACAAAGGCACAATTTTTTTGGATGAAATTGGGGATATGAGCCTTAGCGCACAGGCCAAAGTACTACGGGCGTTGCAGGAGAATAAGATTTCAAGGGTTGGTACGGATAAAGACATCAAGGTAGACGTTCGTGTGCTAGCAGCAACGAATAAAGACTTAAAGAAAGAAATTTCTGAAGGAAACTTTAGGGAGGATCTGTATCATCGACTGGCTGTAATTTTGATAAAAGTCCCAGCGTTGAATGATAGACGTGATGACATTGCCATACTTATAGCACACTTTGCAAAAAAAATAGCGGAGGAGCAGGGCACTGCGGCGAAGGGATTTTCCAAAAAGGCCATTGAACTTTTAAAAGGATATGATTGGACCGGAAATGTAAGAGAGCTCCGAAACGTAGTGGAACGCTTGATTATTTTGGGAGGCCAAGAAGTGTCCGAAGAAGATGTGAAGCTGTTTGCTAGCAAATAACTACTTGCAATCCTCAAGCTGTGCCAAAGCATTTTTGGTAATCGTTTTTACCCTTTGATGATATATTTTCTTAGGTTTTGTCAAATCTGTATTCAATAAAGTGATGCTCGCATTATCGTAGGTTTTTTTGATAAATTTTCTGGCTTCATCGCATTCCAACTGATTCACGATATTGGCTATGGAAATTTCAAAGTCCTTGAGTCCATTATGGATTTGTTGCTCGAGTAATTTATTCTCTGGCAAAAGGATACCACCTTGAGCATCTAATACTTCTTTAGTGTTCAGCACCAACATATTATCCCCGTAAACATCGTTGACACTCAAACCAAAATCTTGAAGCTCTTTTATCCCTTTTTGAGTATTTCTTAAGGCTTTTTCCAAAGCGTGCTTTGAAGTAGAATGGGTATCGGCCTTAGTAGCCTCCTTTAAATGATTAAGAACATTGTCAAGGCTAGTTATCGCCTCCTGACAACCACAAGCATCAAAATTGGAACGGGTTTTTTCTATGCCATTAATGGCTTTGTATGCGTAGTACTTTGCAATTTGAAGTTCTGTTGCGGAAATCGCCGTTTCGGTTTGGTCCTTTATGTACTCCATATTGGAGTTGGCGTATTCGCAGGCATTGGTAGCCTTAAACGAAGCCATTGAAAAAAGGCCTGCTATACCAAGGATAAAAAAGGTAAAAAGTTTCGTTTTCCTAGATTTCATAACGGCAGATTTGGGACTACACGTTTGGTTTATCTTCTAAATTACGCCAGAAACCTGTTGGAATTGTATAAAATCGATGAAACACAGAGTAAAACTACCAAACGTAGTCCCTATCGATGAACTACATTTAGTTACGGAAAGGAAATACATAAAAAACAGTATATTCATTTTATGAAATACATCAAATCAGAGGCTTACAAAGTAGAAGGCAAAAAAGACCTTACCCAAGTAAACACCTTGGAAAATTTTGGAAAATCCGATAAGGAACTTAAAAACGATTTAAAAGACGTTCGAAAAGAATTGGGTGAGTTTCAGGATACGCTCTATGCCCATGGAAAGTATGGCGTCTTAATTTGTTTACAAGGAATGGATACCGCGGGTAAGGATAGTCTTATTCGTGAGGTTTTTAAGGATTTCAATGTAAGGGGCGTGGAGGTACATAGTTTTAAGGTTCCAACGGATTTGGAACTAAAGCATGACTATCTATGGAGACATTATATCGCCCTTCCAGAAAGGGGAAAATTCAGTGTTTTTAACAGGACACATTATGAAAATGTTCTGGTAACCAAAGTACACCCAAACTATATCCTTTCAGAAAACATCCCGGGTGTGGACTCCGTTGATGACATCAATTCTGGGTTTTGGGAGAAACGATATCGTCAAATCAATGATTTTGAAAAGCATGTAGCTGAAAATGGAACACTCATTTTTAAGTTTTTCCTTCACTTGTCTAAAGAAGAACAACGGCAAAGGCTTTTAAGACGGTTACGCCTAAAAGAGAAAAATTGGAAGTTCTCTCCAGGTGACCTAAAGGAAAGAAAACTTTGGGATACCTATCAAAGTTGTTACCAAGAAGCCATCAACAAAACTTCAAAACCTCATGCGCCCTGGTACATTGTTCCTGCTGATAATAAGAAAGCGGCAAGAGTCATTGTAGCATCCATTTTGCTGGAAGCGTTAAAAAAGTTTAAAGATATTGAAGAACCGGAGTTGGAGGATGAAATAAAGGCTAACTTAGAGTTCTTTAAACAAGAATTGGAAAAGGAGAGTAAATGAAAAAATTAGTACTTCTATGCTTGTTATTGGGTGCTTTTGCCTTCGCGCAGACTGAGGATGAAAAACAATTTAAAGCTATTTATGATGCGGCCTTGACCAAAGGCAAAGCATACGATTGGTTAAACTATCTCTCCAACCAGATTGGAGGTCGTTTATCCGGTTCGGTTGAAGCCCAACAAGCAGTAGAATACACCAAAAATCAGCTGGATTCACTAGGTCTTGACCGAGTTTGGTTACAACCTGTGATGGTGCCAAAATGGGTTAGGGGGACACCGGAATTTGCCTATATTGAAACTACCCCTGGATTAACTACCAATGTTCCAATCTGTGCCTTGGGCGGGTCTGTGGCAACTCCGGATATCGGCATTAAAGCCAATGTGATTGAGGTGCAAGGAATAGAGGATTTGGATAAGATGGGCAAGGAGAAAATAGAAGGGAAAATAGTTTTTTTCAACAGACCGATGGACCCAACTCAGATAAATACGTTTGAAGCCTATTCCGGATGTGTAGACCAGCGATATTCTGGTGCTGCTGAAGCTGGTAAATATGGAGCACTTGGGGTTATTGTGCGGTCTGTAAACCTCCGTTTGGACGATTTCCCTCATACGGGTTCCATGAGCTATGGGGATACACCCATCCGTAATAGAATTCCTGCAGCGGCCATAAGCACAAAAGGTGCCGAACTGCTAAGTACAACTTTGGCCTTGAATCCTGAAATCAAATTCTATTTTAAACAAAGTTGTAAGCAACTTCCTGATGTGGAATCCTATAACGTTATTGGAGAAATTAGAGGTTCTGAATTCCCAAATGAAGTAATGGTCGTTGGCGGACATTTGGATTCATGGGATTTAGGAGATGGTTCACATGACGATGGTGCTGGTTGTGTGCAAAGTATGGAGGTGCTTCGCTTATTAAAAAACTCCGGTTACAGGCCCAAAAGAACCTTACGTGCTGTGCTTTTTATGAATGAAGAAAATGGATTGCGAGGAGGAAGAAAATACGCTGAGGTAGCTCAGCGAAAAAATGAAAAACATGTTTTCGCGTTGGAAAGTGATGCTGGGGGATTTACACCAAGAGGTTTTTCTTTTGATTGTTCCGAAGAAGATTTTGAACAGGTTTTAGGTTGGAGAGAACTTTTTGAACCTTATTTGATACACATGTTCGTTAAGGGAGGAAGTGGTGCAGATATAAACCCTTTGAAGGATGAAGGCATTGTTTTGGCAGGGTTAAGACCCGATTCACAACGGTATTTTGACCACCATCATGCAGAAAATGACACCTTTGAGCATGTTAACAAACGAGAGTTGGAATTGGGCGCTGCCACTATGGCCAGTCTAGTGTATTTGATGGACAAATATGGGCCTACGGTCACTAAAAAGATTAAAGGGTAGTAAATCCTTTTTTATACATAAGGTAGCAAGGTTAACTTGTTTTATTCCAATACATCACCTTTTTCGTCAAGTTTTAGGAAAGGATTAAAGGCTATTTCCCAAAGATTTCCATCCAAATCTGACACATAACCGCTATATCCACCCCAATGTACTTTTTGGGGTTCCTTGACAATTTCTACTCCTTTTTTTCTAAGACCTTCGATAATAGAATCGACTTCATTCTCAGAGCGTGTGTTGTGGGCCAAAGTAAATCCTTTGAACCCACTAGCCTTAGCATCTACATCGGCATCTTGGGCTAATGCATTTTTCTCATATAATGAAAACAATATGCCATTCAAGGTAAAAAACGAAATGTGTTCGTTACTGGATGCTGATTTTACCCAACCAAATTGATTTTCATAGAAGCGTGTTGATTTCTCTAAATCTGAAACACCCAGTGTTATTATGGTTAATCGCTGTTCCATTTTGTGTTCTTTTTAGAATAACTTTTTGAATCAGAATAAATATTGAAATACAAAAGGTAGGGCTTCTGTACCAAATAATAGGCTGGCTATCAATTTTTTCAAGATGTCATTTAGACGTTGAAACCTATAAAAACACGTATCTTTGCAGCCTTTAATAAATTGAGTAAACAAAATAAAAATCGTTAAGAGATATAGATATGCAAGAAGGAATTTATGCCAAGTTCAATACTGGTAAAGGAGAGATTTTGGTAAAACTAACCCATGATAAAACTCCTGGAACCGTCGGTAATTTTGTAGCCTTGGCAGAAGGTCAGATGGAAAATACGGCCAAACCTCAGGGAAAACCCTATTATGATGGGCTCAAATTTCATAGAGTCATTGCTGACTTTATGATTCAAGGGGGATGTCCTCAGGGTACAGGAACAGGTGACCCTGGATATAAATTCGATGATGAATTCCATCCAGAATTAAAGCATGATGCTCCTGGTATACTTTCCATGGCAAATGCAGGGCCGGGAACAAATGGAAGTCAATTCTTCATTACCCATGGACCAACGCCATGGTTGGACAACAAACATACCGTCTTCGGACGCGTGGAATCGGGTCAGGAAGTTGTGGATGCCATAGCTCAAGGCGATTCCATTGACTCTTTAGAGATTGTTCGTGTAGGTTCAGAAGCAGAAAACTGGAATGCTATCGAGGCTTTTCGTGTTTTTGAGGGAGCTCGAGAAAAAAGGATTGCGGAGGCCAAAGCACAAGCGGAGGCTGAAATGGAAAAATTGGCAGCTGGATTCCAAAAAACGGAAAGTGGACTGAGATATCAAATCATTCAAAAAGGAAGTGGAGTAGAAGCACAAAAAGGAAAAACGGTTTCCGTACACTACGAGGGTAGCCTATCCAATGGCCAAGTATTTGATTCGTCGTACAGCCGTAACCAACCTATTGATTTCTCCTTGGGAATAGGACAGGTAATTTCTGGTTGGGATGAAGGAATAGGTCTTTTAAGAGTAGGTGACAAGGCTAGGTTTGTAATTCCTTCCCATTTAGCTTATGGCAGCGCTGGAGCAGGTGGAGTAATTCCTCCTGACGCTACACTAATTTTTGATGTGGAACTTATGGACGTGAAATAGGTCCAATTTTCTTGAGAAGAAAAACACCATGAAAAAGAAAAGCTCCATTCAGGAGCTTTTTTTTATTTAGATCTATTAACACTTACCAAAAGTAGGCAAGCATTAATGATAAGTAAAAATAGTAATACTGTAAAAAAAGTTTGCATGGCGTGTTTGTTAATAAAAAGGGGTCTGCTGCTTTATCTATATAACAACTGAACGGCATTAAACCCTACTTATTGCTCACACCTAATTGATATTTAGTTTTTTAGAAACCAATCCCCATGAGGGGGTCACTTGCTAGCACGGTTGACGCTTACTATGAGCAGTGCAACGTTTATGAGTAAGAGTATCAGAAGTATTCCGAAGAAAGTCTTCATATGTGTTGTCGATTTAGAGGTTATTGTTGCGTTTGTCTATAGTTTAGATATGGAAAGTAGAAGAGGTTGCGTTTGTAAGAAAAAAAATCAATTTCTTTACGTATACTTAACATTAAACAAAAAAAGCTCCCTAGAACAGGGAGCTTTTTTTTGCTTGTTTTAAATGGATTATACCGTTGGGTCCGGAGTTAGACGTAGATAGGGTCTTACTTCATCAACCCCAGCAGAAAACATTTCTTTTGCTTCTTCCGTAGGTATTGCAGGACTTACCACTACTTTATCTCCATGTTCCCAGTTGGCCGGAGTGGCCACTTTATGATATGCTGTCAATTGAAGTGAATCAATAACACGCAGTAATTCATAAAAATTACGACCTGTTGAAGCTGGATAGGTCAGAATAAGTTTGACCGTTTTATCTGGAGCTATAATAAAAACAGAACGGACCGTTAAGGTGTCATTTGCATTAGGGTGAATCATATCATACATATCCGAAACTTTTCGGTCCACATCCGCAATTATTGGAAAATTAACAGTAGTATTTTGTGTCTCGTTGATATCTTGTATCCATTCGTTGTGGGATTCGACTCCATCCACGCTTAGCGCTATCATCTTCACATTTCGATTGTCAAACTCAGCTTTGAATTTTGCCGCGGTTCCCAATTCCGTGGTGCAGACAGGAGTAAAATCTGCAGGATGGGAAAAAAGAATACCCCATCCATCACCTAGATAATCATAAAAATTCAGTATTCCCTGAGAGGTTTCAATAGTAAAATCAGGAGCAGTATCTCCCAATCGAATAGTAGCCATAATATTTGTTTTTTTATTGATTTAAACTAAACTTTTACAAAGTTACGGGATGAGATTTCATGCTGATTTTTGAGCAGTTAAAAGTGTATTAAAGTTTTCCGATACCTAGGTAATCCGTACCTACCCAAAACCCACTTTTATCCGTGAATGTTTAGTACTTTTAAAACATGGAAAAAGAACATTTGGAACAACTGCGGTACCCGATTGGAAAATATGAAGTGCCCGCGTCAATAACAGATGAGCATTTAAAAAAATGGATTGCTGTGCTGGAGGAGTTACCGGAACGTCTTGAAAATGCCATTTCTGGTTTTTCGGAAGAGCAATTAGATACCCCATATAGACCGGAAGGGTGGACAGTAAGGCAATTGATTCATCATATTTCGGATAGTCATCACCATAGTTACATTCGTTTTAAATGGGGGCTAACGGAAGACAATCCTGTTATCAAGCCTTATTTGGAAAAAGAATGGTCTAAACTTTTTGATGCCAATTCTGCTCCGGTCCAAATGTCCTTAAATCATTTGAAGGCAGTTCATGCTAAATTGGTGTACCTTTTAAAAGGGTTGAACAAAGAACAGCTGAAAAGAACTTTTAGACATCCCGAAGGAAATGTGCAAAGTACATTGGCGGAGAATATTGGTCGATACGCCTGGCACAGTAATCATCATTTTGCGCATCTACAGAATTTGATTGATAGGGAAGGATGGTAATTAAAGAGTCTTAATCAAAACCCACATCGGTCTTTCTTCCTCAACGGCAGAGGGTAATTCGAGTCTTGATGCTTTGTGAATGGTGAATCCGTTTTTTAAATAAAACTGAAGCGCATTACCCTTTTGCATCGTATCCAGCCAGAGTATTCTTTTTTCAAGCTTTATAGCGTAGATTGTCAAGAGCGAAATTAATTGTTGGCCATATCCCATCCCAGAATATTCCTTTAGTAAATATATCTTTTGAACCAATAATGAGACACCGGCATCAAATTCGTCCAACGCTTGGTCCTTTATGATTTTAACAATACCTATGGTGGTTTCATCTGCTTTTACCAAGTAGTTCTCAATATTGTTATCGGCCAATTCCTGATTTAAGATTTCTGGAGTAAAACTGGTAGAAAGGTAAGGAGTCGGATTTCGATTCTCCCATAAGTGCAAATAGTGTTGCTTGTAGGATGTAACGCCAGTAGTTATGTAGATACTGACCAAATCTGGAGTGAGAGATTGTAGGTGCAGCATGAACTATGGAGTTTCTCCCCCTTCTGGCCCATAAAACAGGACCCAAGTAGCAAAATCCTCAGTGAAATTCTCAAATCGATGTTCCACCCCAGCAGGAACAAACAAAAAATCGCCAGGAGCAAAAGAACAGCGCTCATCTCCGTTTAAAAACTCACCTTTTCCTGAAATAACAACATAGACCTCGTCTCGGGTATGAGGTTGCTGAAGGTCTACCTTTTCAGGCTTGTAAACTTCTACAGCAAGCGTTCCATGTTTGAATAAGTTGATAAATGGAGAATCTTGTGAGGCCAATTTTTCCAAAGCCTGTTTAGGGTCTATCTTCATTTGCTATTGTTCATTAAGTGTTTGGCTACTTTTTGTCTTGAAGAACAGAAAGGTATCTGGTCCAGGGACCTACCTCGGTTTTATAGTTCCTGGCCATTACTCGGGTTATTTGATGGATATGTCCTAAATCATGAACTACCCAAGTTGCTAAGAGCTGTTTGAGGGTAACAGGACCGAACTCGGGATGGATACCTTGTTCGTTCAACATTTCAGGATTGATGTTCATAGCCTTTAGCGTTTGTATATTTTCTGACCTTAAATCAGAAAACTCCTTTAACAACTGCTCCAGGCTTTTACCAAGACTCTCCTGGAATTGGGCAAATCTGTCAAAAGATTCAAATGTTTTATCTTCATTTTGACTCAAAATAACCTTGGCACGTGGAATCCAATCGGTCTTCTCGCCATGTATCAAATGTCCTACTACATCGTACGGACTCCATGTGTCTTCCCCTTCGTTGGTTTTGACCCAAGACTCAGATAGCCCCTGCAATAGATTAGAAATGACCAGAGGTGTTTTGGTCAATATTTCGATACTCTCGGCTAAACTGAATTTCATTTGCCTTGACGCCAATTTAATTACTGAACCATTTGATATTACAACCTATACTTGGTTTCTGAAGTTCGTCAATGGGATTACCCTGTAGCAAATCGTCCATGGCTTTTCTTAGGTCCCTTCCAGTAACAGGAAGTCCATTTCCTGGTCTCGAATCATCCAGTTGCCCTCGGTATACCAGTTGTAAAGACCCATCAAAAAGATAAAAATCAGGTGTGCAGGCTGCATCGTAGGCTTGGGCTACTTCTTGGGTCTTATCATACAAATAAGGGAAGGAGTATCCTTCTTCCTTTGCCTTTACTTTCATTAAATCTGGAGCATCCTGAGGATAGTTTTCCACATCGTTACTGGAAATGGCAATAAACCGAATTCCCTTTTTTTGATATTCCAATCCCAAACTTGAGATTTCCGGATTTACATGGATTACAAATGGACAATGATTGCAGATAAACATGACTACAGTTCCTTTTTCTCCTTTTGCCGATTCTAATGAAACTTGGGTGTCCGTTATGGTATCCTGAAGCTCAAATGAGGGGGCTACCGTTCCTAAAGCTAACATATTGCTTGGTGTTCTTGCCATGTTTTATATTATTTGAGATGTTAAACAATCGTTGAGCGCAAACGTATTCTATTACAATCCTTTTAAAAAGGTGAAGCTTAAAAATAAAAAACGACCTGTTTTGCAGGTCGTTTTTAAAGTTTTTTTAAGGATTGGTTAAATATCATCAAAATCAACATCTGTAAAATTACCAGATGCCGCTCCATTGCTCTCAATGTTATTGTCCTCCTTCTTGTAATCCTTTTTATGTCTCTCGGAGATTACTTCAAGACCTTTTTCATCAATGATGTAATCCATCATTTCTTCCATAATTTCCTTGAAAGCGGTAAAATCCTCTTTATAAAGATAAATTTTATGCTTTTTGTAGTGGAAAGACCCGTCATCATGGGTAAATTTCTTGCTCTCGGTTATGGTCAAATAATAATCACCGGCTTTAGTACTTCTGACATCAAAAAAGTAAGTTCTCCTTCCTGCCCGTAGAACCTTGGAGTATATTTCCTCCTGGTCCATAATTTCTTTATCACTCATAAAGTAAAGGTATGTGTTTAGCGCTTTGGCGAATAATTCTACCAAAAATGTAAAAAAAATGCTAATTCAGCAACTTTTTTCCTATTCTTTCTCTGTAAGTTGGGTCTGGTATAGTTCCTTGTAGTAGCCTTCTATGTTGTTCAATTCTTCATGAGTACCTTCTTGGATGATTTCACCTTTATCCAAAATGATAATGTGGTCTGCATTTTTTGCAGAAGATACTCTATGGCTTACTAGTAAGGTCGTTTTATCCTTTGAAGCCTGTTTCAAATTGTTAAGAATTTCTTCCTCTGTTTCGGTGTCCACGGCGGAAAGACAGTCATCAAACAAATAGATTTTGGGGTCTTTCAACAAGGCACGGGCTATTGATACCCGCTGTTTCTGTCCTCCACTCAAGGTAATGCCTCTCTCGCCTAGAATGGTGTCATATTTCTGTGTGAAGCCTTCAATATTATCATGAACTACAGCTTTTTGGGCTACGTTCACAATTTCATCAAATGTCGCTTCTTCATTCCCGAATCGAATATTGTTTTCAATCGTATCCGAAAAAAGAAATGCATCTTGGGGAACAGCACCGATAGCCTTTCTTAAATCATTTAGATTTAAAGAAGTGATGGTTTTGCCATCAATCAATATCTCCCCACTTGTGGTATCATAAAGACGTGCCACCAAATCCAATATGGTGGATTTTCCAGAACCCGTTTTCCCTAAAATGGCTACGGTCTGTCCTGCTTTAATCGAAAAGGAAACCTTATTCAGCGCAGTTATCTCAGTATCGTCGTAAGTAAAGGTCACATTTTTGAATTCAATATTCCCGGTAATTGGAGTATCTTCAATCACATTATTTGTGATTTCCGGTTGCACTTGTAAGAACTCGTTGATACGTTTTTGGGAAGCTTCAGCTCTTTGCACGATAGAAGTAAGCCAACCCACTACAGCTACAGGCCATGTAAGCATGTTCACATACAAAATGAATTCAGCAATAAGTCCAAATGAGGCTATTTTACCATCAATGTACATTTGTCCTCCAAAATAAATGACGATAATATTGCTGATTCCGATGAGCAATATCATCAAAGGGAAAAACCATGCATTCACCTTGGCCAAATCCATACTAGTGTCCTTGCCTTCTATAGCTAACCCCTGTAATTCCTCGTTAATTCGAGGCTCAATGCCGTAAGCCTTAATAACGGCCACTCCAGAAAAGGACTCTTGGGCAAAAGTTGACAGCGAGGACAGGAACTCTTGAACTTTAGTACTTCGCAAATGAATGATTTTACTGATTTGGTAAATCAAAATGGATAAAACAGGGAGTGGGATAAGGGTGTAGGCGGCCAAAGCAGGTGCTTTGATGAACATAATGGTAATAACACATATAAAAATGGTTACCGTGTTCATACCGTACATAATCACTGGACCTGCGTATAAACGAACTTGATTTATATCCTCACTGATACGATTCATCAAATCCCCAATCCGATTCTTTTTATAAAAGTCCAGCGTTAAGATTTGATAATGGTCAAACACCTCATTTTTCAAATCGTATTCAATGTAACGGGATACGTTGATAATGGTCTGCCGCATTAAAAAAGTAAACAAAGCCGATAGCAAAGCGGTTCCAACTATGATCAAAATGTATTGAAAGAGGGTTGATTTTGCCTCGGACAAAGCAATAGTGTTCCCCATATAGTCTTCAATGACCCCAATCGATTGATTCACATAGTTTGGAACAACCAAGGAAAACAACCGGGCAATAATGGTAATGACTATCCCGAGTAATAGTTTAAGCCGATACTTTTTAAAATACTTGTTTAAGTGCTTTAGTTCCTTCATATGAGGAAAAGAGAGTCTATGTTTTTGTGATGGCGGAGCAAATATAGATGATCAATTACGAAATGAATGTTATAAAACTGATAAGAAAGGGAGTTCGGTGCGGGAGATTAAAATATAAGATTATTTTTGCGCAGTGAAAGTCAATAAATGATTTTAAAGTTCTTTTAAATGCTAACACGAAGGCATATCCGCGTAAAAGTGATGCAATGTATTTATGCATTGATTCAATCCAAAGACGAATCTTTGGAGAAACAGGAAAAATTCCTGAAAATGAGCATAGACAATATGTACGTGCTTTACATTTTGATGCTAAGCCTTATTAAAGAGCTACATGCGCTCGCTGAAAAGCATCTTGAACACGCTTCGAAGAAATACTTGGCCACAGAGGAAGACAGCTATCCAAATCCTGAAAAGTTTGTGAAAAATCAGCTTTTGGTCCAGATTGTACAAAACTCCCTTTTAAAAGAATATACTTCCAAAAGAAAGCTCAATAACTGGTACCTAAATGAGGATTATGTAAAAATCATCCACAAAGAGGTTTTGGCGAGTTCCTATTATACTTCTTATATGACCAGCGGTAAAAACAGCTATGAGGAAGATAAGCAGTTGGTTTTGGATTTGTTCAAGAATGTTATAGCGCCCAATGAAAAAATCTATGAGTATTTCGAGGATGACCAACTGACCTGGATTGATGATTTCCCTATTGTGAACACCTTCCTTTTAAAGCGTCTGAAAAAAGCAGAAGCTGGAGTCAATGAAAGTTATTTTCTTCCCCGCCTCTTAAAAGACGATAAAGACATGGACTTTGCTAAGAAATTACTCACTAAAACGCTTTTGAACAATACCAAATGGGAAAAGGAAATTGAGGGAAAAACACCTAACTGGGATAATGACCGAATTGCCGAAATTGATTCCATTATCTTAAAGATGGCCATTTGCGAGCTTCTGAATTTCCCATCCATTCCAGAAAAGGTTACATTGAATGAGTATCTAGAGATAGCCAAAGAGTATTCCACGCCCAAGAGTAGTATTTTTATTAACGGGGTGTTGGATAAATTGGCGAAGGAATATAAAAGTGATGGTCGATTGCAAAAAATGGGTAGGGGCCTTCAATAATTTTTTATTTGATTATTTTTGAAAAAACAAAATCTTAAGAATGAAAAGAATAACAACAATTTTCAGTTTGATTATGGTAGTGGCTCTTGTTGGAATTTCATGCAAGGACAAGGCTTCCAGCAAAATTGTAGCTGATAATGTAGACAATGCTTCAACAAGGGATGCGGCCCAGAAAAATCTTCCCGTGATGTCTTTCGAATCCTCAGAGTATGATTTTGGAACCATCGCACAAGGTACTCCTCAGGAAACTCGTTTTAAGTTTACCAATACTGGAAACGCTCCTCTGATTATTACAGATGCAAAAAGTAGTTGTGGATGTACCGTACCTGAATACCCAAAGAATACACCTATCGCACCAGGAGAAAGTGGTGAATTGTTGGTGAAATTCAATGGTTCTGGACAAAACCAGGTAACAAAAACAGTAACAGTTACTGCAAATACGCAAAAAGGTTCCGAAATTCTTAGAATCAAAGCATTTGTAAATCCAAAAAATGCGGCACCTGTACAAGCTGGTCCTGTAAAATAAGATAGTACCAATTCATGGAAAACTTAGGACAATTTTTACCACTGATTTTGATTTTTGTGGTGGCGTACTTTTTTATGATTCGCCCTCAGGTCAAGCGTCAGAAGGATGAGAAAAAGTTCGCTTCAGAACTAAAAAAAGGAGATAAAATCATAACCAAAAGTGGACTCTACGGAAAAGTAGTCGAATTGAATGACAAAGACTTTTCTTGTGTAATAGAGACCATGGCAGGACGCTTAAAGTTTGATCGTTCCGCCATTTCGATGGAAATGAGCAAAAAGTTAAGCGCCCCGCCCGCTAAGAAATGATATGATTTATGCATTAAAATTGGAAACGCCGGCATTTGTCGGCGTTTTTTTTGTCTATGGGTAAAATGGTAACTTGTTACAACAAATACATTTATCATGGTTACTCGCAGAAACTTTATGAGAAAGAGTACCCTGTTCGCTGCTGGCTTGGGTACTTCTTTCGTTTTTCCCATTGAATTATTGGCTTCGCTTAGAAAAAAGGTGAGTCCCAATGATTATATACAAGTAGGTCTTATAGGTTGTAAAGGAATGGGTTTTTCCAATTTGCTCTCCATGCTAAAAATGAGTGATGTACAGGTGGTCGCATTATGTGACGTCGATAAAACTGTACTTGAGAACAAAGTGGAAGAACTTAAAAAGGCGAATATCAAGAAACCGAAGTTATATGGCGACTACAGGAAAATGCTTGAAGACAAAGATATTGATGTAGTCATTATTGGTACACCCGATCATTGGCATTGCCTGCAATTGACAGATGCGCTTATGGCGGGCAAAGATGCGTATTGTGAGAAACCCATAGCCAATTCGGTGCAAGAATGTGAAATAATGCTCAAGCATGTAATGAACAGTGATCGTATGGTACAGATTGGGCAATGGCAACGGAGCCAACCACACTTTAGGGATGCCATTGACTTCGTCCATTCGGGGAAATTGGGTCAAATACGATTGGCCAAGGCTTGGGCTTATCAAGGATGGATGAAACCCTTAACTGTTGTTCCTGATAGCGCGGTGCCTTCAGGTGTTGATTATGATATGTGGTTGGGACCAGCTCCCAAAAGGACCTTTAACCAAAATAGATTTCATTTTAATTTTCGATGGTTTTGGGATTATGCTGGAGGCCTAATGACGGATTGGGGTGTTCATTTGTTGGATTATGCGCTTTATGGAATGAAAGCGTCCCGGCCAAAATCGGTTATGGCGTTAGGAGGTAAGTTTGCCTATCCTAACGATGCCTCTGAAACTCCGGATACCTTGCAAACAGTTTTTGAATTTGACCAGTTCTCTATGCTATGGGAACATGCCACCGGAATAGATGGCGGGAACTATGGCAGAAACCACGGAATAGCCTTTATTGGCAATATGGGTACGCTAGTTTTAGACAGAAACGGGTGGGAAGTCATTCCGGAAAAAGAATTTCAAGGTTGGGGAAAAGAAGGTATTGACAGAATGGAACGGATACCGCTAAAAATGAGCAATGGAGCAAATGGTTTGGATTTACATACCCAAAACTTTATTGAAGCGGTAAAAACGCGGAAATCATCCATTTTAAACGCACCGATACAGGTAGGGTACGATACTGCTATTGTCTCTCATATGGGTAATGTGGCCTATAAAACAGGTAATCGTATTTACTGGGATGAAGAAAAAAATAAGTTTACGGAAGAAAATGCAAATCAATTTCTAAAAGCGACCTACCATAATGGATGGAAAATGCCAGTGTAATGGTGTTTGGGGTATTAATTAGCGATACTTATCATTTAGTCCAATACCCTGCTTAATTAGGAGTACTATTTTTTGCAACCGTTTCTTCTTGGTGGTCTCTTGTTTGGCCTCGGCAATATATTCACAGAACTCTTTTTGCTTGTACGTAGAAAATTCTTGAAACGTCTTTTTCAACACTTCTTCACCATCTAGTTGTTCTTTGAGGATATCTGGAATCGCTACATTATCACTTTTCTTCTCAGCTTTTACTTCAAGACCTTTTTTTTGATTCTCTATCGCTTCTTTCATATATGCCAATACATTTTCTGAATCAATCTCCGATATTGAATTAAATTTCCAATGGCGCATGGCTTTGGTTTTACCTTCTTGAGCATTTTCCAGTACCTTTTGTGAATCTTTTAATAAAGCACCGTTGAAAAACCAAACCCCAAAATGATTCTTGAATCTGCAGATACCCAAGACATTTTTGCTTGATACAGTATACACTGGGAAATTCCATTTGTAGTCTTCTTGGGTTTCGGTTTGTTTTGCTATACCTCTCAGGATTGCAATCCCTTCTTTAAAAGGGTGTTCCTTTTCATAGTATGCTTCTATTTTTTCGGATGAAGTCATATTATTTAATTTGAATGGCGGTAAGCTCACAGATTTTCACGATCACCTCCACGGCTTTCTTCATACTTTCCAAAGGAACGTATTCATATTTACCATGAAAATTATGTCCTCCAGCAAAAATATTGGGACAAGGCAATCCCATAAAACTCAACTGGGAACCATCTGTGCCTCCGCGAATGGGTTTTATGATAGGTTCAATATCCAAGGATTTCATGGCTTCCTCAGCAATCTCTACGATGTGAAAAACGGGTTCTACCTTTTCTCGCATATTAAAATACTGATTTTCAATGGATAGTTCAATAAAGTCACCATATCTGCCCATGAGCTTGTCGGCAATATCTTCTAACAATTGCTTTCGCGCTTCAAAATGTTGCGCATCATGGTCACGGATAATAAGTTCTATCTCCGCTTCTTCAATAGTGCCTTTAATTTTGTGTACGTGAAAAAAACCCTCTCGTCCTTCTGTTTTTTCTGGAACCTCATTCGGAGGGAGCAGGCTTAAAAACTCATTGGCAATGTGGATGGCATTTATCATCTTTCCTTTAGCATAACCGGGGTGAACACTTTTTCCTGAAATTTTAACCGTTGCGCCAGCCGCATTGAAATTTTCAAACTCCAATTCCCCTATTTGACTGCCGTCTAGGGTATAGGCCCAATCTGCCCCAAACTTCTCAACATCAAATTTATGAGCACCCCTGCCAATTTCTTCATCAGGAGTAAAAGCTACTCGGATTTTGCCATGTTTTATTTCAGGATGCTCCCTTAAATATTCCATGGCGGTAATAATTTCAGCCACTCCGGCTTTGTCATCTGCTCCCAAAAGGGTTGTGCCATCTGTTGTTATCAAAGTTTGTCCCTTGTACATGAGCAGCTCCGGAAAATAGTCAGGTGAAAGCACAATATCCTTCCCTTTATTGAGAACAATGTCCCCGCCATCATAGTCTTCAATAATTTGGGGAGAAACGTTTTTCCCAGTAAAATCTGGGGTCGTATCCATATGAGCAATAAAACCGATAGTAGGCACTTGCTTATCAATATTGCTAGGAAGCGTGGCCATAATATATCCATTACCATCAATGGAAACTTCTTCCATGCCAATGGAATGGAGTTCGGTTACCAATTTCTTGGCCAGATTCAATTGTTTTTGCGTACTGGGCGTGGTTTTCGAGTAGGGGTCACTTTGTGTATCGACGGCCACATATTCCAAAAAACGGGGTAATAATTGCTCCATAAAGTGCTTTTCAACAAAAATAATGCTTATTCAATCGTGATTTTGGGTAAACTTATGTGGCAACCCCTATCTTTCTCTTAATCAAACAACAGCTATTTGAAAAAACTATTACTATTTCTCTTTTTATTCGCTTTCTTTTTTTCTTCAGCCCAGATGGATTGTACACTGGGAGTTGGAGGAAGAGATGATGACACCATTATTGAAGTGTTTCAATTGAATGAAGAGCAAACCGAATACTTAAAAAACTGGAGCGAAGAACTTAAAGTAAGGAATACCTATTTAAAGGATAAGGCCAAAGTTCTGCTCAAAAAACATGAAGCAAGCCCTCCCAGCGTTTTAATGGAAATGTCCTATGAATATCGACAACTTTTGGATAGTATGCGAAGCAATGCCAGAATGATAGATAGGCGTTTGTTGGCGACTTTCAACCAAAAGCAATATGATTTGTATGTTGAACTTTGTGGTATGATTTCCATGAGTCCTATGAGAGTTGACAATTCAGTTAACGAAAAATAGCGGATTCGTTATGTTGGGGTTTTAGAGTTTCTATTTTTGCATAAAGTTTTTCTGAATGTACAAGCTCTTTATCCGACCCGTACTTTTCTTGCTCGATGCGGAAAAAGCCCATCATTTTTCATTTGCGATGATAAAATTTCTCTCTAAGTTGGGAATGGGCAGCCTTATGCGCAAAAGGTTTGTGATAGAGGATTCTTCTTTGGAGCGGGAAGTTTTTGGACTAAAGTTTAAAAACCCGGTCGGCTTAGCCGCAGGTTTTGACAAAGACGCCAAATTGTACAATGAGTTCTCCGATTATGGTTTTGGTTTTGTTGAGATAGGGACCTTAACCCCAAAACCCCAACCTGGTAATCCTAAAAAACGTCTCTTCCGGCTGATAGAGGACCAAGCCATCATCAACAGGATGGGCTTTAATAACAAAGGTGTATTTGAAGCAGTAGATCAGCTGAAGAAAAAGCACCGTGTATTGGTAGGGGGGAACATTGGTAAAAATAAAACCACTCCAAATGAAGATGCAGTGAGAGATTATCTTATTTGCCATGAAGCCTTATTTGAACATGTGGATTATTTTGTAGTAAATGTTAGTTCTCCCAATACTCCTGGATTACGGGAATTACAAGATAGAGGTCCACTGACCTACATGCTGAACAAATTAAAGCAGCAAAATGCCAAGATGGCTAAGAAGCAGGTAGCAAAGCAAAAACCTATTCTACTAAAAATAGCGCCTGATTTAACGGATGACCAACTACTGGATATCATTGAGATTGTAACCACAACTGGAATTGATGGTGTAATTGCCACAAACACCACAATAGCAAGAAAAGACTTAAAATCTCTTTTGATTTTAACGGAAGAAAAGGGAGGTCTTAGCGGAAAACCCCTAACAAAGCGAAGCACCGAAGTCATACGTTTTTTATCAGAAAACAGTAATAAGTCGTTTTCAATAATTGGAGTAGGAGGTATACACTCTCCAGAAGATGCTTTGGAGAAATTAGATGCCGGAGCCGACCTTATTCAATTATATACCGGATTTGTGTATGAAGGACCAGGATTGGTAAAAAGAATTAATCAAGCTATTTTGGCAAGAACCCGAAAAGCAGTGCATGCTTGAGACTTTGCTCATCGCTCTAAGTATAAACTATCCAATTCTGGCAGGTTTCGTACTCGCCATCGCCATCTTGGGGATATCACCGGGACCTGATAACATATTTGTACTTACCCAAAGCCTAGCCCATGGGGTTAAATCCGGGCTTGCAGTAGTATTGGGACTAGCTTCCGGTTGTTTAGTCCACACCACCCTATTGGCCTTTGGTGTATCTGAAATCATAAAAAGAAGTGACACGCTCTTTTGGTTCATTAAACTGTTTGGAGTTGCTTATCTATTGTATTTAGCTTTTAAAGTGTTTCGCAGTGAAGGGCGAATTGAACTTTCTTCTACATCTACAACAAAAAAAGGAACTTGGAAGTTATTTTGGACAGGGTTTACCATGAACGTATTGAACCCCAAAGTCACCATCTTCTTTTTGGCCTTTTTTCCTGGTTTTCTGTTTAGCAACGCGTTGAACAATGTGCTGCAATTTTATGTTTTGGGTCTTCTTTTTATTGTGATTACGCTAGTTATTTTTGGTGGTATTGCAGTGCTTTCCGGAAGTGTTTCCAACTACATCAGTAAAAATGCGAGAACTGGAAATGTATTGAAATGGACCCAGATTATCGTTTTTGTGGGCATTGCTATCTATCTGTTGCTATCAGAGAAATAGTGGTATTTTTATAGCTTATATGTCCAAGGTAAAACTGATAGAATGTCCTCGAGATGCCATGCAAGGCATTAAAACCTATATTCCAACCAAGGAAAAAGTAAAGTATATTCAATCCCTTTTGGGATGTGGTTTTGACACCATAGATTTCGGAAGTTTTGTATCCCCAAAAGCCATTCCTCAAATGGTAGATACCGCTGAGGTTTTGCGCACTCTGGACCTATCAAAAACCAATAGCAAGCTTTTGGCTATAGTGGCTAACATAAGAGGTGCCACAGATGCTTCCCAACATAAGGAAATTGACTACCTGGGATACCCTTTTTCCATTTCCGAGAACTTTCAAATGCGAAATACGCATAAAACCATCGCACAATCAGTGGACACCTTAAAAGGTATTTTGGATATAGCCAATGCCGCGGATAAAGAAGTGGTCACCTATATATCGATGGGATTTGGTAATCCGTATGGCGACCCATGGAATGTAGAGATTGTTGGGGAATGGACCGAAAAACTGGCTGATATGGGAGTTCGAATTCTATCCCTATCCGATACTATTGGCAGTTCCACCCCTGAGGTTATTGATTACTTATTTTCCAATTTAATACCTAGATACCCAGCTATTGAATTTGGAGCACATCTACACACTACGCCTACTAAATGGCATGAAAAAGTGGACGCTGCCTATAAGGCAGGTTGTCGAAGATTCGATGGTGCGGTTCAAGGTTTTGGTGGCTGTCCCATGGCTAAGGACGAACTAACAGGAAACATGCCCACGGAGAAAATGCTATCCTATTTCACCTCACAAAAAGCAGATACTGGAGTAAACGCCATGGTTTTTGAAGCTGCTTATAACAAGGCCACCGAGCTTTTTTCCGTGTACCACTAATTTTATTTAGAATAAATATAAATAAATCTTGGTGAATTGAATGTTGAGGTTTATTTTTGCTCTCTGTTAAATTATTCTAAATAAAAACTAAACAAAATGTTTTCAAAAAAACTTTTATGGATTGGGATTTTTTCCCTGATTTTGGCATCATGCTCAAATGATGATGATGTAGATATTGATGTAGATGATGACATGGTGGCGGTGGCCACATGTGATGATGGTATGCAAAATGGGGATGAAACAGGTGTAGACTGCGGGGGTTCCTCTTGTGCTCCATGTTCTACAGCTGTTGAAATTCCAGCAACCTACGTTTTTGAACGAAATGGAGAGTCCACAGTTAGCTTTAGCGGACAGACTACACGTCTATTAATGGCCAGTGAAATACTTGGAATGTTAAGAGACAATACCTCTACCGAGGATGAAATTGATGCTGCGTTTGCACATATGGAAGGTGCTGCGGATTTCAGCGATGCCGACTTAAATGCATCGGACAAGCAGGTACGAAACAAAACTGCGGGTTCTTTTATCTTTACTAACTTTATACCTTCACAAGTTGCATCTGCCGTGAAAGGTGATTTTGACGGATACATCACTGAGCAGGTAACAGAGGTATTCCCTTTTTGGAACCAAGTAGCTACCGAAGGTAATGCAGGTCAATTACCTGATGGTTCTTCAACACGTTTCGTGAATGCTAGAGGTCTGGAATTGGACCAAGCTTTCATCAAAGGTTTGACAGGTGCTTTTGTATCTGACCAAATTCTTAACAACTACACCGATCCTGGGCAGTTGGCTCAATTTGAGGCTGATAACGATAATGAGGTTATCGTAGATGGTCAGAACTATACCGATATGGAGCATGATTGGGATGAGGCTTACGGTTACTTCTTTGGTGTCGCTGCAGATGGGGAAGACCCTGTAGCTGCCTTGCTAGCTGGAGGGGATCCAAGTAGTTTTAGTTCAGGTTCTGATGAATTCCTTTACAAATATGTAGATAACGTAGAGGCCAATTTTGAAGGTACTGCCGCAGCTATTTTTGACGCATACAAGGCAGGTAGAACAGCTATTATCAACAAAGACTATGCAGAGCGTGATGCACAAGCTGACATCCTAAGGGAACAGATTGCCATATTGGTTGCAGTTAGAGCTATTCACTATTTGAAAGGAGGTGCATCTGGTTTGGGTGGAGCTCAACTAGGAGGTGCATTCCATGATTTATCAGAAGCATACGGATTTATTTATAGCTTACAATTTTTAAGATCACCGGGTACAGATTTAAATTTCTATTTCTCTAGTGGTGAAGTTCAAGGATATTTGGATACGATTTACAATGACCCAACCAATGGTTTCTGGGGCGTTACCGAGGATAATCTTAACTCAGTCGCAGAAGCAATCGCTGCTAAATTCAGTTTTACAGCTGCCGAAGTAGACTAATCTTAAAACAACATATAATCTTAACACGCTTATATGAGCTAAAATAACAAAGGATGCACTACATTTAAGGTTTTGCATCCTTTGTTTGTATTTTGTTTTAATGCTAATTTTGAAAAAAAAATTATGAAAAGAAGTATTTACTGGATTTTGCCTGTGTTTATGGCCCTTCTTATCTGGGCCTGTTCTTCAGATGGAGACGACACAGAGAATCCAACAGATGATACGAGTATGACCGATGATGACGGAGGGATTTCCGATGACGATGGTGCATCGGTGACATTTGACCGCGGTGCGATGTTGACCAATTGGGCAGATAACATTATCCTTCCTTCTTACAATTCCTTCTTGGGTATTTTTGGCGCCTTTCAGTCGGATTTTGATACCTTTCAAGGAGACATCAACGAAACAAATCTTAGACTGTTGAGAGCAACTTGGATTGACGCCTATAGAAGCTGGCAGTTTATCTCCATGTTCGAAATTGGTCCTGCCGAGGAGAACGGACTGCGTCTAAACATCAATACATACCCTACAGACTTCGATTTGATTGATGATAATATTGCAACCGGGACATACGATTTAAATCTACCCTCAAACCGAGACACCAAAGGATTTCCAGCATTGGATTACCTATTAAACGGTGTTGCTGCATCGGATTCCGAAATCGTGGCAATTTTCGCAGATGCTAGCACAGGAAATGCATATATCACTTACGTTGAAGATGTCCTAAACGACATTGAGACACGGGTTACCGCTGTGCGTGATGCCTGGCAGAGTGGTTACAGGGATACATTTGTGGCAAATGACGGTTCTTCCGCTACAGCTTCAGTGGATAGATATGTAAATGACTTTATTTTTTATTACGAAAAGTTTTTAAGGGCTGGTAAAATGGGTATTCCTTTAGGCGTGTTTACAGGGAATCAAGTGCCAAACACGGTAGAAGCATTCTTTTACCCTGAACTTTCCAATCAATTGTTTCAAGATGGTCTGAATGCAGTTCAAGACTTTTTTAATGGTGTTGAATTTGGAACCGAGAATACTGGAGAAAGTTTAGCCACTTATCTTACAACTTTAGGCGAGGAGAGTCTTCGTGATGATATCTTGGGCCAGTTTGAAAGTGCTCGAACAGCCGTTGAAGGATTAGAGCCGTTCAGAACTGAACTTGAAACGAATAACCCTGCTGCAGATATGTTCGCAGCGTATGATGAAGTTCAACGCGCGGTATCGCTACTTAAAGTTGATATGGTATCTGCAATGAGTATCGCCATCGATTTTGTGGATGCCGATGGAGATTAATGAAAAAAATAATTGATACATACCTTTCAAAAAGTGCAGAGGCCGCCTCATTGGCGGTCTTTCGTATTTTTTTTGGAATTATGATGATTTGGAGCATCATCCGGTTTTGGTACAACGGCTGGATTGAAAGCCTGTATTTGGAGCCAAAATTCCATTTTTCCTATTATGGTTTTGAATGGGTCAAACCCTTAGGAAATTGGACATATCTCATCTTTATACTATGTGGCCTTGCTTCATTTTTTGTTCTTCTTGGATATAAGTACCGGATAGCGATAATTACCTTTTTTCTCTCCTTTACCTATATTGAATTAATGGATAAGACCACTTATCTAAATCATTACTACTTTATTAGTATTCTTTCATTTTTACTGATTTTCATACCTGCCAACACTTACTTTTCCCTGGATGCCAAATTGAATCCTAAAAAAAGATTTCAGTTTGTCCCCAAGTGGAATGTGGATGCCATCAAATTACTCTTAGGTATGGTATACGTTTACGCCGGATTGGCTAAACTGAATTCGGATTGGTTGCTCGATGCGATGCCGTTGCGCATTTGGTTACCTTCAAAGGCAGACTTACCCTTAATTGGGGAATTACTGGGGTACCGTTGGGTACATTATGGGTTTAGTTGGTTTGGGGCTATTTATGATTTGACCATTCCTTTTTTCTTGCTCTATAAGCCTACGCGATGGGTTGCCTTTTTCTTTGTAGTGGTGTTTCATATCATGACTCGGGTTCTTTTTAATATCGGCATGTTTCCTTATATCATGATTGTTTCTTCTCTCATCTTTTTTAGTAGTGGGGCGCACCATAAAATCTTACAATTTTTTGCAACGATTTTAAAAATCAATAAATCGAGATTTGACAATGGACTTCAGTTCAGTATTCAGCCTAGACTCAAGAAACAGCTCATATACATCGTAGTAACTTTGTTTTTTAGTATCCAACTAGTATTACCTTGGCGCTATCTAACCTATCCTGGGGAGTTGTTTTGGACCGAAGAGGGCTATCGTTTTTCATGGCGGGTAATGCTTATGGAAAAAGCCGGATATGCCCAATTTAAAATAGTGGATGGTAAATCAGGAAAGTGGTTTTATGTAGACAATTCAGATTTTTTAACCCCTTTTCAAGAAAAGCAGATGTCTTTTCAACCAGATTTCATTTTGGAATATGCGCACTACCTAAAAAACCACTTCGAAAGCCAAGGCCATCAAAATATTGAAATATATGTGGAAAGCTATGTTACCCTTAATGGGCGCCGTAGTACCGATTTTATTGATTCGACAAAAAACTTAGTGGAAGAGAAGGAATCGTTTCACCATAAAAAATGGATAATCCCTTTTAAAGATGATATTAAAGGCATTTAATTTCGCTCTATTTGTATTGCTCAGTGCTTCAGTATTTAGTCAAATTACTGTGAACGGCATCATAACGGATAAGGAAGGTACCCCAATATTAGATGCAGAGGTCTATATTCGACAAACGCAGACATTGGGTATTACTGAAGAAGATGGGCGGTTTACCATTGAAAATATTGAAGCAGGCATTTACGATTTTGTTGTTTTTGCCTATGGGTTCAGGGTTCTTGAACAAACTGTGGAGCTTTCCGCCTCAAGCGAATTGCAATTTCAATTGGAGACCTTGGCCGTTCAAGAACTTTCTGAAGTTGTTCTCACCCAAGAACGAGAAAAGGTTTTTGCACTTCAAAAACTAAAAACCGTCGAGGGTACGGCGATTTATGCAGGTAAAAAGAGTGAGGTGGTACTTGTTGGGAACATTCCGGGAAATCTAGCTGCCAATAATCCCCGTCAGATTTATAATCAAGTCGTGGGACTGAATATATACGACAATGGAGACGCAGGATTACAATTGAATATTGGGGGTAGGGGATTGGACCCCAATCGCACGTCCAATTTTAATGTACGCCAAAATGGGTACGATATCAGTGCCGATGCTCTAGGATATCCAGAAAGTTATTATACGCCACCGGCCGAAGCTCTAGATCAAATTCAGGTTGTACGGGGAGCGGCTTCGTTACAGTATGGTCCTCAATTTGGAGGATTGATAAACTTTAAGTTCAAAAAACCCAATCCCGATAAAAAATTCGAATGGATTTCCAGACAAACCTTAGGTTCTTTTGATTTGTTCACCAGTTTTAATAGCCTTTCGGGTACGATCGGAGACTTTAGTTATTACACCTATTTTAATTACAAAGAAGGCAATGGGTTTAGACCAAATTCCAATTTCAATAGTCGAAATTATTTTGGACATTTTGCCTATCAAATATCAAGCAAAACCAACATTAGCTTTGAGGTAACCTTATTAAATTACTTAGCGCAACAAGCAGGGGGTTTAACAGACACCCAGTTTTTGGAAAATCCCGTATTTTCTAACAGAACGCGAAATTGGTTTAGTGTGGATTGGGAACTTTTTACCCTTAGACTGGAACATCAATTTTCAACAAAAACTGATTTTAGCTTGTATATATCTAGCTTGAATGCAGAGCGCAATGCTGTAGGGTTCCGTACAAATCGTGTTTTTCAAGAAGATGTACTAACGGAACCCAGAGAGCTTTTAGTGGATAATTTCAACAATATTTCGGCCGAAGCCCGTTTGTTAACACGGTATAAAATTAAGAATACTACTTCTATTTTTCTTTTGGGGTCAAAATATTACCAATCCTTTGGTGATCAGACACAAGGTCCTGGCACATCCGCAATCAATGCTGACTTTTCATTCGCTACGGATGAGTTTCCGAATTTTGCGCGTCAAGCCCAATTTGAGTTCCCCAATTTGAATCTGGCCTTTTTTGGAGAAAATATTTTTAATCTTTCAGATAAGTTTTCAATCACTCCGGGATTTCGTTTAGAATATATCAAAACCGAAAGTGAAGGTTTTTTTAGAAGAATTGTGCAGGATTTGGCGGGCAATACTTTGCTAAATGAAGAGATACCAGATAATCGCACATTTGAGCGGAGTTTTATTCTATTGGGGCTAGGCTTGTCTTACAAACCCGTTAATGCCTTAGAGATATATGCCAACATTTCGGAAAATTACCGCCCGGTAACCTTCAACGATATTCGTATTGTAAATCCTTCACTGGTAGTTGACCCCGATATAGTGGATGAAGATGGCTATACGGTAGATTTGGGTTTAAGGGGACGCTGGAAGGAAAAAATACGTTATGATATAAGCATTTTCGGTTTGGCGTACAATGATCGTATTGGAGAAGCACAGTTTTCGGTTACCGATGTTGGCTTAAGAATTACAAGAGGTAATATTGGTGATGCCTTCATCTATGGATTGGAAATCTTTACAGACTTGAATATCAAAGAAATTTTTGACTTAAATAATGAAAAGTTAAAGCTTAATTACTTTGTTAATTTGGCATTAACAGATTCCGAGTACTTAAATTCAGATATTCCTGGAGTGGAAGGCAAAAAGGTTGAGTTTATACCTGATATAAATTTAAAGACGGGTCTTAGTTTTGGGTACAGCAACTTTTTGGCAAGCTTACAATATACCTATATAAGTGAACAGTTTACGGATGCAACAAATGCAGAGCCATTATTTGGACGTGAAACCGGTGCAGGAGTCATAGGTACAATTCCCTCTTATGATATCATGGATTTTTCGCTTTCGTATACCTACAAAAAATTCCGGCTTGAAGCCGGAATTAATAATGTATTGGATAATTCATATTTCACACGTAGGGCCACAGGATATCCGGGACCGGGAATAATACCCGCTGACCCTAGAACCTTTTACACCACTTTAGAAGTGAAATTATAGCACTATTTCTTAAGCTGTGGCTTGTGGTGCCCACTTGGAACATAACATCTCTTTGGATGCTTTTCCTGGATGTGGACAGGTTGGCGTAGAGAAACGGGAACATGTTCCACAGTTCATATTGTCCTTTAAAGCGTCCATCATAGAAAAACTATCGCAGGTATGTCTTTCAGAAACAGGAATGTTGTGTTGGGCACAGGTGTTACCATCTGTAAAGTTGGTGCAATTTGTACAGTTTGTAGCTAGTCTTATAGGCATAACAATAGATTTTTTTGTTTATACAAAATTAGAATCACCTTGCCTTAGAAGCAATTTAAATAACTGTATTTCAGATATATATATTTAGACTGATTAAAATTTGTTTAAGCTTATTAGTCACCGTCGTTATCTGTTGAGGTAATGATAATAGAGAGAACGCTCCGTGCATCCACCGTAAGTAAAATACCCAATTCTGTTAATTTGGTATGTAAATTTTCTACCTCTGCCGTATTATCGGTAACTGCTAATTCCAGAGAAATGGTAATGGCATCAATGGCCGCTTGGACTTCGTCAATTTTTGCCTGTAAATCGTCGTTTAGCGAATTCTCTTGAAGTATAAAAAAGATATAATCTGAGACGTTGGTAATGTCATCTGCGAAAAATGCTGCTTCCACCATCTCTACACTGACACTTAATAAATCCAACGAAATATTACTGAAAGGTGCCTGAACGATATCCGGATTCGGGATATCAGATGTTTCCAGTCCTCCTGGTTTTCCAATCTTGGTGACTTTTGCTACATCAACAGCATTGTTCAGACCATTAAAAAACAGGTTAAATGAGGCGCGAACGCCAGTGTCTTCACTATTTATAAAAGTAGTAGCATAATCTTCACCCTCAGAACTCCAAATCGCCAATAACCTATCCGCTTGGAAGACCAAAAAATCAATGGAAAGTCTTAGATATTCCCTACGTTTTTCATCATCAAGGAATTCTTGATTGGTAGAGGCAACATCTCCTTTAAACAGTAAATATTCTATCCCTGCCAAGGCTTTGATTTGCGGACTTAAGGGCGCTATGGTTTCTTCCGTAACCTCATTATTGGCAATAAACTCTTCAATGGCACTGGCTACTGTGGGCCAATTGTATATAGCACGATCTAAAAAACGATCACGGGCCACCCCAATGTGAAAAACATACGTTTTTTCATAGGCTAAAGTTGTTACTATCCACTGAGCTCTTAAGGCTTCAAAATTGACTTCATTCGGTTCGCTTAGATAGGTGTCGACCGCGTTTTTAAATGTACTTGCCTCATCATTAAAATCTGTGATGGTAGCCAAAATAAGGGAGTTGGTTACATCGGCCAATAACATGGGCAGGTCGAATTCTTCAACTCCCATATCATCATCAACGGTACCAACATCATCAATGGTATCATCAGGCGTTTCCATAGGCGGGTCGTCAGAGCCTCCGCATCCAACGAACAAACCCGTTATGATATATAGTAAAATTAAATTGATTTTTTTCATAGTCTTAGTTTATAGTGAATTGACAAAATCCAATACTTGTTGTCGTTGTTCTGCTGTTAGTTCCATGAAGGCTTCCTTGCTACGCTGTGCCTCCCCGCCATGCCATAAAATAGCTTCCTCAATGTTTCTGGCACGTCCATCATGGAGTAAAAATGTATGGTCATTAACGTCAGATATGAGTCCTATTCCCCATAGAGGCTGTGTACGCCATTCCGTGCCATTGGCTACAAAATCAGGTCTCCCGTCTGCCAAATCAGCTCCCATATCATGAAGCAAAAAATCGGAATAGGGCCTTATCGTAACATTTTCAAGCAGGGGACTAATGGTGGAACTACTCGTTACTTGATTGACAGCATGACATCCTATACAGTTGATTTCCCTGAATGTATCCCTACCGAAAAGTACCGATTCGTCGCTAACATTTCTTCGATTAGGCACCACTAATGTGGCTTGATAAAACAGTACCTTTTCTAATTGGTCATCACTTACTTCGGGAGTACCCCCTGAAGGTGAATCGATACAGTCTTGTTGCGGAGAAGGGCAATCTTGATTACTAAATACGGAGGTGGTCAAACCCATATCCCCATTAAATGCACTGGCTATTTGTGATTTTAAGGTGGGTACATTGGCTTTCCATCCATATTTCCCCAAGCTAACTTCATTCGTTTCAAAGTTCCAGACCAGATTGGGTCTTCCAGAAATACCATCACCATCACTATCAAATTCATCCGCGAATCTTAGGATTTCAGAATCTGGTAGTGCACTAATCAGCCCCATGCCAATAGTTTGTTGACCCACTCTTGGTGAAACCTGAACCCCTGCCAAGGAGCCGAATTGTTCCTCGTTGATGGTATATACCGGTTTACGCAATTGATAACTAGTACCGTCTGGATAGGAGCCATCTATGTTTTCATAGGTAACGGTAACCTTTGCTTCAGCAGTTACACCATCTATAGCCAAATCTTGTAATTGTCCTCCGTAACCAGGTACACCCAATGGCCCACCAAATTCGTCTTGCCCAGGAATACTTAAGCGAACGAGAAAGCCATTTGAGTTTTGACCATTTACCAAAGGTCTTCCGCGGCCATCTGCAAAATGACAAGAAGAGCATGAAATTGCATTGAAAGTAGGACCCAAGCCGTCATCCATTCGTGTGGCATCTCCGGTGGCCATTACCCAAGATTGATTAAACAAAGAATTACCTTGCTGAAATTGAGAAATACCGGAAACATCCAAACCAAAAAGCGAAAAACCAAAAGCATCAGAACCTGTAATATTCAGACCTAAATCCCCAGAGGATAGTTCTTCACCCTCTTCGACTACTGGTAGCGGTACTTCTGTAATCTCCGGTTCATCATTAGAACAGGAAAAGAAGCTTAAACTCATAATTAAGATGGACAACAGCTTTTTATTCATAGCAATTAATAAAATCGACGAATCCCAATGGGTTACATTGGGATTGTCGTGTCTATTCTGTTATACCAAAATACGAATAATTTGAGTACGCCAGGTTTCCTGAGTTACCCTTTCTACAACTCGCTTATTCCGGTAAAGCCCCTAAATCAATACCAATTGCAGTTGCAGAAGCTGAGATTTCATCAGATAGAGTAATCAAAGCCTGTGCAGCAGCAACTACAGGACCGGGGTTATCAGTGGTTTCTTGAGTCAACAATAAATCAAAAGGTTGGTCTTGACCTGCAAGAGTGCTCAGATTTTCGGCAGCACTTACAGCAGCATCAATGGCAGCTTGTAAAGAGGCGCCTTGGGTAGCATTTGCTTGTGTGACCAAATCCACAAAAGAAGTACCGGAAATACTTCCGTAGTTACCAGTAAGTACATTAGCTATTCCCTGAACGTTAAGGGTCATATCTCTATGCGTGTTGTCGGAAAAGCAAGAGTGTTCATCTTCCTGTCCAGAACCATCAATACCGTCCGTAGAGTCAACAGCTGCAATCATTCGTTCACCGCTAACCTCGAAACCTGCCATACCAAAAGCTCCAAAGACTGCCTGTTGCAAGGCTACCTCAGCATCCAATGCTTCAAAAACAGTTCGGTACTCTCCGTCAGGCGCCCATGTCTGCACCAGGTCGTTTAGGTCAGAAACCAATAGGGCGGTCGCTACTCGAAGGTATTCTCCTCTTCTATCTGCATCCTCAAGGGTGGTGTAATCAGTAAATTCTCTTTGGCCAGCCTGCAAAGCCGATGGCGCAGTATTATCTTGTCCCCATAACAGGAACTCAATCGCATGCCAACCTGTACTAATCGATTTATCTGATTCGTCCTCATTTGCAGAAGCAATGCTCTCAGCAGTAATGTCAAATGTATCATCAGAAATAAGACTGGAGAACGTTCCGGCAAATCCGTTCAATTCAGCAACGTAGTCTACGTAGCTTTCATCCATTGGCCAAGCGTTCATTTGCCCTTCATTATCCAGAGCCCAAGAGGGTTCTCCACTTTCTTGTGCTGTATCAATTGGTCCGGATGCAAAACGAAATGCTTCTGACTGTCCATAAGGTTCTCTTGCGGCCAGCCAGGCATCTTTTGCTGCTTCTAAATTGTCTGCAGTTGGGTCGCCCAGGAAATCAGTAATTGCAGTCTGCATGGTCAGTGCAGCGTTATAACTGTCCAAATAGTTTTGGTATACTATTTCTGCGTAGTTAGCAACTGCGTCAGCTGCTGTTAGTGTAACGGTAACGTCATCATCGGTCATGGAAGTACCATCATCGTCAGTCATTGAAGTGCCATCATCTTCAGGTGTACTATTATCATCGTCGCCGCAAGAATAAAGAAATACGGCAATAAATAACATAAGAAAAATCGAGGTTGACTTTTTCATCTTTAATTTTATTTAGATTAATTTTAAAGAACGAATTTAACATTTTATTTGGTACTGTTAGTACGATATGCAGGAAAAACACTGATTTTACTTGTATAAACTGATTTTTAACAAAACAAAACACTGATATTGATTAATCTTCTTTCGGGAGGTTGTTGAAAACATTTGCAGCCCGGGATGTTTTGCTTAAAGGTTTGGAACTAAAACCATAATGTACTTAGAGCGAGTTTATAAAGGCCAAAAGTTGCTTACGTTGGTTTTCTGGCAGATTTCTAAATACTTCTTTACTTTTTTGGGCTTCGCCTCCATGCCACAGGATTGCTTCTTCTATACTCCGGGCGCGACCATCATGTAAAAAGTAGGTGTGTTTGTTTACCGTGGAAATTAGCCCTATTCCCCATAAGGGTTGGGTGCGCCACTCCCGTCCAGTGGCTCTATAATCTGGGCGATTGTCAGCTAGCGCTTCCCCCATATCATGAAGCAGGAAATCGGAGTAAGGTTTTATTTTTACATTTTCCAACATTGGATTAATAGCTGAAGCTTTAGTCACCTGATTGATTGCATGACACCCAATGCAGTTCAAACGTTCAAAAAGCACCTTGCCTTCCAATACTTCTTTGTCTTTTGTATTTCGTCTATTAGGTACACTAATGGATGCTTGATAAAAGAGCACTCTTTCCAGTTGTTTTTCTGTTACTTCAGGGTCTCCGCCATTGGGAGCCTGATTACAGTCTTCCTGAATATCCGGACAATTTTGTTCTGTGAAAATAGGGTTGGTCAAACCCATATCGCCCTGAAATGCACTGGCAATCTGGGTCTTTAGGGTTGGTTCGTTTGCTTTCCATCCAAACCTTCCCAAGTCTTCCTGATTAGTTTCATAATTCCAGACTAGGTTAGGACGTCCGGAAATACCATCTTCATCTTTATCAAATTCGTCTGTAAATTTGAGAATTTCACTATCCGGCAAGGTATTTATGAAGCCCATGCCAATGGTCTGTGGTGCTATACGGGGCGAGGTCATTACATTTTCAATCTCTCCAAAATTCTCCTCCTCGAAATTGTATATGGGCTGCAAAAGGGAATACGGTTTCCCATCGGAATATTGTCCATTAATGGTATCGTAAGTTACAACCACCCTAGCCTCAATGGGAATACCTCGATTACTGCGATCATGTATTTGAGAACCATAATTGGGTAAACCAAGGGGTCCACCATTTTCGTTTTTGCCAGATTGACTTATTCGCATTAAAAAACCAGAAGTATTCTCTGTTTGAAGCAATGGTTTACCCCTTCCATCATTAGTATGGCAGCTTGCACAAGCGCGAGCATTAAAAGTTGGCCCCAGGCCGTCTCGGGCAGTTGTTGAGGCGGGAGAAGATACCCAAGCTTGTTTGAAAAGAGAGTTTCCTACGGCAAATTTGGCCCGTTGTTTAAAAGACATGCCAGGAACTGCAAGTCCAAAGGTGTTTGAACGTTTGGCATCCATTCCTAAATGGCCTGTCAAGAATTCTTCTCCTTCTTCATAAACTGCGAGATATTGGTCCTTTTCTGATTTGCAACCGAAAATGAGCAAAACCAAAAGGCATAGCCAAAACTCCTTCATAGCAACTGATTAAACAAAAGGCCATTCCACTATTGGATGAGGCAGGGACTTTTGTGGAGATAAAAATATTGATTTCAAAAGGGTAAACAAAATACGACAACGTGGATATAGCCATGCTAAGACTTTACTCGGGAACAAAAAGAAAGCGGCAGAATCCTGTTGCCGCTTTCAAACCTACTAACTCCTGAGAACACTTAGGAAGTTAGTTTTCTATAAATCGATAATCGATATCTTTTGCTTGGAGGATATGTATGCCCTTGTTTTCCAGATTAAGAAGTGTTTGAAGTTCAAAGAGCTCTTCCTCTGAAACAAGTATAATGAAACATTTGTTACCTACCGAAATAGGGACCTTTTTGGAGTGAAATACATCTGGATGCGGGGAGTCCCAATCGGATGTATTTAGTGTTAGGAGGTACGACTTGAAATTTTCCAGTTCCCACTCGTAAAACTCAAAACACAGATTGTTGAAGGTGATTTGGAAGAGCTTAGAGTGATTACAAAATGTAAAACATCCGTTTCTGGTTTGGTTTAAAAATCTAAGTGCTGTACACATAAGTGGGTATTGATATGCAGGACAGGTGCGAGTGGCAGCGCAGCCCTGCAGCTAGGTATCCAAGATATATCCACTGAGACTGCAGCTGAATGACATTCTATGCCGCAGATAACAATGCTGT
>JBCDAX010000032.1:0-38758 GCA_039184805.1 Bacteroidota bacterium | reverse complement strand
CGCGATCGTGGGACGCTCCTCGGCGAGACGCGACGTGCCGCGGCCGTCGACCGGCAGCACCCCGTACCTGCCCGCCTCGACGTACCAGGTGAAATGTTCTTGATAATGAGAATGAAATTGGCAATTAGAGTTGAATACTTCGTTTAAGATACTTGTTCGCTTCAGCATAGGGTATGGTCAGCACAATAGGCCCATCGGCATAGGAAGCCACTTCATATTGATTATAAATCAATTGAATTCCTTCCGGAACGTATCCAATATTTTCAGAGAGATGAAAAATATCTCTGTCAAACATAAAACCCGTTGCATTAATATTTTCATCTTGAGGTATCTTTTCTTGAATCCTGAATTTGGATTCAGCATAATGCGCAAAGCCTTCTTCATCTTCAAACAATTCCCAATTTTCCAGCTCAACTCCCTTTAGCTTATCAAAATTTAGGTAGGATGTAGAACTGTATCCATGCGCTCCTCCAGTAAAGATATATGCATTGATAACCAGGGTGAGCATATTGGCATCCTCATAAACGACATCACCATTTATTTTGGCTTCCCAAGGCACTTCATCTTGAAACTTTTCCTTTAAATCTTTAAAGCCGTTGGTAAAAGAGTCTACTGCCTTAGTAATAGAGTCTATATCCGTTTCCTCTTCAAAAGACAAAAGCGCAATTACTTCCTCGCTCAATGCTGTATTGATGTTCTCCGAAATGCGGATATCATCTAAAGCTTCGGGCAGCTTAATCTCCACTTCGGGGCAAGTTTTGCAAGAGGTATTGGACAGCTCGAAAGTTCCAAAAGTAAGTTTAGCTTCGTTTTCGCAACCAAGCAGTGACAAAATGAACAAAAGTATGCCGATTGGCTTTTTCATGATTCGAGGTTTAAAGGCATTTCAAAAATAAGACTTCGTTGATTACTCCAAAAGATAACGATACCTTTGTTCGCATATCAAAACAAAATGAGCAAAACAGACTTAAAATTTAATAGTAAAACCATCCATGGAGGACAGCATCCCGACAAAGCTTACGGTGCGGTAATGCCTCCAATTTACCAAACGTCCACCTATGCGCAGAGCACACCTGGCGGACATATGGGCTTCGAGTACTCCCGAAGTGCCAACCCAACGCGTACCGCTTTGGAAAATTCCTTGGCCAGCATTGAAAACGGTCAATATGGTTTGGCTTTTGCCAGTGGATTGTCAGCTATTGATGCAGTCATCAAGCTATTGAATCCCGGAGATGAGGTGGTTTCCACGAATGACTTATATGGAGGAAGTTATCGTTTGTTCAAACAGGTTTTTGAAAAGTATGGCATTACCTTCCATTTTATAGGGATGCAAAGTTTGGATACTATAGCTTCGCATATCAACGAAAAAACCAAACTGCTATGGGTAGAGACACCTACCAATCCCATGATGAACGTAATTGACATTGTAGGGGTTTCCAAATTGGCCAAACAACATAACTTGCTTCTAGCGGTTGACAACACTTTTGCTACTCCATATTTGCAACGCCCGTTGGATTTGGGTGCTGATATCGTGATGCACTCGGCGACGAAATATTTAGGAGGGCATAGTGATGTGGTCGTCGGGGCTTTAGTGGTCAATGACAAAGAATTAGCGGATAAGTTATACTTCATTCAAAATGCAAGCGGGGCTGTCTGTGGACCTATGGATAGTTTCTTGACACTACGTGGAATCAAAACCTTGCATGTACGCATGCAGCGACATTGTGAAAACGGAAAGGTAATTGCTGAGTACCTGGCTAACAATCCTAAGATTGAGAAAGTATACTGGCCTGGTTTTGATACTCACCCAAATCATGACATCGCCAAAAACCAAATGGATGATTTTGGTGGGATGATTTCTTTTGTCCCTAAAGGAAGTAGTTATGAAGATGCCATTAAAATAGTGGAGAATTTAAAAGTTTTCACTTTAGCCGAATCCTTAGGAGGCGTTGAGAGTTTAGCTGGACACCCAGCAAGTATGACCCATGCAAGTATTCCAAAGGAGGAGCGTGAAAAAAGCGGTGTTGTTGATGCATTGATCCGCTTGAGTGTGGGTATCGAAGATGCAGATGATTTGATTGCCGATTTGGAACAGGCCATTGGCTAAATTGAAATTGCAAAATTTTCACAAAACAAGCATTAAATTGTTTAAATAGCATAATTTTGCCGTCAAATTCCTAATTCGATAAAAAAGAACCCATTTCGGGAACATCAATTAACAATTTACCAATCCTTATATGGAAGCAAAAATTAAAGCATTTATGGATGAGGTTCGAAGTCGTAACGGCCACGAACCCGAATTCATCCAAGCGGTTCAGGAGGTTGCTGAAACCGTTATCCCTTATATTGTTAAACACGATATTTATCACGGTAAAAACATTCTATTACGAATGGTTGAACCGGAAAGATTGATTTCATTCAGAGTAGCTTGGGTGGATGATCAGGGGGAAATTCATGTGAACCGTGGATACCGTATCCAAATGAACTCTGCAATCGGTCCATATAAAGGAGGACTTCGTTTTCATCCCACGGTAAATGCCAGTGTTTTGAAATTCTTGGCATTTGAACAGGTGTTTAAGAATAGTTTGACTACGCTACCTATGGGTGGGGGTAAGGGAGGTTCTGATTTTGACCCCAAAGGAAAATCGGATGATGAAGTGATGCGTTTTTGCCACGCTTTTATGTCAGAATTAAGTCGTCATATCGGACCAAATACCGATGTTCCTGCAGGAGACATTGGCGTGGGGGCGCGAGAAATAGGGTATCTTTTTGGAAAGTATAAAAAAATAAGAAACGAGTTTACCGGGGTATTGACTGGAAAAGGCATTTCTTGGGGGGGCTCATTGATTCGTCCAGAAGCTACAGGATACGGAACGGTGTACTTCGCGGATAGTATGCTAAAAACCAAAAATGATTCTTTTAAAGGAAAGTCTGTAGTAATTTCAGGTTCTGGGAATGTAGCACAATTTGCTGCGGAAAAGGTACTACAACTGGGAGGTAAGGTGCTCACACTTTCTGATTCGGGGGGATATGTTTACGATAAGGATGGCATTGATATGGATAAGTTGGAATTCGTAATGGATTTGAAGAATAATAGGAGAGGAAGAATTTCAGAGTATGCAGAAAAATATCCATCTGCTGAATATCACAAAGGCAAGACCCCATGGGAAGTTACCTGTGATGTTGCGCTTCCTTGTGCTACACAGAACGAGCTGGATGGCGATGATGCAGCTTTACTTATTAAAAATGGTTGTATTGCGGTTGCGGAAGGAGCCAATATGCCTTCAACTCCCGAAGCCATTCATGCGTTTCATGATGCCAAAATTTTGTTTGCTCCAGGAAAAGCCTCAAATGCCGGTGGGGTAGCCACATCAGGGTTAGAGATGTCACAAAACTCTTTACGTATTAGTTGGACTAGGGCTGAAGTAGATGAACGTCTAAAAGCTATTATGGAAGATATTCATGATTCATGTATCGAATATGGAATGGAAGATGGCTATTGCAATTATGTAAAAGGAGCCAACATTGCGGGCTTTGTAAAAGTAGCTGATGCCATGCTGGCCCAAGGGGTAATCTAAACCCGAAATATATTTAGTACAACAGTTTTAAGACAGGGTTTATCCTTACCTTGTTTTAAAACTGTTTTTTTTTTGACATAAATGCAGGTTACTACCAAAGCCATAGTATTTTCCGCTCTAAAGTATGGTGATACCAGTCTCATCGTTAAGGCCTATACGGAGTCTGATGGTCTAAAATCCTATTTACTCAAGGGCGTTTTGGCTTCAAAAAAAGGAAAGTTGAAGACCGCCTATTTTCTACCCTTGATGCAACTGGAAATTGTGGCTAATCATAAAAACAAGGGGACTCTTGAAAGTATTCGAGAAGCCAAAGTGGCGTCCCCCTACGCTTCTTTACATACGGATATTGTAAAAAATAGCCTTGTTCTTTTTTTAGCTGAAATGTTGGGGAATTCCATTCAAGAGCACGAACAGGATTTAGCACTTTATAATTATCTGGAATATAGTTTGTTGTGGATGGATGAACATCCGGTCAATGCCAATTTTCATCTTCTTTTTTTATTGAATTTGACGAAGTATTTGGGGTTCTATCCAGACATCGAATTTTCCCATTCTCCCTATTTTGATTTACAAGAGGGGAGCTTTAGTGCTTCCCCGTCATTGAACCCTATGATTCAGGGAGAAAATTTAATGGTGTTCAACAAGCTGTTGGGCATAAATTTTGATGCACTTCCAACAATAAAAATAGGAAAGCCCCAGAGGCGTGAACTTATGAAAATAGTTATTCTGTATTTTCAGCTACATTTGCACGGATTCAGAAAACCCAAGTCCCTGGAAGTTTTAAACGCAGTTTTTGAATGATATGCGCAGCATAGTTGGATGTTTCGTTATTTTCATTTTGGCATCTTTTTCAGTCTTCGCCCAAGAGATAACCGTTTTGGATGCCGAAACTGGCAATCCTGTGGTCAATATCGCGGTTTACAATAAGGAACAAACCAAAACCGCTATTTCTGATTTTAATGGAAAGTGTGACATCAGTATTTTCACTCGAAACGAAAAGATCACCTTCAAACATATCAGCTACGAGACTTTTACAACCACAAAAGCCCAAATTTCAAGAAAGGGCAATCGTCTTTATCTCAATTTAAAACCTGATGAGCTTCAGGAGGTGGTCATGTCGGTTTCAAAATGGGAGCAACAGAAAAGTGATATTCCCCAAAAGATAGAATCCATTGATGCTCGTAGTATTGCTTTTTCGAATCCACAAACTTCAGCAGATTTATTACAGAATAGCGGTAAAGTGTTTGTCCAAAAAAGCCAACTAGGAGGTGGAAGTCCTATGATTCGCGGTTTTGCTACCAATCGCTTGCTATTGTCCGTGGATGGGGTTCGGATGAATACCGCAATCTTTAGGGGAGGAAATGTCCAAAATGTAATCTCCATAGACCCTTTTGCCGTAAAAAACACGGAAATTATTTTTGGTCCTGGTTCTGTAATCTATGGTAGCGATGCGATTGGAGGTGTGATGAATTTCTTCACCCATAAACCCAGGTTTTCCTTTACAGACAGTCTTACCGTTTCAGGAAACGCATCTTACCGATTTGCTTCTGCAAACAATGAGAACACTGCTCATTTTGACATCAATTTTGGACAAGAAAAATGGGCTGCCTACTCAAGCTTTAGCTACAATAATTTTGATGATTTAACCATGGGAAGGCACGGGCCGATAGAATATTTGCGAAATACCTTTGTGGAACGAAGGGATGGTGAGGATGTTCTGGTGGAAAATGAGAATCCAAGAAGACAGGTCTCTTCGGGCTATGACCAGATAAATATTCTTCAGAAGTTTACCTATAAGCCCAATAGTACATGGAATTATGATTTGGGACTGCACTATTCCGAAACATCGGATTTTTCTCGGTATGATAGGTTAATTCGACCAAACAGTGATGGAACAGGATTGCGGGCAGCGGAGTGGTTCTACGGTCCTCAAAAGTGGTTCATGGGGAATTTTCAAATCACTAAAAAAGGAAAGAACAAGTTTTACGATGGCGTAAAGCTTACCACCGCGTATCAGCATTTTGAAGAAAGTCGAAATGAACGAAGGTTTCAAGACCCCACACGATTTACAACTGCAGAGAATGTCGATGCGATTTCCATAAACCTCGACTTCGAAAACAAAAAAATTGGTGACCTGCGCCTATACTACGGGGCGGAATATCTTTTTAATAAAGTGAACTCGGTGGGGAGTCAAACCAATATTGAAACTAACGAAGTGGCACCCTCGATATCCCGATATCCAGATGGTTCTACCTGGCAGACCTTTGCGGGGTACATTAATGGGGAATACAAACTAAAGCCTAATTTCACCCTATTATCGGGATTACGCTACAGCCAAGTATGGGTTGATGCACAGTTTGACGACACTTTTTTTCAATTTCCCTTTGACGAAGCTGATTTGATTACGGGTGCGTTAACGGGGAGTATTGGGTTCAGTTGGTTTCCAAAGGCTGATTTCCAGGTAACTATGAACGGATCCACGGGTTTCAGGGCCCCAAACATTGATGATATCGGAAAAATATTTGACTCTGAACCGGGTTCTGTAGTAGTACCAAATCCGGATTTGGAACCTGAATATGCCTACAATATAGAATTGGGAGTACGAAAGAACTTTAATGATAAGTTGGTGGTAAAAGGTGCAGCCTATTATACCTATTTGGTAGATGCTTTGGTTCGAAGGGATTTTACGTTCAATGGGCAGGACGAAATAGAGTTCAACGGCGAATTGAGCAACGTACAGGCTATTCAAAATGCAGCGAAGGCATACGTTTATGGTTTTGAATTTGGGATGGATGCTTTTTTTACTGAAAACTGGTCCCTTTCCTCCAACTTGACCCTCACTGAAGGTATTGAGGAAGATGACAGCGGTGTTGATTCCGCAGGGCGACATGTTGCCCCCACATTTGCTGATGTGCATTTAATATGGCAAAATCAGAAAGTCAAAACGGACTTTTTTTTGAACTACAATGGAGAGATAGGATTTGGTGATTTGGCGCTGTCTGAGCGCAGCAAGCCATTCATTTATGCCACAGATTCAAACGGAAATCCGTTTTCTCCTTCTTGGTATACATTGAACTTTAGGTCACAGTATCAAATCACAAATGCCTTGAGGAGTACTGTAAGCCTCGAAAACATAACGGACCAAAGATATCGGACCTATTCTTCTGGGATTGTTGCGCCGGGTACCAATCTAATATTAGGGCTAGGGTATAGTTTTTAACTAAAAAAGCCTTGAACGGGAATTCAAGGCCTTAATCTATTTTAAAGGATTATCTAACTAGTTATCCAGCTTTTTCTTTGCTTCATCAGCCACTTTTTTCAAGTCTTCGGCAGTCTCTTCAGCAGCATCTTTTAGGTCTTTACCCATCTCTTCTGCCTTTTCCATGGTTTCCTCACCTACCTTTTGTAGACTGTCCATAGCCTGTCCCGTTTCTTCCCCAGCTTTTTTTAGGGCTTCGGAAGCATCGTCAGCTGCTTTTTGTAAATCTTCTCCTGCCTCTTCCAAGGTTTTGGAAGCTTCTTCTGAGGCTTCTTTGGCTTTGTCAGCGGCTTCTTTGCAGGAAGTAATCGTTCCAAACGAAATAAATGCGATAAGAGCAATAAAAATTACTTTTCTCATGATAAAATGGTTTAGTGTTAAGGAATGAAAGTACTAAAATTGACCGATTTTCCCGTTTAACCTGGTATTACATTTACATTAAGTCAATTACAGCACGTACTAAACAGTTTAAACCTCTAAGAATTCAGCTTAAATTTTTAATTTTGCGGACTTGGAATTTGAGAAGAAAAAGGAACCGATGAAGTTTGCGGAGTACAAAGGATTGGACTTGCCAAAAGTAGCCGATGAGGTATTGGATTTTTGGAAGGACCAAAAGATTTTTGAGAAAAGTGTTTCTACAAGGGAAGGAAAGGACAGCTATGTCTTTTTTGAAGGGCCTCCATCTGCAAATGGGATGCCCGGTATTCACCATGTAATGGCACGTACCATCAAGGATATTTTTCCGCGTTACAAAACCATGAAGGGTTTCCAAGTAAAGCGTAAAGCAGGTTGGGATACCCACGGTCTTCCTGTGGAATTAGGTGTTGAAAAAGAGCTTGGCATTACCAAAGAAGACATCGGTAAGAAAATCTCAATAGAAGAATATAACGAGGCTTGCCGAAAAGCAGTCATGCGGTATACGGATGTTTGGAATGAAATGACGGAGAAAGTAGGGTATTGGGTTGATATGGACGAACCATATATAACCTACAAGTCAAAGTACATGGAATCCGTTTGGTGGCTGTTGAAACAGATTTACAGTAAAGGCCTTATTTATAAGGGATATACCATACAGCCGTATTCTCCTAAGGCGGGAACGGGCTTGAGTTCCCACGAGTTGAATCAGCCTGGAACGTATCAAGATGTTACGGACACCACCGTAACAGCGCAATTCAAAGCAGAAAAAGAATCACTGCCATATTTCCTAAAAGATGTTGATGGAGTTATTTACTTTTTGGCCTGGACGACTACACCTTGGACCTTACCTTCGAACACCGCTTTGACAGTAGGACCAAAGATTGACTATGTCTTGGTAAGGAGTTTTAACCAATACACTTTTGAACCCATTTATGTAGTATTGGCTAAAGCGCTTGTTGGAAAACAATTCTCTGGAAAATTCTTTGAAGCTGAAAGTGAAGCCGATTTTAAAAACTTTGAAAAAGGAGGAAAGAAAATACCGTATCAAATTGTTCAAAGTTTTTCAGGTAAGGATTTGGTCGGAATTCAATATAAACAATTGATAGATTATGTGCTTCCCTACCAGAACCCAGAAAACGCTTTTCGTGTTATCTCTGGAGATTTTGTGACCACTGAGGACGGTACAGGAATCGTTCATACGGCCCCTACTTTTGGTGCAGATGATGCTTTTGTGGCCAAACAAGCCAAACCAGAAGTGCCTCCTATGTTGGTTTTGGATGAAAATAATAATCCAGTTCCCTTGGTCGATTTGCAAGGTCGTTTCCGTCCTGAACTCAAAGAGTTTGGTGGTAAGTATGTAAAGAATGAATATTACGATGATGGCAAGGCACCCGAAAAATCGATAGATGTTGAGATTGCCATCAAGCTCAAAGAAGAAAACAAAGCGTTCAAAGTTGAGAAATACCTTCACAGCTATCCCAACTGTTGGAGAACCGATAAACCCATTCTATACTATCCTTTGGATTCTTGGTTTATAAAAGTGACTGATGTTAAGGATAGAATGTTTGAATTGAACCAGACCATTAATTGGAAACCTAAAGCCACCGGAGAAGGCCGGTTTGGAAATTGGTTGGCCAATGCTAATGATTGGAACCTTTCCCGTTCAAGGTATTGGGGTATCCCATTGCCAATTTGGAGAACCGAAGATGGCAAAGAGGAAGTGATGGTAGGTTCGGTCGAAGAACTAAAACATGAAATGTCCAAAGCTATCGAAGCTGGTTTTATGAACCAAGACATCTTTGCAGATTTTGTGGTAGGGGATATGAGCGAATCCAACTATGATAAGGTGGATTTACATAAAAATATAGTAGACCAAATCACTTTGGTATCACCATCGGGTAAACCGATGAAACGAGAGTCGGATTTGATAGATGTTTGGTTTGATAGTGGTTCGATGCCCTACGCCCAATGGCATTATCCTTTTGATAATAAGGAGCTTATAGATGATGGCGTTGCTTTTCCGGCAGACTTTATTGCAGAAGGAGTGGACCAGACCCGTGGATGGTTCTATACCTTGCATGCCATCGCCACTATGGTATTTGATTCTGTTTCCTACAAAAATGTAGTTTCCAACGGTTTGGTTTTGGATAAGGATGGGAAAAAGATGTCCAAAAGATTGGGCAATGCCATAGACCCTTTTGTAACCTTGCCAGAACATGGAGCCGATGCTACACGTTGGTACATGATTTCCAATGCCAACCCTTGGGATAACCTAAAATTTGATTTGGAAGGTGTGGTTGAGGTAAAACGCAAGTTTTTTGGAACCCTTTATAATACCTATTCCTTCTTTGCACTTTATGCAAACATTGATGAATTCGACTTTAATGAGGATTCTATTGCGTTGAGTGAGAGACCAGAAATAGACCAATGGATTCTATCCGAACTACACTCTTTGATTCAAAAGGTAGATGAAGCCTACAATGATTATGAAGCTACCAAGGCCGCTCGTATGATTTCCGATTTTGTCCAAGAGAATTTGAGCAATTGGTATGTACGCTTAAGCAGAAGACGGTTTTGGAAAGGCGATTATCAACAAGATAAAATCTCGGCCTATCAGACCCTATATACCTGTTTGGTTACTGTAGCTAAGCTTTCCGCTCCTGTGGCACCGTTTTACATGGACCGTCTATACAAGGATTTAAATGCTGCTACTGGGATGGAATCCTTTGAAAGTGTTCATCTAGCTGATTTTCCAACCTGTGACCCTAGCATAGTTAACAAGGCATTGGAAGGAAAGATGCAAATGGCTCAAAAGGTATCTTCACTGGTTTTATCCATCCGTCAGAAAGAGAAAATCAAAGTAAGACAGCCTTTACAGAAAATTATGGTACCCGTAGTGGACGAGCAACAGAAGTCAGAAATAGAAGCAGTTTCCAATTTAATAAAATCTGAAGTAAATGTTAAAGAGATTGAGTTATTGGATGATGCTTCCGATATTTTGGTAAAAAAGATAAAACCCAATTTTAAGGTGTTGGGACCAAGATTTGGGAAGGATATGAAGGCTGTCGCATCCGCTGTAGGTCAGCTAGGACAAGAAGATATCCAGAAAATAGAGCGCGAAGGCGAATTAATGCTTGAAATAGAAAATAAAAGTATTATTTTACAGTTAACCGATGTAGAGATAACCTCCCAGGACATTGAGGGATGGTTGGTGGCAACATCAGGAGTTCTCACGGTGGCTTTAGATATAACCATAGACGAAACCTTAAGAAAAGAGGGAATCGCGAGAGAATTGGTCAACAGAATCCAGAACCTTAGAAAAGAGTCTGGATTTGAGGTAACTGATAAGATTGACATTAAAATATTGAAAGACGGTTTTGTGGAAAAAGCGGTTTCTAGTAATGAAGAATACATCAAAACAGAAACCCTTACTGCAGAATTGAATTTTGAAGAACAATTGGAAGAAGGTGTAGCGATTGCCTTTGATGAAGTAAACACAAAATTATTTATCCAAAAACATTAGAACATGGCACAAGATTTAAAAGTTAGATATTCGGATAAAGACCTTGAAGAATTCAGAAACCTCATTGAGGAAAAAATAGAAAAGGCCAATAAACATTTGGAGCTTTTGAAAAGTTCATATATGAATGACGGTAACAACGGAACGGATGATACTTCCCCAACCTTTAAGGCATTTGAAGAAGGCTCTGAAACTATGAGCAAAGAGGCCAATACTCAATTAGCTATCCGTCAAGAAAAGTTTATTAGAGACCTGAAAAACGCGCTATTGAGGATAGAGAACAAGACCTATGGTATATGCCGGGTTACAGGCAAGCTTATTAATAAAGAGCGCCTTAAATTGGTTCCTCATGCTACGCTCAGTATCGAAGCCAAGAACATGCAGAAGTAATACTGTGCCCCGTTTTTTTATAAATAGCAAGGGGCTTATTTTGTGCATCTGTATTTTGTGTTTTTTCAGTACAACTGGTCAAAAAGTACTAAAGAAGACACTGGTGGACTCTCATATTTCTTCCATCATTATTGATGCCAACAATTCCTTTCAGGTCAACTTGAAAACTACCTCTTCAGATGAACTTCAGGTTAATGCAAGTATTGAAGGGGAGTATTCCAAAGATTTGGTGGTAAATCTAGAGACCAAAGGCAAATCCATTTGGGTTAGTACCGGATTCCATCCCAATTTTATCTTGCCCAACGATAAATTGAGTGCCCATAAGTACATTTCTATTGTCTTGAATATCAGAGTGCCTGATTATAAGGAGGTTGCCGTTTTCGGAACTAATGCGCATGTCAATGCGAAAGGGAATTATCGGAACCTTTCGGTAAAACTTTCCGATGGAGATTGCAAAATTATAGAAGTAGGGGAAAATGTGGATGTTGCCACTCAAAAAGGAGATATATGGCTTACTACCTCCTCAGGTGTTTTAGAAGCTCATAGTGATTATGGTAAAGTGTTTGCTAGTAATTTACCTAAAGGAGATAAGCACTACGTATTAGCTAGTAAAGAAGGTAATATCTATCTGAACAAAACGAAATAATATCCATACTTTTGCCCATTCTTGAAAAGTAAGATGAATTTAAAAAAATCCCTACTCCTCATTATTCTAGTTCTTCTTGTTGATCAAGTTAGCAAGATTTATATCAAGACCCATTTTGTTCTAGGTGAATCTGTTGATGTATTCAGCTGGTTCAAGATTCTCTTTATTGAAAACGAGGGAGCAGCTTGGGGTACCAAGCTGAGTGATCTATTGCCAATATCGGAGGCAAATGGGAAATTAGTATTAACCATTTTCCGTCTTTTTGCTATCGTTGGGATCGGTTATTGGTTATGGGATATAATTAGAAAAAATTCTCCAAGAACTTTGATTTTGGCGGTGTCCCTAATATTTGCCGGTGCCTTGGGAAACATCATCGACTCAGTTCTTTATGGGGCGTTGTTCGACCATAGTGTAAGTCAAGTAGCCACACTTTTTTCAGAAGAACCCTATGGCAAACTTTTTTATGGCAAGGTGGTCGATATGCTGTATTTCCCGATGATTGATACTACATGGCCGGATTGGGTTCCTTCATTGGGAGGAAAAAGTTTTCGCTTTTTTGAACCCGTATTCAATATTGCTGATACGGCAATCAGCACAGGTGTGGGTATTTTGATTGTGTTTAATAAAAAGGCTTTTCCCAAGACTGACAAAAGACAAGAGGCTTAAAATCTGTAAATTCTTTTTGGGGTAACACAGTAATCCAAACCGATATCACTTTCATGGATATCCCTTATTGGTTCTGGCTCCGCTTCGAAAAAAGAAAGACCAATTTTTACCGTATCTGGATTACATTTGGATAAAAACCCATCATAAAACCCTTTTCCATAGCCCACGCGGTTACCAAATTTGTCAAAAGCCAAAAGTGGGATAAAGACAACTTCAATTTTATGTTCTGGTATTTCAATACCATTAATAGGCTCAGGAATTGACCATTTGTTTGTTTTCAATGGCGTGCTATCCGTAAGTAGGTAATGTGTCATGGAGAACTCGCCCGTGACTTTTGGAACAAGAATATGCTTGTCCCTACCTTGAAGTAAGGTGATTAAGGGCAGAGTATCTACCTCTTTATTTTCGGTTATGCTAAGAAACGTATGGAAATAAAAAAAATCCCAAATTGGGATTTGCAGAATTTGATTAACTAAGGATATACTATTTTTTCGGATTTCATCTTTGCTTAGATGACTTCTCTTTGCTTTGTAGTTTTCTCTTAGTTCATGTTTCAACATAAAATGTTGAAGCGTTTGGGGGTGTCTTGATAATTAATCCTGTATTGTCTTTTTTTCCGATACGGAATAAAAGATTTTGAAAAACAACATCAAAATAAAATACATTCCCAAGACAATAATGTAATTCTCCATATTACTATCTATTTACTTCGTTAAATGTAGGTAAATAAAACGACAACTTTACTATGAAATGCAGGTTTTATCGATGAAAAGCACATTTTTTGGCAACAGTTTAACAATTTGCTGAAGATTTTAAACATTTTTTTCACCTTCAGTTTTGGGCTAAGTGCTTGTTTCAGTGATAACTGCATCACCTATGGATGTGATAATTTTATAAATGGATACCTACAGTATCATCAAACAAAAAAAAGACAGGTCAAAACAAAATAGAGAATTGCCAATTTTAACTATAATCGCATGTATTTACGATTAACTTTGTTAAGACCGATTGTTGCTTTTAAATATGTCCAAGACCGCTATTGAGGTTCAAATAAGTACACTTCCCAATAATCCTGGGGTATATCAATTTTTCGATGCCGATGGAAAAATTTTGTACGTGGGGAAAGCAAAAAACTTAAAAAAAAGAGTCTCCTCCTACTTCACTAAAAAGCATGAGTACGGTAAGACCAGGGTAATGGTAAAAAAAATTGTTTCCATACGCCATATTGTTGTTGCTACAGAATCAGATGCACTTCTTTTGGAGAACAATCTTATCAAAGAACACCAACCTCGCTATAATGTGTTGCTGAAAGATGACAAATCATATCCTTGGATTTGTATCAAAAATGAGCTTTTCCCCCGAATTTTCATGACCCGCAATATCATTAAGGATGGATCGGAATATTTTGGTCCGTATACCAGTGTGAAAATGGTGAAGACACTTCTTGAATTGATTAAAAACGTACAACCTCTGCGCACGTGCGAACATCAGCTGACCAAAGAGAAGATTGAGGCAGGGAAATTTAAGTTTTCATTGGAGTACCATCTTGGTTTTTGTCAAGGATGTTGTCAAGGATTAGTTTCAGAAGAAGAATACCAAGATAGAATTACCAAAGTACGTGAAATTATTAAAGGAAATTTCAAGGCTCCACTTCAAGAGTTTAAAAATGAAATGAAAGAGCTCGCCACGGCAATGGAATTTGAAAAGGCACAGCAGTTCAAGGAGAAAATCGAAATACTTGAAAGTTATCAAGCCAAATCCACCGTGGTAAATCCAAAAATCAATAATGTGGATGTATTTACCATCATTTCGGATGGTACACATGGTTATGTGAACTTTCTCCAGCTCTCACATGGGGCGATTACCCGTTCACATACCTTGGAGATTAAAAAGAAATTGGATGAGACTGACACAGAACTTTTACAGTTGGCCATAGTTGAATTGCGAAGACGTTTTGACTCAACATCCAAAGAAATATATCTGCCGTTTCCCGTTTCTGTGGAAGATAACCTTAAGGTTACCATACCCAAATTGGGAGATAAAAAACGCATTCTGGAACTCTCGGAAAGAAATGCACGTTTTTTTAGGCAGGATCGCTTTAAGCAAATTAGGATTACTGACCCGGATAGACATACCAAACGCATCATGGCCCAGATGAAGTCGGATTTGAGACTTTCGGAAGAACCGGTACATATTGAATGTTTTGACAATTCAAATATTCAAGGAAGCAATCCTGTGGCAGCCTGCGTCGTTTTTAGGAATGGAAAACCCTCTAAAAAAGATTATCGCCATTTTAATATAAAGACCGTGGAAGGCCCGGATGATTTTGCAAGTATGGAAGAAGTGGTTTATAGAAGATACAAAAGACTGCTTGACGAAGAGGAAAGCCTACCTCAGCTTGTTGTAATTGATGGAGGAAAGGGCCAGTTGTCGTCAGCTTTGAAAAGTCTGGAAGCTTTGGACCTACGAGGTAAAATCGCTATCATCGGAATTGCAAAACGTTTGGAAGAAATTTATTTTCCAGATGATTCGGTTCCACTTTACTTGGATAAAAAATCAGAATCACTCAAAATCATTCAACAACTAAGGAATGAGGCGCACCGATTTGGCATAACGCATCATAGAAATAAACGAAGCAAGGGTGCTATCGATTCGGAGTTGGAGAGTATTGAAGGAGTAGGTAAAAAAACAGCCGAGCAACTATTAAAAAACTTTAAATCAGTGAGGCGAATCAAGGAGGCCACCGTAGAAAGTTTGGCAGAAACTGTTGGGATGGCTAAGGCAAAAAAGATTTATGAAACCTTTCATTAGGGACTGGAAATGAACAACAAAATCGCTTTTTTTCTTTGTATTCTTTGGGGAGTGTTTGGGTTTTCCCAAACAGCAAATAACTCAGAGGATTTGAAGGTTGGATTGGTTCTAAGTGGAGGTGGCGCCAAAGGTTTGGCTCATATTGGGGCACTCAAAGTGATTGAAGAAGCTGGAATCAAGATTGATTATATTGGAGGGACTAGTATGGGAGCTATTGTAGGGGCTCTATATGCTTCCGGATATTCTGCCAACGAACTGGACTCTATTTTTAGGACCACGGATTTCCCAAAGCTGATAACGGACAATGTTCCCAGAGGTGCAAAAACCTTTTACGAAAAGGAAGATTCTGAACGTTATGCTTTGAGTTTGCCATTTGATAACTTCAATGTCTCCTTTCCACAAGGCATTTCCGGTGGACAAAATATCTACAATGAGTTTGTGAAGTTACTTTTCCATGTTAAGGATGTATCTGATTTTAGAAAACTCCCCATACCTTTTCTGTGTATGGCTACCAATGTTGAAACGGGCGAAAGCGTTTTATTGGACAGCGGATATTTGCCGGAGGCCATCATGGCCAGTGGAACGTTCCCTTCCCTTTTTGAACCTTCAGAAGTAGAGGGTAATATTTTGATAGACGGGGGGGTGGTAAACAATTATCCAATTGATGAAGTGAAAAAAATGGGAGCCAATCTTATTATCGGGGTGGATGTGCAACATGATTTGGCATCAAGGGAATCACTTAACTCTGCTACCGAGATTCTTCTCCAAATCAATAATTACCGAACCGTGAATGACATGAAAGAGAAATCGAAACAGACGGATATTTATATCAGACCTGAAATCGATGATTTTTCGGTAATTGACTTTGAAAGAGGTCAAGAAATCATCCAGAGTGGTGAGGATGGGGCCAATACTGTGTTCCAGGAATTGGAGCAGGTTGCTGCAGAGCAAAATGCACCTCAAATCATTAGACCAACCGTTCCTGCCATGGATAGTCTTACCATAAACAGATTAATCATTCGAGGGAATGACCGATACACCCGTGGCTATATTAAAGGAAAGCTAAGGTTCAATTTAGCTGAAAGGATACCGTTTGAAAAACTAAAACAGGGAATCAATAACTTATCCGCTACGGGAAACTTTAAGGCTATTCGCTATGAGCTGGTATCCAATGGTCTAGGGACAGACCTAATTTTAAAACTGAGGGAAAAAGAGACCAAAATGTTCATCAAAATGGCAGCTCATTATGATGATTTATATAAGAGCGCGGCCTTGATAAACCTTACTCGTAAGAATTTTTTATTAAAAGACGATGTGGCATCATTTGATTTTATTTTGGGGGACCATGTTCGATATAATTTGGAATACTACTTGGACAAAGGATTTTATTGGAGTTTTGGAGTAAACTCAAGGTTTACTGATTTTGATGAAGAGATTGATTTTGGACTAATTCGTTCCAATTTTGATGTGGTGGATGACCCAAACATTCGAGAGATTACACTGGATGTTACAGATCTTACCAACCAAGTCTACTTGCAAACAGTACTTCGTGAGGAATTTGCCCTCACTTTAGGAGTAGAACACAAATTATTGCGCTACAGCACAAATACATTAAACGAATTCTTGGAAGAAGAGGGTATAGAGGATTTTGTGCCAACCTCGGCAAATAGGACATTTTTTGAAGACTCCAATTACTTCAGCGCTTATGGCACTATTAGGTTGGACACGTATGATGATAAATATTTTCCTGCCAGAGGTGTTTTCTTTGATAGCGATTTTCATCTATATCTTTTTTCGTCGGACTTCAATGATAATTTTAGAGAGTTTTCAGTAGGAAAAGCCCAGTTGGGGGTAGCGTTTCCCTTAGCGAACAACCTATATCTTAATTTGGAAACTTCTGGAGGTTTTAAACTGGGAACATCAAGTGTTACCTCTTTTGATTTTGTGTTAGGAGGCTATGGGAACGATTTCGTAAATAATTTTGTTCCCTTTTTTGGATATGATTTTTTAAGCCTTCCCGGAAACAGTTTTGTGAAAGCTTATGGCCGATTGGACTACGAATTTGCCTCTAAGAACCATTTTATGCTCACCGCTAATTTTGCCAATGTAGACGATGACCTCTTTAGAACCGGTGAATGGTTCTCCGAACCCAGTTTTTCCGGATATGGTATAGGTTATGGTTTGGAATCTTTTTTGGGCCCGGTTCAAATCTTTTATTCATTTACTCCTGAAAATGGAGAAAACCACATTTTTTTCAGCGTGGGATATTGGTTTTAACTGCCTTTTTCGACCATCATATATTTAAGGATTTCCTAAATTTTTAATGGGTTAGTTAAAGTCCGTTAAAAACTTATTTTCCTACAAAACCTTGGTGTATCTTTACAAAACATAAGGGGTGGTTCCCTTATAACTTTAAGTATTGGTTTTTCATAATTTAAAGTTTGGTTGGTTATTTAGGAAAAGCCCGGTTGCTAAACTGGGCTTTTTTTATGTTACAATATTTTGGAACAGCTTTTGTTTAAGTAATTGTAAATTAATCATCCCCAAGTATGATTTTACTAATTTTACAGCCATATTTTAAGTCATGAAAAAAATATACATCCTACTTTGTATTCTTTTTACCCTTCCGATTGCGGCGCAAAAGACCTACCCTGCGTTCAAGTCTGGGGAATGGCTTAAATTTCGTATACACTATGGTTTTTTGAACGCTTGTTATGCTACCCTTCAGTTAAATAATGACACTATAGATGATATCCCTGTATACCATGTTATAGGGAAAGGAAAGACATCTGGCTTTGCCAGTATTTTTTTCAAGATAGATAACAGATTCGAAAGTTATTTTGACAAGGCTGATGGAAAACCCTATCGCTTCATTAGAGATACGTACGAAGGTGGCTATACTAAGGACATTGAAATAGATTTTGATTACAATACCAGTAATGCACTTTTAACGGATAATAAAAACGCAAAGAAAATAGATATCCCTGTCGATGAAAAAATCCAAGACTTACTTTCTGCGGCATATTATTTGAGAAATAACTTCGATTTCAAAGATTTCAAGGAAGGAGAATCTATTGATTTGGACATGTTATTTGATGATGATGGGGTGTTTAAATTCAAGTTGAAGTTTTTGGGAAAAGAAATTATCCGTACCAAATTTGGGAAAGTAGAATGTCTTAAATTTAGGCCTTTGGTTCAATCAGGGAGGGTCTTTAAAGAAAAAGAAAGCCTTACCCTTTGGGTTTCCAATGATTTGAACAAAATACCTGTCAGAATTAAGGCAGATTTGGCGGTAGGGTCCTTAAAAGCAGATTTAGATGGTTATAATGGGCTTCGCAACCAATTTAAAATAATAATGAAGAAGCGATAGATTTTACTGAATGAGCCAGGACGACATCATTAAGTCCCAAATCCACAAACTTGAAGAAAAATATAAAAACTCAGGTCAAGACCTTAGCTCCTATCTTGACGGCTTATTATACCAAAGATACCTTACCTATTGGGATTATATCCACCTAGATACCTTATTAAGCCTTCAAGTACCTAGAACCCATTTCCCTGATGAAGAAATCTTCATCATGTACCATCAAATTACAGAACTGTATTTCAAGCTTATCTTACATGAACAAAAACAAGTTGTGGAAGATAAATCTCAAGACCTAGCCTTTTTTGTGGAGCGGGTAAGAAGAATAAATAGCTATTTCAAAGCACTTATTTCTTCTTTTAGCATCATGATAAAAGGTATGGAACGCGAACAATTTCTTCGATACCGCATGGCATTGCTTCCGGCAAGTGGGTTTCAATCCGTTCAATATAGAATGATTGAAATTTACGCCACTCCGTTGGAAAATTTGGTTCACATAGACGACCGGGAAACATTTACTAAAAAGAATACAGTTGAAGAACTATTTGATCAGATTTATTGGAAGAAAGGAGCAACGGACATAACTACTGGAGAAAAGACACTTACCCTAAAACAATTTGAATTTAGGTACACTCCCAGATTGCTGCGAATTGCCAATCAGGTAAAGAAGAGTACTATTTATCACAAATTTTTACAACTGCCAGAAGTATCCAAAAACAATGTTGAGCTAATAAAAGCGTTAAAAGAGTTGGATATAAACGCCAATGTGAATTGGCCTCTAATGCATATGGGTTCTGCATACCGTTATTTGGCAAAGGAAAAAGCAGAAGTAGATGCCACAGGGGGGACAAATTGGAAGGCGTATTTGCCACCAAGTTTCCAGAAAATAATATTTTTCCCAACTTTGCACTCGGATAAGGAAAAAGAAAACTGGGGGAAACAGTGGGTGGACCACATTTTTAATCCTGAAAACAAAATGATTTAGCATGGGGAAATATTGGGGCATCGTTTTATTGTTAATTGGTTTGGTTGCTTGCAAAGAGACGAAGAAAGTTGAGCCTGTTGAGGTAGCTCAAATCCCTATAGAAGCGCCAAAAAAGAAAATATACGGCTTTGACCTTGAGCAATTCAGAGTGGTACATGATACCGTTCGTCGGGGAGATAGTTTTGGAAAACTAATGCTAGCTAACCATGTGGATTACCCCAAAATAGTTACTATCTCTGAAGAATATAAGGACAGTTTTGATGTAAAGCGAATCAAAGTTGGAAGGCCTTACACTATTCTAAAGTCGAGAGATACACTAGAGAAAGCCGAAATCTTCATATATGAGAATGACAAAATTAATTACACGGTGGTTGATTTGCGGGACTCTGCTATTGCGTACAAAAGCAAGAAAAAAGTAAAATATGTGGAAAGGGAAGTGTCTGGAGTAATTAAAAGCTCTCTTTCCCAAACATTGGATAGTCTTGGTGTAGATTATTTAGTGACTATCAACCTTTCCGAAATTTACGCTTGGACCATAGATTTTTTCAAACTTGAAAAAGGAGATAAGTTTAAAATCCTTTTCAAAGAAAGATATATCAACGATAGTATTTATGCCGGAGTAGAGCCTATTGAAGCTTCGATGTTTGAGCATAAGGGAAAAGAGGTATATGCATTTCCGTATGTTACAGATTCTTTGAAACAAATACAAGACTACTTTGATAACGAAGGAAATAACCTACGAAGCACTTTTCTGAGAGCCCCAATAAAGTTCGGGTATCGATTGTCTTCGAGATATAATCTTAAAAGAAGAATTGCTTACTACGGATATAAGGTTAGGCCGCATAAAGGAACAGATTATGCAGCACCTATAGGAACCCCAATCATTGCCACTGCCGATGGTACCGTTACGGAATCAACTAGAAGAGGGGGGAATGGAAAGTATGTGAAAATTAGGCACAATGGAACCTATAGCACCCAGTATTTGCACATGAAAAAGCAAGCTGTAAAAAGAGGTGAATTCGTGCGACAAGGAGATGTAATCGGATGGGTTGGAATGACAGGAAACACGGGAGGACCTCACGTATGTTATAGATTTTGGAAAAATGGAAGGCAAGTAGACCCTTTGAGAGAAAAACTACCTGCGGCAGAGCCTATAGCTGACTCTTTACGTGTGCGGTATCTGGAGCACATCGCTCCAATGAAACAGCAATTGGATTGCATAGAGTTTGAAGAACCAAAAGAGCAAGAATTACTGATAACCTATAACACTGAAAATGTCCCTCTCCAAAATCAATCCATCAACGACTGAGACCTGGAAAAAACTTCAGGCCCATTTCAAACAAATACAATCCAAGCATCTTAAAACACTTTTCAAAGAGCATCCGGATAGAGCCAAAGAATTTTCCATTCATTTTGAAGATTTTTTTGTTGATTATTCTAAGAATAGAATAAACGAAGACACCCTTTCCTTGCTGTTGGACTTAGCTAAAGAGGTCAAGCTTAAGGAAGCGATTTCCCAATATTTTGGAGGAGAAACCCTTAATGAAACTGAAGATAGGGCTGTTTTACATACGGCACTTAGAGCTAAGGCGAACGACTCCATTGTGGTAAATGGTGAAAACATTGTTCCTGAAGTATATGGGGTTAGAGAGAAGATTAAGGCTTTTTCTGGGCGTATTATCTCTGGGGAGTTCAAGGGATATACAGGAAAAACTTTTACTGATGTGGTCAACATTGGTATAGGGGGTTCCGATTTAGGTCCTGTTATGGTTACCGAAGCCTTGAAATTTTACAAAAATCACCTCAATGTTCACTTTGTTAGTAATGTTGATGGTGACCATGTGCATCAAACCTTAAAAGAATTAAATCCCGAAACAACACTCTTTGTGATTGTCTCGAAGTCTTTCACCACACAAGAAACCCTAAGCAACGCATTGACTATAAAGCAATGGTTTCTCGAGCACGCTTCAGAAGGTGATGTGGCCAAACATTTTGTAGCGGTGTCCACCAATCTTGAAAAAATCGATGAGTTTGGCATAGATTCGGAAAATGTATTCCCCATGTGGGATTGGGTAGGAGGACGGTTTTCGTTATGGAGTGCCGTAGGATTATCGATTGCCCTTTCCATTGGTTTTCAAAATTTCGAAGAACTTTTGGATGGAGCACAATCGATGGATACCCATTTCAAAGAGGCTCCTTTCTCAGAAAACATCCCTGTTATTCTTGGTTTATTGACGGTATGGTATAACAATTTTTTTGGAGCCGAAACCGAAGCGATAATCCCGTATGCCCAATACCTACACCGATTTTCAGCTTACTTGCAGCAGGGTATCATGGAAAGCAATGGAAAAAGCAAAGATAGGGGGGGTAATTCGGTTTCTTATGAAACTGGAACCATTATTTGGGGTGAACCCGGGACAAACTCCCAGCATGCTTTTTTTCAGTTGATTCATCAGGGAACAAAGCTTATTCCAACGGATTTTATTGGTTTCAAAGAATCTCTCCACGGAAATATTGAGCATCATAACAAGCTGATGGCCAACTTCTTTGCCCAGACCGAGGCATTAATGAACGGCAAAACAGAGGAAGAGGTAAGACTCGAGCTGGAACAACAAGGATTGACGACAGAACGATTAGAAGCGATTCTTCCATTTAAGGTTTTTGAAGGAAACAAGCCCACTACTACATTACTTATTCAAAAACTGACACCAAAGAGCTTGGGTTCACTAATTGCACTGTATGAGCATAGAATCTTCGTTCAAGGTGTAATTTGGAATATTTTTAGTTATGACCAATGGGGAGTGGAATTGGGCAAACAACTGGCTAAAAATATACTCTCAGACCTCGAAAATTCTGAAATTAGCAGCCACGACAGTTCGACAATGCAACTTCTTCAGTTTTTTAAAGGTTAAATTAAGAATCCTTTAAGATTAGCAAAACTTAACTAACTGATTATCAGAATAATTTGTGTTAACTGAATGTTAACAACCTTGTTTTTATTTAACATTCCCTTAATAACGAAATGTTAAAAATACTACACTTTTGCAGGGCTATTTGATCAATTTAATACTGTAAAATGAAAAAATTCTACTTGGCCATTGTTGCTGTATTGTTTTCAGCGACGGCCTTTGCACAGGGTGTTACAACTTCCTCCCTTGGGGGTAAGGTAACGGACAATGTTGGTGAGCCTCTACCTGGCGCCAGTATTGTGGCAATTCACGTACCTTCAGGTACTACATATGGTGCTGCTACCGATTTTGATGGATTCTACCGAATTTCAGGTATGAGAACTGGTGGTCCTTACAAAGTGACCATTTCTTACATTGGTTTTAATGATGATATTAAGGAGAACATTTTCTTAAATCTGGGACAGTCAGAAAGAATTAGTACACAGTTGCAAGAGTCTGCAACCGCTCTAGATGAGGTTGTAATTACGGCTACCTCAACAGGTGTTTTTGACCCAAGTAAAACTGGTGCTGAGACGAATGTTTCAAGAGAGCAGGTGAATACCTTACCATCCGTATCCAGGAATATTGCAGATTTTGCAAGATTAACGCCTCAGGCGAGAATTACGGGAGATGATAGAATATCCATAGGTGGACAAAACAACAGGTTTAACGCCATATATATTGACGGTGCTGTAAATAATGATGCCTTCGGACTTGCTGGAAACGGTACTAACGGAGGGCAAACTGGTGTGAGCCCTATTTCCTTGGACGCCATTGAATCTTTCCAAATCAATATTGCTCCTTTTGATGTGCGTCAATCTGGATTTGCTGGAGGTTCCATCAACGCTATTACTAAATCCGGAACGAATCAATTTGAAGGTTCTGCTTATGCCTTATTTAGAAATGAAAACTTTTCTGGAAAAACACCTGTTGGTTTAGTAGGCGATAGTGGTGAAAGAGAGAAACTGGATGAGTTTACAGCAAATACCTATGGTGTTAGACTGGGAGGACCTCTTGTAAAGGATAAGGTTTTCTTTTTTGTGAACTACGAAAGACAAGAAAACGAGACTCCACAACCGTTTGATATTTCAACATATCGTGGAAGTGCTACTGAGGCAGACATAAACGGGTTGTCTAACTTTCTAACCAGTAATTTTGGGTATGACCCAGGTACTTTTGGAAATAGTATAGAATCTTTGACAAGTGACAAGTTGATTGCGAAATTGGACTGGAACATCAATGAGAAAAATAAACTTTCTTTAAGACATAGTTATGTAAAAGCCGTTCAGTTTGACGCAGCAGGCTCAAACACAGGCCAAATCCAATTTTTGAACAGATCGTTGGAATTTGAATCAATTACCAATTCTACTGCACTTGAATTGAACTCTCAAATTGGCAGTAATATGTCAAACAATTTTGTTTTGGGTTATACTAGAGTTCGTGATAACAGGGACCCCGTTGGTGATCCATTCCCATCGGTAGAAATACGTGATGATGCAGGAACCTCGATACGTTTCGGTTCAGAACCGTTTTCAACCGCCAACGTTCTAGATCAAGATATTATTACTATCACAAACAATTTCAACATTTATTCCGGACGCCATACCATTACCTTGGGTACCAACAACGAATTTAGTTCCGTTAGAAATGTATTCTTTCGTCAGAACTTTGGAGATTATAGATTTACTAATCTTGATGACTTCTTGAATGGGGAATTGGCAAATAGATACCGTCACGGGTACTCCCTAATCGGAGGTTTTGGTGATGAATCCGAAGGTGACGCCGAATTTGATTTGTTTCAATTGGGACTTTATGCTCAAGATGAAGTAGACATTACGGATAACTTCAGAGTTTCTGTTGGTGTTCGTATTGATGTTCCATATTGGGACGGTGGTAGAGAAAATGAAGACTTTAATAATAGAACCATTCCGTTATTGGAAGCCGCAGGAGTAGATTTGCAAGGTGCAAGAGTAGGTCAAGGAGTAGACGCAAACATTCACCTTTCTCCAAGAGTTGGATTCAACTGGGATGTAAAAGGAGATCGCTCTACCCAAATTAGAGGGGGACTTGGAATCTTTACATCTAGAATCCCATTGGTATGGCCTGGTGGTCAATATACAAACAACGGGGTGTCAACGGGTTTCACTGAACTATTCGGTAGCGACGTACCTGCCTTTAACCCAGACCCATTTGGTCAATTACAAGATCCACCACAAGGTTCAGGTGCCGTTGGAGGACAGATTGACTTGTTCGCTAAAGATTTTAGACTTCCACAGGTTTTCAAGACGAACATAGCTGTAGACCAAAGATTGCCTTGGGATTTGGTGTTCTCTGCAGACTTTATTTGGAACGACAATGTGAATACTGTTTTCTATGAAAACGTCAACCTTCCTGGTCCTGAGTTTATCACAACGGGGGCAGGTTCGCGTCCAAACTATGGTTTTGGAAGAATAGACCCGACGTATACGGCGATTTATTTGGGAAGCAATACTAGTGAAGGAAGTTCGTACAATGTTGCAGGTACCTTGAGTAGAAATTTTTATGGTTCTAAGATTGATGCAGCAGCATCGGTTTCTTATACTTATGGTGATTCTGATGGAATTTTTGACGGAACTTCTTCCCAGAACAGTTCTCAGTGGAGATTCCTTGAAACTGTGAATGGTTCCAACAGACCGGACTTATCTACTTCTGATTTCTCACCGGGACATAGAATTATTGCAAATTCTACTTTTACTTTCAAGTGGACAGAGACGATTAAAACAAGATTAGGATTGTTCTACGAAGGTGCGGAAGGTGTTCCTCTTAGCTACGTATATACAGGAAGTGGTCTTCTGCAAGACACTGGTGGTTTTTCTGCATTGATTTATGTTCCTGCCAACGAGGCTGAAGCACAATTGGTTGATTCTGATGATTTAACCGCTGCTGAACAATGGCAAGCGCTTAATGCTGTCATTGAAGGTGACGACTACTTAAGAAGTAGAAGAGGCCAGTTTGCAGAAAGAAATGCCGACAGAACTGACTGGACCCATATTATTGACTTGAAATTTGCACAAGAATTGGGTATCAAGTTTGGCGAAAACGTTCACAAACTTGAACTTACTGCAGATATTTTCAACTTTACCAACTTGTTGAACAAGGATTGGGGGGTAAGAACTTTCGCTAACAACAACCAGGTGCAGTTAATAAATTTTGAAGGATTTGCCGCAGACGGCACAACTCCAACCTTTACATTTGACCCTGGGGTTGAGGAAACTAAGAACATTATTGATGATGGTGGATTGCAATCTTCAAGATGGCAGATGCAATTGGGTATCCGATACAGCTTTAATTAATCTTTTGATAGATAGTTAATTTCAAGACCCCGCCTTATGGTGGGGTTTTTTTGTAATGTGAGGTACGGTTTTTAAATAATTTACCTTGAATTCGGTTACCTTTACCGAAAATATTACTACTCAATTTATGAAAGCACATACAGTAAGTCTAATCAACGCCTTAGTATTGATTGCATTCTCCTTATGGGGCTATTTATCATCGGATTCGCCTTCAACGACTGCATTGATTCCTACCGCCATTGGAGTTGTTTTATTGTTATTGAACAATGGGGTTAAAAAAGAAAACAAAATTATTGCCCATATTGCGGTTGTACTTACGCTAGTAGTCCTTATTGGTCTCATTAAACCTTTTTTTGGCTCTTTGGAAAGAGGGGATACTTTGGCTGTGATACGTGTTGCTATAATGATTTTGACTACAGCGGTAGCAATGCTCGCATTCATTAGAAGCTTTAGGGAAGCTCGTAAGAACAGGGAAAGTTAGTTGTAAGCTTTACTGAAATTTATTGGTATACCCGAAAACCCCAAAGTATAACTTTCCTATGGGTATTTATGTACATTTAAAACTCTAGATAAAACTGAGCATTACTGATTTAGTGGTAAACTTAGTTTTTGGGAACACTGGCCAGGAGAAACTTTATGCTCGCACTACCTGTATTGTTATATCTCCACTAGGGTTATCAGAATTTGTGATAAGTGTTTGCTGAACACCATTATAAAAGACGGAGATTACGGTAAAACTGGTAAATCCACACTCTACAGTGTTAAGCGCCAAGTCAAGTACTAGAGTATCCGTTTCTTGTTCGTTTAGATTGATAAGCCACGTGTTTTCGCCTTCGGAACCTACAATATTTAGGGTTATTAGGTTTTTAATGGCTTCAAATTCTGTAAAAACAACTGGTGTAATAATGAACCCATTGAATTCTGCTGTAATGTCTTCAGCAGGGAAGGTCCCGTTCTCAATAAGATTGTTTCCTTCATTATCTAAAAGTTCTATGAAGATAGATTGTACAATAGGGTCGGTGATTACTCCATCACATGGGTCGTTATCGTCCCCTCCACAGGAAAGTAAAAGTGAACTTAGAATTAAAAAAGAGATTAGTTTTTTCATTAGGTTGTTTTTAGGTAGGATACAAGAAACCTTTTAAGGTTGTCAGTACAACCTAGTTTTGCGCTTTAATTAACAAAAGATAGATTGGAAAATGATCACTATACCCACCTTGATAATTAGTCCCTGCGTAGGTGCGAAACGGGTATCCCATATATTTTCCATTTGAAGTCCTAAGATAATTGGGAGCATAAACACCAGCACGCCAATAGAAGTAACCCTGATTTTTCTGGATTAGGTTTGCGGAGGTAAAAAACTGGTCAAATAAATTCCACTTGTCTCGATAAGCTAGGGACCCTACCCCTTTTCTATATAACTTTTCCATAGGGTTAAATAATCCCAGACTATCCAAGAGCCGTTGTTTCCCTTTTGCCTTTAAAATTTTTTTAAAGCTATCGTTAACCGGATCGTCATTAAAATCTCCCATGCTGATAATTTTGGCATTGAAATCCAGGCTTCGTATGGAATCTATAATTCGTTTGTTCAATTGGGCTGCCTTTACAAAGGAATCAAGAATTTACTTCGCCTAATTCTAAAAGGAAATTTTGGAATAATCGTTCTCAGATATGATTAAATGATCTAGCATTTTAATCCCAAGGATGATTGCTGCTTTGTCCATATCTTTTGTAAACTGAATATCAGCCTTACTTGGGGATAAATTTCCGGAAGGGTGGTTATGGCAGAAAATAACTTTTTTACACTTTTTTGCTACTGCAAAAGAGAATATATCAACCGGTGCAAGAATCATCCGATTGTTAGTGCCAATTGCTACTAGTTCAATGTATTCAATATCATTTTGGTTATTAAGACCAATAGTCCAGAAGTACTCCTTATTTCTATGAAGTTTGTTCTGTCTAAGTAAAATCTTTTGCATAATTCGGGCAACATCGTATGCATCCGAGATATGTCTACCTTCGTTTTTGGGGAGTCTAACAGTCATTTTTTAAATTTAAGTAAATTTGGGAATAGCATTTGTTTTGGTTAATGTAGGAAAAATGCATTTAATAGTTAATCTCTATTTCTTCATATTCAACTCTTTCAATAATCTCGTCTCTATTTGAGTCTATTGACCTTGAATAGAGGTCTTTTGTGATTGGGTGGGACTCAAATGCGGTATCCCATAAATCATCATCAATCATCTGCTTAACGTCATCAATATCCATATCATCCATCAGCCAAGAGTCGAGGTTTTCTTCATCAATTATTACAGGTCTTCGTTTCTTTTCATTGTGGATTTTTTCGAAAAGTGGAGTTGCCGGTTTAGTCAATATTGCAAAGGTATTCCACCCATCTTTGGTGGTTGTGTAAATGCCGGCTAAGTTTATAAGGTCGTCATCTTTTCTTTTGAAATAAAAAGGGACTTTAAAAGGTTTTCCCTTGACTTTTACATGGGTGGTATGAGGTTCAAAGAACCCGTCAACGGGTATAATACATCTTTTATATTCCCAAGAATATCTATAAATAAAATGGTCAAAAAGACCCTCTGACCTGGCGTTGAGCCCACCAAATGTCTTATAATTCTTGAAATACTCTTTGTAATCAGCACCATTATTCTTGGAAGGCATTATACCCCACATGGCTGGAGTCAGGCTATTCGAAAGTTCTTGAGGAATTACCCACATAAGCGGATGATTCCATCCATTTGCGTGATAGTATGTGAGGTTGAGTTTTGTCTGTTCTCCCTCACCAATATATTTAGAAACGTTGTAATATGCCTCAAGTTCGTCGACTTCTTTGGTTATCCTTGTTCCGTAACACATGCCATTATTTTTTCTCAATTTAACATATATGGATTAAATATTTAAATACATTTGAATGGATATAATCCAAAAATATGGAAATATTCCTATAATGAAAACAATAACCTTCAGACATATGGATAAGTTTGCTATTAAAAGACTCCTTTTAGAAATTGGTGAACGCCGTCTCACGAAGGAATGTGAACTGAAGCATCTTCCTATGCCAAGACGAGTTAGGATGTTTTATCTCGAACACAGCGATGACTGTACGGTACTCAAATATAAATACAATGGTGGCGAAAGGACTGTAATGAAAATTGATGAATATGAGCTTCCAGAAGCAGGGTGGGTAAGAACTAGGAGACAGTAATTAATATAAATTAAGGAATCAAAGTAGTTAAATAAGTGGACCAAATTTGGGTGATTTTCAGTCTTGGATTTGGCAGATAAAAGAAGGTTTTTTCTGTCAAAAAAGTCTAAAAATCGATAAGTGGCAGCATTAATTCACAATAAATGTTTATTTTTGTCATTAATTAATAAAAGTTAATAAGTTTGTTTTTGTTTTTATTTGGAATTTATTAATTTTGCGCCCTTTTTTGGCACACTTATTGAAAGCTAAATAATATATATTCTAAAATATACTCATTGACCAACTTCGGTGTAAGTGTTAAAGGAGTGCTGAGGCTACCGTTTTCGTGTAGCCTCTACTATTTTAAATAGGAGTATTTACTTGAAAAATACCATTACTGAGAACATATTCATCATATTCCTCATTGAGCTTTTTAATTTTATGTGAAGAATTGACTAGGTAAAAGGTTTTAATTGTATAATAATGCCTATTCTTTGACCTTGTTTCCGAAATAATAATCTTAACATTAACTTCTTCACACCATAGTACTACGGAAGGAATAGATTTCCCTTTATTGTTAGGACGTTCATTTACGAAAACCTTTACGCAGTCTAAATGGGCATTTTCTATGATTGGCTTAATCCAGCCGATTCGTTCGCACCTTCTTAAATCTAGAGCTCTTTCCTCTTCTATCTTTCCTTGAGTGGTAATGTGAACAAAAGTATGGTCAAGGTTTTTTCCATTGAGTCTAAATTTCTGATGAACTCTTGGAATTACGTTTAAACCATTGAAGGTCAAACCACCTTCCCATAAATCTTCTTTGTAAACATCTAGAAGAGCTTCTTCATAATTATCATAATTACCGTAATCGTTAAACTCGATTAATTCCGGCAAATCGAACGGAAGATCATTCATAATCCGTTCTTTTTGCTAGTTTCCCAAATAAAGGTATTCATCTTATATTCCGAGGGGAATGTACTTTTTACCAAAGAATAACTTGAACGCTGCTGAATCCTTTTCACTACTTCCAATTTACCAGGACTGGAAGCTAAGTCCCTATTTATATAGCATACTGCGCCTAAAAGCAGATCACATAATTGAACTAATATTACTTGGTTTGAAACAACTTCTTGAACTGTTTTAATAATCTCCTGCTTAAAATCATAATTGTCATTGCATAAAACTTCGTGTAGTTTTCTGATTTTCTTTCTACCATTCGTATCCTTCTTATCTAAAAATATTCGATAGCTTTTTGTTGTGTCCAATAATTGGCGCAACAAGTAGAAATTCATTTTATAATAAAACTCGTCATGATTACTTTTTACTAAATCGTGATTTAATTGATTCTTGTCAATAATAACAGATCTAAATCCAAGAAAAGGAGTCTCAAAGAAGTAGTCAATTATATCTAAATAAAAGTCCAATTTTGAATTTGAGACTTTTGTCCACTTAATTTCGAAACTTTTTGGTAGATTATGTTTCTCTTTTATAGCATGTATGCTAAAACTGACATTTCTTTTTTCAATATCTGGGCAGGATAGTGCCCCAAGACCCATTATGGAACTTTTATCATTTTCTAAATGAGAGCTCTCATCACAGTAAATATTAACAGTTTCAATCATTTGTTCCCTGGTGATAAAACACAAAACTAATACATATTAACAATTCTTTCGTTTGTTGTAAGATTTTAAAGCATAACGAGAATAGCGTTAAAGGTTTTTTTTAGGGAAGAGCAACGGCCTGCTCAAACTCGGGGGGACGTTTAATGCTTTTGGAAATATATCAGTGGGCAGGTTGCCTACTCTAAAAATCTCAGAGCATATTTTTGAACTATGTAATATTGAGAGCTTGGAGCCTTTATTGGTAGCAGTCGAAGACCTTTCCCAGCTATCACCCGGAATTTTGGTTCAACTTGAAAATGTAGAAGTGGTCGATGAGGAATTGGAAAACGTTTATGCAGAACCACGAGAAGAGACCCTTAGAACCTTACAGAACTGTCAAGAGGTGACGTTTTCACTACTAAATAGTGGTTTTGCAGATTTTCAAAATGAAATGCTGCCCCAATCGAATGGTACAATTACAGGAGTTCTGCTGAAGGATGGCGACGAACCACAAATAGTAGTTCGAAGTTTAGCGGATGTTCAGTTTTTGAATGAAAGATGTCCCGAGATTATAACGGAATTTACATCTAACCAAATCTTTATTTCAGAGCTTGCAGACCCAGATAACAATTCAGGTGCTAGATTTGTGGAAATCTACAATTCAAGTTCAGAACCTCTGGATTTAAATCTTTGGACCTTGAGAAGGTATACAAATGATAATACTGAAATAAGCTCAACCATTGATTTATCTGGAACCATAATCAACGGACAGAGTACCTTGGTAATATCTCCTAATGCATCTGAATTTGAGTTGGTCTACGGATTTCCACCAGATATTGGGGTTTCTACCAATAGCCCAGCAGATTCTAATGGGGATGACAACTTGCAATTAGTGGACCCCTTTGGAACCGTGATTGATGTATTTGGGATCATCGGAGAAGACGGTTCAGGTACCAATCACGAGTTTGAGGACGGACGCGCCTTACGAAATCCCAATATAACACAAGGAAATCCAAACTACACGTTTTCAGAATGGACCATTTTTAATGATACAGGCGATGCAGGAACCACAAAACAACCCCAAAACGCCCCAGAAGATTTTACTCCAGGAATAAGAAATTAAATTAAAAGGGCTTGTAGCCAAACTTTTGTCCACCTACGGAGGCGTCGGCCATAAGGCCAGCCTTAGGCAAAGCAAACACGGCCACCCCGTCTTTGTATTTGGCGTTGGCCGCTATACCAGTTTTTAATGCTACAGCAGAGGCCTCTGCCGCAAATTGGAACTTTCCTTCTTTAAAGCGGTCTAAATCCACAGAGGTTTCAAAAAAGATGATTTCTATAATAGCTTGCCCACCAGCTTGTAATCCAACATTTAGCTTTTTAAGGTTGGCCATGCCAATCATGGTACCGCCTTCATATACCACGCCATTACCAGAGGCACCACCTATTATAAAACCTCCTTTACCTACATTGGGAAACAGCACGTATCCCGCAGAATTATCAAAAAAACGCTGTAGACCACTATCTGCTTTTAAGAGCGTTTTTTTGGCCTTTTTGGCATCACCTATAATCTTACGGTCTTTTTTAGATTGGGCATTCACGCCCATGGTAAAAACAGAAATTGTAAGTAGTAGAGCAAAAAATTTCAAGGCTTTCATACAAGATGTTTTATATAGTTAAAACGAAAGTAAAAAATAAACCCCTTCCTTAACGGAAAGGGTTTGCCAATAATTGTTAACGCTTGTTATTTTCCTTTGGGAAACAACTTGTGGGCCATCACTTCTTCCATTTGTAATACATGACGTTCCGTATGGCCTGCTGCAAAGATGATGAGTTGAACACCGTCAACGGTACCAAAAGGCAAATCATTGCTGAATCGATTTCTCAAATCATCGTCTGTAGTCTTTACGTAGGCAATATGCTTTTCCCTTTTGTCCAAGAAGGATTTGACAGCCTCATTGGAAGACCCAAATTTACCGCTGGGCTCAAAGATTTCTGCAGTTTTTACACGATTACCTCGGTTTGTAATGATTTCCATAAGTTGATCATCCTGTAGTTGGGCAGATTCCTTCATGGTAGGATTGGCTCCAGCGGCTACAGTTTTTTGTATGAGATTTCCAAAAGCATCTTCGGTTACAGCGATATGTTCAATGCATTCGGCAATGGTCCAAGAGTCTTCCTCCGCTCTAAAGTTCAATTGCTCTTCTGAAAGACCTGCGATTACATTTTTCATATGGTCACGGGTTTTTTCCAAGTGTCCTATCACCATAGTGCGTTCAGCATCGGTAAGCTTAGTAGTATCCATGCTAAAACTAAAAAGAGCAAGGATAATAACTGGTAAAATGAGTTTTTTCATTTGATGGGATTTTAGAAGTATAGTCAATGTGTTGTTAGTAGTTCGGGTCATTTAAAACACAAACAAATAACGCCCAATACACCAAAGATATTTCAATTACGCTCATCATCAGGGGGCAATTCAGCCATATTGAAGGCCTTTTGTGCATTTCCATCCAGTTATTGAAGATAGACAAAGCTTATTTTTTGATAATAATTGAATATTGGCTTCACCCATAAACTAAGGGCTTTCTTAATACATTTATGGAGACAATTAAAAAACTAGGGGCACCTATTTAACATAAATATGCTCTAAAGAAATAGAAATAGTAGAAAAAGGAAGTTTCAATTAAACTTAACTGCTGCATTCCCTTTAGGTTGTGGCAGTTTTTTTATCTTACAGAACAAATGGAAAATTCGGAACAACTATTTAATGAAATACGAAATGGCAACTCTGCTTCGGTTGCCCAAATGTTACAAAATCAACCCTCGCTCGTGAGTGCAAAAGACGGAAGGGGGTCAACACCTTTAATTTTAGCTACCTATTATAACCAAAAAGAAGTCGCGGAAACTCTTCTATCCCATGGTGCAGCAATCGATGAAAAGGATGGATCTGGTAATACCGCATTAATGGGGGTATGTTTTAAGGGATATCTGGATATCGCAAAGCTTTTAATAGCTTCGGGCGCGAATGTAAATGTAACCAATGTAATGGGGGCCACCTGTTTGATATATGCGGTTACCTTTAACCATGTCGAAATTGCCAAACTCCTTCTGGAAAACAAGGCCGATGTTTCTGTAAAGGATGCGAGAGGGAACACTGCCCTTGACCACGCAAAGACGCAAGACTTTAAACCTTTAATTTCTCTTTTGGAAGCACATTCCTAAAACGCATGAGTTCCAATCAACTGAACCTTATTAAAAAAATCAACGCTATTGCAGATACCGGCCTGCTGTATACTGAAGGGGATTATGATAGGGAAAGATATGAGGAACTTAAAAAAATTGGAGCCGAACTAATGGCCCAGGTGGCTGAAAAACCCCTTGAAGTTCTTAAGGATTTTATGGTCCCTACGGAATCATATCCTACACCAAAATTAGATATACGAGGTTTTGTGCTCAATGAAAAAAATGAAGTATTAATGGCTAGGGAGAGGGTAGACGGCAAATGGACCATTCCTGGTGGATGGGCGGATATTGGGAGTACACCATCCGAGATTGCAGCAAAAGAGATTCAGGAAGAAACTGGACTGGAGGTCAAGGTTATTCGCCTTTTAGCGGTTTATGATAAACAAGTTCATCCCCACCCACCTGAACCGTATTATATTTATAAGCTAGTTTTCTTTTGTCAAATAACGGGAGGCCAACTTGCTCATGGCTTTGATATGTTGGGAGCTGACTTTTTCCCTTTGGATAACTTGCCACCGTTGTCTGAAGAACGTATCCTGGAATTCCAAATAAAACAGCTGTTCCAGTTAGCCAAGTCCGAAACAAACGAAGTCTATTTTGATTGATGGAAGCAAAGAGTTCTTTACACATTGCCTTAATCCAAACTCCGTTGATTTGGGAAGACCCACAAGCCAATCGAGAAGTATTTGAAGCAAAAATTGAATCCATTCCTAATAATGTGGATATGGTGATTTTGCCCGAAATGTTTACCACAGGCTTTACCATGACTCCAGAGCATATTGATGAATCGGAAGGGTCGAAGACGGTGGAATGGATGCAACGCATCGCCCAAGAAAATCAAATTGTAATACTGGGAAGTATCGTTTTTCAAGAAGAGGGGAGGTATTATAATCGACTCCACTTTGTGGAACCAGATGGCGGCTTTAACACATATGACAAGAGGCACACATTTACCTTGGCTGGGGAACATGAGAAATACAATTCGGGTGAAAATAGGCTAATCGTAGAATACAAAGGATTCCGATTTTGCCCCTTGATTTGCTATGACCTTCGCTTTCCTGTTTGGGCGCGAAATACAGAAGGCTATGACGTACTGATTTATGTGGCCAACTGGCCCAAACCCCGATTTTCGGCTTGGGATGCCTTACTTAAAGCCCGGGCTATTGAAAATATGGCGTATTGTATTGGAGTAAACCGAATAGGCTTAGATAATCTAGGACACGAGTATGTGGGCCATTCGGCTTGTTATGATGTTTTAGGAAACCAGGTGGCGTTTTCCGACCAAGAGGAAATAGCGTATGTGACCTTGGAAAAAGAACACATCCAAAAATATAGGCAAAAGTTAAGGTTTCTGGATGATCAAGATGCCTTTAGTTTGTTATGATAAAGGACTGTTCCAGTTCCCAATTAGCTCTGACTTCTATGACATCAGGATAATAACTTACTTTTTCAGGCTGAATTTGTTGCAAGTAATTGCCCGTATCCCATTTTCTATTGGCATTATCATCAAAAATCACCCGAATCATATATTTTCCAGGTTCCAGATTATTGAATTCAACAGGTGAAGGAATTTCTGAAAAAGATTCCCTTTGTGTCTCGCCTTGTTCATTGGTGAGTTGCACAATCATAGGAAATTTAACAGCGCCGGAAAGCGTGACCCTAAGATTTCCAAAATCGGCATAGCTTCCCGTAGAGAGCGTATAGGAGAGCGAATCATTTTCAAATCCAAAAAAATCGGTTATGGCTCCAGGGGTTAGATTAAACGTATAGGACTGGTTGGGTTCTTTTTCAAATTGGAAGTCGATTTGATTCTTTATGGAATCCAGCACATACGAATATGTATAAGGTAAAGAATCACTTACAAAAACGGCAATCTGACTAGTGTCTACCGCTTTAATCGGAGTATTGGCCAAAATACTGAACGTTTCTTCAAATCCTAATTTACTGCCAGGGCTATTGGTCAGTTTCAAAGAATCCAAGGCGAGCTTTCTGGTTTTAACCGTAAACGTATCCTTTTGTTCCAGGACACTGTTTTGTACCATAAAGATTATGGAATCTAAATCTGTAGGGGTCAACCAATAGTTAATGGTATCGGTTTCCCTATCCTTTAGGATTGTTGTACGAACAGAATCCGGCAAATCGGTTAGACTTTCTATGCTGATCTCCTCTTGTATACCCTGATACCCAAATATGATACGGTTTTTGGCCACATAACTGGGTACAGAAGCACTGTAATTGGGAGTTTCTTGGAAGAGATTTAACAGGTATATGGAGTCTGTAGGCAAGGTGATGGTATCCTCAACAAAGCCAATTTTATCCTGACGTTGGTCAAAGAGGTTGTTCTTGTTCAAGTCTTTAAGGGCAATGAGCCTATATTTTCCTTCTTTAAGATTTTTGAGTTCAAAAATGGGGAAGCTGTCCAAAGTGTTTGAAATATAGTTGGGCGGTCTTTTGAACACTGTGGAGTCTGTAAAGGCCGTATCTATTTCGTATAGCATAACACTTATAAACTCGTCTGCCGTTCTATTGTAGGCATCTTTCACTGCCCCGCTAAGGGTGAGAGAGTCAATATAGGTCCCGGTAGAGAACACATAGGTGAGAAAACTATTGGGATTCCCTTCATTATTATCAACAATACTCTGTCCAAAGTTTAGGGTATAGGTTGTGTTTTCCTTAAGGGTATCTTTTATGATGACCTCTACGTATTTGCTAACACCCCCCTGTGGCCGTATTTCGGGTAAATACTCTAAAGGAGGGGAGATGATAAGTTGGTTTTGTACGTCCTCCAGTTTAATGAATTCATCAAAATAGAGTCGTATACTTTTAGAGGTAAACTCGGTGGAAAAGTTCTCCGGTTCGGTACGAATCAATTCTGGGGGTGTAACATCCTCAGGCCCGCCAGTTGGATTTCCCCTTCGGGCACACTGCCAGAGTACCAATCCTATCCAAAGGATAAAGAAGAAGCTTAGATATTTCTTTAGTTGTACCATAAAAATCTAGGCAAAGAAACGATTAATTTGATTTTTGGAAACGGACATAAGAAAAATTTAACCCTACTCCACAATGGCCATGCTGGCCAATGATATTTGAACTTCCGCATGACGGGAAAGAGCTCTGGAACACGCCTCCACGGTGGCCCCTGTTGTGATAACATCATCGACTAATAATATATGTCTGTATTTTTTGTTTTTGGAGACTTTGGATTCAAAAGCATCTTGAATGTTTTCCCATCGCAATTGGCGGTCCTTTTTGGTTTGGGTTTTGGTGTTTTTGGTTCGAATCAATAGTTCTGGAGCAAAATCAGCCTGAAGGTGCTCCGCTATGTGTTTTGCGAAGAGGCTAACTTGGTTGTAGCTGCGCTTTTTTTCTTTTTTGGGATGAAGGGGAACCGGTACCACGGCATCCACATCGTTTAGCACGTTTTCTTCTTTCAACAAAGAACCATACCAGTCACCGAAAAAAGCACCTATCCGTTCTTGCTTTTTGTACTTTAAATAGTGCATTAGGTTTTTAACCATCCCATTTTTTGTGAAAAAAAGAAAAGAAGCAGCCTTTTTTATGGGAGTTCGTCCATAAAAAATTCGGTCAACTGCATTTTCTTTAGTGAAGTTATAATCGGTGAGTGGCAGCTCATGTCGACAAACGGTACACAAAACATGTTCTCCTCTGGATAATCGGGTATTACATCCAAAACACACCTGTGGCAATAGGATGTTGTTAATATCGTTTATTATCTTAGCCAACCTTTTGGACATCAAATCTTATATTGTTTAGAGTAGCTCTAGAACCCCATGGACGCCCAAGATAACAATTTCAATTACAAGATAATCTTTGCCGCACTTGTAGCAGTAATTGTGGGCATTCTCATTGCATTTTACTATAGCTACGCGCAGTCCAAGAATCAAATGATTTTTTTAGAACAAGAAAAGTCACTTTTAGTTAAGGATTTAACCTTAATGAAAGCTGAGGTTGACCGGTTATCCGGGCTGAATGAAGTAAATGAAATTGAGCTTCAGACTTCACGTTTTAGGGTAGAGCAATTGTTGGATTCCGTAGGTAGGTTGAACTTTAGTTTAACCAAGCTCAAGGAAACCCGAAGCTCGCTTCGCATGCTAGAGGTTAGTTTTGACAGTTTAAAACTGAAAAACAACTTTCTACGCTACAACAATCGTCTTTTGGCAGACCGTTATGAAGAAACCCAAAAACAACTTCGGGATGCTAGAGGAAGGGCTAGCAATATTGAAAAAAGAGAATCTTTGTTGCGTGAGACCAACCGCGAGTTGAGTCGAGAACTAAAAATCAAGAGTTATTTAAAACTTCAGAATGCGGAAGGTAGCGGATTTAGACTAAGAGCAGGCCGACCTATAAAAACGAACAAGGCATCGACTATTGAGAAATTAAGAGGGTGTGTTACCATACTTAGTGATCCTTCTGAAAGAGGAAACGTGCGGGTGGTCTATTTCCAGTTTTTAACGCCCGAAATGCAAGTAATTGAGGACAATGCCAACACGATTTCCGTTGGAGGAAATACCTACAGCAAAAAAGTAGAGATTGTATATACCGGAAAAGAAATCAGCATTTGTGATGCCATTACGGTACCTGCGGAATCTCTTCCAGAGGGAATTTATACACTCAACGTTTTTGAAGACGAAAGACTTTTGGCTTCTACCGAATTTCAGTTGAAATAACCCATTATTTATTTAGCTAAAAAACTATTTTTGCCCCATGGCGAATCAGGAAGATATTTTCAAAAAAGTCATCTCCCATGCGAAGGAGTATGGCTATATATTTCAATCCAGTGAAAT
>JBCDAX010000031.1:0-40046 GCA_039184805.1 Bacteroidota bacterium | reverse complement strand
GTAACTTTTATCAAGGAGGTCACATCAATATCGTAGAACAATTCATTTTTTTTACTACAATCTCGTATTCAATTTCATAGATTTCTCTATAATTCCTTGGAAACATGATGATTGTCATTCTATATTCGAATCTGTAACCGGTTAACAACAGAAATATCAACCCTTAAAAGTCAAAAAGAAAGAATGATCGCCATCGCCAAATTTTTAGTCAACATATTAGTATCACTTATCGAAGTAATATTATTTTAACTGTACTCATCATACAGTAAAGAATTAGTCAAAAGACCTGTTACATAACATCAATCAAAAATCATCAATCAAAAAACAATCAATCAATTTTGACCAGTCAAAAACAAAAGCGCCGAAATAGAATTCCTAGAATTTTATTACTCGGTGCTTTTTTCATTTTCGGTATTTAGGTTTAGTACGAATTATACCCCTATTCACAAAAAAAGCTGTTTTGTTTTTCCAATATACTTCCCAAGGGCCTTTTCTTTTTTGATGGCTATATTTGCATAAACCAACCATATATACCATGTTTTACAAGATTTTGGCAAAACTGAATAAAGTTCTTCTGCCTTCATTCACTAAAAAAGGATTGGACCTAACGAAAGCCTCAAAATTACAATTGGCCATCATAGGATGGCGTTATTATGTAACTACCAGAGCTTTGGACTAATATTGTAGTACAGAAGTAATTTCAAGCCCTTCAAGCTTATCCCTTCCGTTCAAAAAATCCAATGTAATCAAGAAATTACATTGAACTACTTCTCCACCTAGTTTTTCCACCAGTTTTCGAACAGCAGCTGCCGTTCCGCCAGTGGCCAAAACATCATCATGAATAAGTACTTTTTCTCCAGGAGATATGGCATCTATATGTACTTCCAATTCATCTGTACCATACTCCAACCCATAAACCTCACTAATGGTTTCATAAGGTAATTTTCCTTTTTTCCTCACAGGTACAAAACCTGCATTTAACTGTGACGCCAAAATCGGAGCAAAAATAAACCCCCTGCTCTCCATGCCTACCACCTTATCCACGGGTCTACCAGTGACTAGTTTCACAAGCTCTTCTGAAGCGGTTCTCAGTGCATTCGGGTCATTAAAAAGGGGAGTGATGTCTTTAAAAACAATACCTGGTTTTGGGAAATCGCTGACATCGCGAATAAAGGATTTTAGATTCATCTATTTTGAAGACAAGGTTTTGTTGTAAAGTTAAAAAGAAATATATTTGCACCCCATTTACAACGGCCTCGTGGCGCAACTGAATAGCGCATCTGATTACGGCTCAGAAGGTTGCAGGTTTGAATCCTGCCGAGGTCACTAGGAGAAAACTCCAAACGGACACAAAACCTTGCAAAATCAATTATTTGCAAGGTTTCGTTGTTTTAGAACTATCATCTTAATTGATTTGGTTTAAATCGTCAACAAATCGGTCAACAGATTTTAGCAAGTACTAAAAATCGTTTAAAGTATAATGCTTCGGAGATTAGGTCTAAATCCTGCGGAGGTTAAGAACAAATGGTTTTTTCTTCCATCAAATAACCACTCTTTTCATACATAATTGTTCAAAATGTCTAAGCATTAAGTCAATGGACTTTTAATTTGAACGACTTTTTACATTTAATTAAGGACTTACACTAATGTCCCAAAAAAGGTCAATTCTTAGGAATATTAAAAAAGACCGGAAAAAGGACCAAGTGTGAAAATGAAATCAATTCTTGTTTAGAGTCTCACAAATTGGCTGTTTTGCGAGACTTAAAAATTGTAGTCCATATTCATATAAACATAATAAAATCAATGATCTTACATGTATATATGGGTTAATAACTATGTTTCTTTGTTCTGCCCAGTTAGATGTAACCTTTAGAAAAATCTGTTGTCATTAAAAGAAAACAGATATCATGAATAGAATTATACCCATTTTATGTCTCCTTTTGATTGTTGTCTCATGTAAAGAACAAAAAGGTGAACTGGACGCAACAATTCGTTTATTTGATAACAGTGAAATTTCATCTGCTCATCTGACAGATTTTTTAAACCAACAAATGGATTCTCTTGAAATCCCTGGGCTGTCGATGGCCATAATCAATGATGCGAAGGTCGTTTACAGTAAGAATATTGGATACGCCAACCTTGATACAAAAAAAGAATTAACAGAAAACTCAATTTTTGAGGCAGCTTCACTTTCCAAGCCTGTTTTTGCCTATATGGTCATGAAACTATCTGAAAGAGGTGCAATTGTGCTGACACGACCACTATACTATTATCTTCCTGACCCTCTGATGGAAGTGGACCAACGTTACAAGAATGTAAATGCGATTCATGTACTCAGCCATTCAACAGGTTTTCCAAACTGGCGCTGGCATGACAAGGCACCGGATTCTTTAAATATCAAACGAGGGACATTTTATATGCTTCAAAATCCGGGTGATGGATTCACTTATTCTGGTGAAGGTTACGATTATTTGGCACGTGTTATTGCCAGCAATACAGAACATAAAATGAGCGAGTTGGACAACTTATTCGAGGAACTTGTCCAAAAACCATTGGGGATTGAACATATGTATTATACATGGGACGAATATTTGTACGAACACAAAGTATATGGACATATTGATGGTAAAGTAAACAACCGAAATTGGGGTTCAGGGCTTCCCTATCAAAACTCTTATAAATTTAGCCCTTCTGGTGGATTACATACCAATGCAGAGAACTATGCAAGATTTTTGATTGCTATGATGAATGGAAAAGGGCTCTTACCGGAAACATACAAAGAAATGCTTAAACCACGCACTGTAATTGAGAAAAGTCATAATCGCTATAAAGAAGACGGTAACACACATTGGAGTTTAGGATTTGCCATTACACCTTTAAAAAATGACACACTTTACAATCACGGAGGAACACATAGTGACTTTCAATCACAAACGGCCTTTAGTAAAAATTCAAAATTTGGCTATGTCTTCTTTGTTAACACTAAGAAAGGTGATGAATTAAATAAAACATTGAAAGAATTTTTAAGAATGCTTTAGAACCAAACTGGGCGGAACAAGGTGTATAAGTAATAGCGCTTTAATTGTATAAAACGAAAGTAGTTATATTAAAAAGGATTAGGGTAAAATAAAATGATTAGCGATTAGAAATCCGCTACTATTCAAACATGAGACCGTTGAAGCACATTCAAACCTCCGCAGACTTTTGTTACTAAGCTCCGAAAAGCGAACCTAATTTGAATCTTTAGTGGATTCTTGAATCGACTGAAAGAAGCCTATTTGGAAGGAATTGCCTACCTAGAGTCTTCCAAAATCTCAATATCGGTTATTTCAAAAAAATCCGCACAAATGTCTTCAAATTCGAAGGACTCGTAAATAAATCCGCTAAATTTTACCCTTAAGCCATCTGATTTCAATTTCTCTTCCAGATTACATGGGAATAGAAGCCCAGTAGGATTTTCGTCCAATCGCTCTTCGGGGTCTATAATGAAATTGCAAGCTTCACGGAAGTCAATGACACCATTGATGTTCCTAATGGTGGAAACTATCCTCCTTCCTTCCTCTTGGAAGCAACCCGGTGTGGGCCCATCATTTGAGCAGGAAAAAAACCATATGGGAAACAGAAGAGACAAAACGAATTTGGACATGACTTTCATAAAAACTCAATTCAGTAGTGGTTGAACGGAACAAAAGATTTGAACCTACGGGAAAACTAAAGCTCTTTATAAACTCAGTCCGAACGCACATACTCCATTTGGGTTTGAACAGGAGCATCCGCTGGATATGATAGATAGGATAAAGTCAAGGTCCTTTCAAGGATGGTGAACCTACTGCCATATCTTTCGCCGCTTAGAATCCTAGTTTCGGGTTCTGGCCTAAAGCCAATTTCCCACGAGGTAGTTTCCGTGTCCCTGAAAAATATACTGTCACCAACAATTTCAAAAGTACCTTTTCTCACAGATGACCCGATGATTTCGTCTGGATTCTCATCTTCAAAACCATATAAATCCACTGTAAAGGAAAATTGGGCATCTGTCCCAAACCTGTATGTACTTTCCATGTTGAAGTATCTAAAATCAGACTCGGTACGCCCACTTGGAATCCGATCAATTCGGACCCAACTCCCGATTAAATCCTCATCTGAATCCGGCTCAGTAAACGAATCCGAATCGTCACAGGAAGAAAAAAGACATATTAGTCCAATAGCACAAATTATGAATCTTAAACTCAAAGCAATCTTCATATAAAGTGAGATACTGAACAATAAAAAGGTTGCCCTCTACTTTTGTTAAATGTAGAAAGGTGGCTATAAAAACAAATCACAATTATCAAAGATTTTACAAATTACATTAATAGCCAGTCCGTTGAAAACTTAAAAGTTTTGTAAATGGAACCCATTTTGGAACTAACCTTAAAGTAATTTTGTGTTTTGTTTTGTACAGTTTGCACTAAGTGTTGGATATTCTAGATTGTCTTCGTAATCGACAAATGACTCAAAAAAGTTCTAAGCATTAATTCGCAATCTAGGAGCTTTGATTGGCATAACAATTTTTTAATGGGCTTTTTTAACGTCTGGGCCGCAATTAAAGACCTTAGATTCATTAAACTTGTTTGTTCAAAGTCCAATTGAATCATAAAGGTTGAAAACAAATCGCATGAAACTAAGACTGGCCCACAGAAGCTCAATTACTTTCGCAATTATTTTGACATTGGGTCTTTTGAGCAAGTATCGGAAATATCTATCCTTATTCATGTTTCAAGTCGCTAGTTTATTGGTGGCTCAAGAAACCTTTCCTCCACCAGAAGTCCCGCTTGAAATACGCGCACAGAAAGTTCAAGATGGCGCCATCGCAATTGATGGGTTTTTAAATGAAGCGGTTTGGAGTGATGCTCAACTGGTCTCAGGCTTTACCCAGCGCGAACCGTTTCAAAGTAACCCTGCTAGTTTTGATACCGAAGTGCGTGTGTTGTTTGATTCTAAATTCCTCTACATCGGTGCCAAATGTTTGGATAGTATAGCTGACCGAAAAAAATTGAGGGTACGTAACCTTCAACGTGATTTCAATGCCTTTGGCAATGACCGTTTTGGCGTGGCATTGGATGGCCTTCTGGACAAAAGAAATGCCGTGGGGTTCGAGGTCACCCCATATGGTTCACAACGCGAGACACAGGTCATTGATGGAAATGAATTTGATGGAAATGTGGATTGGGACGCGCTTTGGTTCGTGCGAGCCAAGGTTGCCGATTCTGGATGGACGGTTGAAATGGCCATCCCTTGGAAAACCTTACGATATAAGGCTGATACCGATAGGATGTATATTTCTTTCAACCGAAATATCAGAAGGTTCAATGAAATAACCACTTGGCCCTCTTTTCCTAGGGCGTTCTCCCATTTCAGAATGGCTTATGCCGCGGTATTGACCGGACTAGAACCGCCACCACCATCCGCCAACATTCAAATAAATCCATATATCTTGAGCGATACGGGTAGAACCAGGGAAGGGGACTCACCTGAAGAGAACAAGACCAATTTTGAAACAGGGGGCGAATTTAAATGGGCCATTACCCCAAATTCCGTTTTAGATGTTACCGTAAATACGGACTTTGCCCAGGCAGACGTAGACCAACAAGTGCAGAACTTGACCAGGTTCTCAGTGTTGTTCCCTGAGCGTCGACAGTTCTTTTTAGAGAATGCTGACATTTTCAGTGTCAGTGACATCAGCAATATTCAGCCGTTCTTTAGTCGTCAGATAGGTTTGAATGCCAATGGTCAACCCATTCCCCTAGACGGAGGACTTCGTTTTACCAGTCGAACCAGCAATCAGACCTCGGGGGTTTTGGCCATGCGGCAAAGTGGGACCGCGAACAGCCCAGCAACGTATTTTGGAGTCGGCCGATATGCCAAGAATCTATCCGGTCAAAACCGTATCGGTGGTTTGGTTACCCATAGATCCGAAAATGAATTTACCAATGAAAACGGACAAGAAATAGGTTCAAAACAGAATACAACGGCGACAGCAAATGCCTTTTTTAGACCCAAGCAGTCACTGACTCTAGATGCTATGGTCTCGTACAGTTCGGATTCAGACCAAGGGAGCGGTCTTGCTGCCAGCACCTGGGTCTATCAGCAAAAGAATTGGGGTTATTTGGGTTTAATCGGTCAGCTCGTTTCGGAGAACTATTTACCTGGTATGGGCTTTTTACGGTTCAACGACTACATGTTGGTTTCCCCTGGCATTGATTTGGATATACGCCCAAAATGGCTGCCAAAATTTGTTAGGAGTTTCGGTCCTGATGGTTCTGCCGATTTCTTTTGGCGGGCATCAGATGGGGCCTTTCAACAGGGAATTGTGAATTTTTCCCCTTTGGATTTGGAATGGCAGACAGGGGGGCAGTTTGAGGTTCGTTTCCAGCAAGAGTGGCAGGAATTGGATACCAGTTTTAGTCCTCTGGGGATTGAAATTGCACCTGGGTCCTACCAATTTGGGCAGTATGAAATCAGTTTTGATTCAGATTTTTCAAGAAAGCTGGCTGGTGCTATTACCTATGCCAACGGTACGTTTTATAATGGTGATTTCGAAAGTTGGGATTTGGATGCAAGGATTTCACCTTCGCCATATATAGAACTTATTGGGTCATATACAATTAATAGATTTAAAGGGTTAGGGATAGCTGAAAGCAATGTGACAGCAAACCTCCTATCCACTACTGCTAGACTGGCTTTGAATCCACGGGTTAGGTTGAACGGTTCCTATCAATGGAACAGTGCAAACAATGCCAATATTTGGAACGTTCGCTTGGCTTGGGAATACCGTCCATTATCCTTCATTTTCATAGTATTTAACAATAATGAAACAGAAGGTTTTCCCAACCAACCCGATCAGTTCTTTCAAAGGGAAGTCATTGGTAAGATTACATTCCTCAAACAATTTTGAGTTAAAAGAAGTGTATCATAAAAAGAACGATTTTCAGGACAATATCAAAAAGCAATTTTCTCAATTAAACACTATTTCATAAATTAAAGGTGAAAGTTAAATAGTACTATTTGCTATCAAATTGAACGACCGCAATTCGGTCAACAGATTTTTGCAAGGTTAAAACCCCCTTGTAAAACAAATGACTTAGAGGATTTAGACTTAATCCTGCCGAGGTCACAAATAAATGAAAAGCAAGCTAAAAAATAGCTTGCTTTTGTTTTTTTGTTTGGATTATTTTAAAAGTGGAGTCTTTATTCAGATGTGATAACAATCCTACAGAGGTCACTCTTCATCAAAAAGACTCTCGAAGATTACTTCTGCAGCAACTTGACTTCCTTTGTAAGATGGATGGAAACCATCCGGACCATAGTAGCTAAAATCACCGGTACGGTCAAAGTACTTCTTCCACTCCAAACCAACTGGGCATAGAATTGCATTGTTAATCCGTGCACCAGAAGAGTAATTCTGAATGACCCCATCAAACCTATGGTAATAGGTCATGGACGGCCATACCATAAAATAGGCCAATTCACTGCCATTCGATTCGCAGATTTCTGCATATTTTTTCCCTTCGTTGACCAACATAGCATACCCATCTTCTTGCGACGAAGGACCCTGCTGAATAATCACAAAGTCATACTTTCCCGTGTTAATTTGCATTTGTACTTGTCCCTCGGACCAATGGTCTACTATGGCATAGTTGGGTTTTGCGATAGAATGGACCTCTAAGGAAACCCCATTCTTTGCTCCCTCCATTTCGACTAGTTTGGGTAAGTTATTGGTATAGGTTAAACTATTTCCAATAAATAAAAGATTATAGTCCGGTGGTAAAGTCGGTTGTTGGGTTTCTGGTACTTCTTGATAGGAATTCCCTACTTCGGAGGTGAGCGGCGACTTATCCGAACCACAACCAATACCTAAAATAAAAACCCAACAGATGAGTTGAGACCAACATACTATTTTGAACCTATATTTATTCATTGTAGATAATTTGCTATTTCTATGTAATTCACATCATCCCTATCTTGATAAAAATCCTTGAGAACCGCTCTATGCGCACCGCCAACTAAAACCAGTACTCTACCTGTGTACCCTATATGTTGATCTATGTTTGACATGATATGAAAGTTTCTTTCCCACCATAAGGACACAAACTTGATTCCAATGTCCGTTGAGTCTGAAACAAACTTGGCAGTTTCCTGAATGTATAGTCTTTTGTTTTTTAAATCTTCTTCTTCACTGTTCTTAAAGGCGTAATACTGTTTAATAGTACTAGCAGCCAATACTTTCGAATCGTTTTCATCATTCTTTTCAATGGTTGCCAAAAAACTTAAGAACTCTGGTTTCCTGTTTTTATAGGCAAAATTTGATAATGAGTCCATAGGCAATGGTAATTTGTAATCAATACAATGAATGTCCGGCAGATTTAGTTCAGAAGCCAAACGAAAGCCTATTTGTTCCCTTTCATCCATCTTTAGTTTGGTTTGGTGTTTTTTATAATTCCTGTAGGCATCTTGGAAAAACGTCTCATCTTTTAATGTGCATTCCAAAAGTATTTTTGTGGGTTTAAATTCTACCAAGGCATCAACCAGTTGTTCTATCTCCAGTTGTCTTTTTTGAGAATTAAAGTTGTCCAAATCCATTGAGGAGTAGTCCGTGGTTCCTCCAAAATGAAAAGTTCCCAACAGCGCAATCGAAGGGTTGGAAGACGCATAAGTACCCTTTTTCCCCATTTCAGCTTCCGAATCAATACAAGCCACCAACAAAATAATGAGTACAAAGGGTAGTAAAACTCTTATGCGTACACTGCCTAAATGTGAAAAACTTAATGGGCGGAAATATCGTATCATAATCTATCTTCAAGAAATGATTCTGGGTTTATCAGCAGTATTTTTTGGTCCTCCCAGTTTTCTATAATCGCTTCTCCATTTTTATCGTAATGCGGCCAAGGACTGTTGGATATGTATAAGAATCCAAGCTTTTCGAAATACTTCCCATTGGTGGGCTCTCCATCAGTATCCAAGTTGTTGTCTAAAAATGTTACGGTGTCCACCGCCATACTTTTAGTCTTTATTTTGAACACTCTTTTAGGGGCTGAATTGTTCTGTACGGCAATTAACTGATTGTCTTTGATATACGTTAAACCATCAATACCTTTCAATAGAAAATTTTTGGACTCCAACCATGTTACTTGGTGATTATCCTCAATATCCACCCGTGCTATACCTTTAATGTAATCTGCTATGTACAGGATATTTTTATCCAAATCAACCGTCAGACCTTGTAGGTTAAACCCATCATCCATGGGTATTTTGCTCTTGATGGTTTTCGCTTGCGTATCTATAATGATAACTTCTGGTTTTGAGGAATTCGATACATATAGATCACCCTGTTTATCAAAGGTCATACTTCCCGCTACAACATCATTTTCTAGGGGTATTCGTGATTTGACTTTCCCTTTTAAGGCATCAATTTCAATAATCTCTGGAGTACTTGACTGTCCACCTTTTTTCTTGGATTGAGAAATTTTGGCAGTACTCACCCAAATGGATTCAGGATTAGAATTAGAGGCTACCGCCAATACAGGTAGGTCGAACTCTTTTATTACCTCGACCTTCTTGTTTTTGATATTATAGCTAATAAGTTCGCCATGATACACGTCCGTAGCGAATAAAAGGGAATCTAAAACTATCAAATCTTCTAAGTGTCTTTTCCCTTTAAACAGGGCGTATTCCTTTCCTGTTCGAATTGCTCGCCCATAGCTTTTTACCAATGAATCCAGAGTACGGCTATACTTGTCCGATGAAAGAAGGTTATTGAAATCAGTATCTTTTTCATAGCCTATTGTATTGTTCCAACTTAATAGGTTTCTTAGGATTAGATAGGTATCTTGCAAACTGTTTGTCAGGCTATAGCCCGCAGCTAAATTGTATAAAATTGTGGGTTGTGACGGGTGTAATTTGAGCGCCTCTTTATTTAAAGCCACAAATTTTCCATAGTCCTGAATTGAATGGGCCTCCATGCTTTCCTTATAAATTGAATTCAAATCTTGCCCAAAAGAAAAGGAGCAAAGCAGTATCAAAGTGCTTAAAAAATAGAATCTCATTCATTACTGATTTATCCCAATGTATTGAATTCACACATTCAGCCATCCAAAAATGATATGTATGGCCTATTTTTAGATAAGTATGGCATAATCTCAATGTAGATTATTAAATAACTTGCTTTGTGGTAATATGCAGTGGACTGTAACGCCATGATAACTCGCTTTTTTTGGTATTGCAAAAGCATATGCACTACAGTGTATTGACAATTACAAATTCAATCGAATATCTTGTATGAAAGTCTTAGTTGTTGATGATGAAAAACTAGCTCGAAAAAGGATTCTGCAAATTCTTCAGCATGCAGAGGATATTGAATTACATGAGGCCAGTTCAGGAACCGAAGCAGTTTCCATAATCGAGTCATTACATCCAGATATCCTATTCCTAGACATCAAGATGACGGACTTTTCAGGATTCGAGGTATTGAAAAAAATAGAGAAATTCATAATGCCGGTTACGATTTTTGTTACGGCATACGATGATTATGCAATTGAAGCATTTGAGATTCAAGCTGTGGATTACGTGCTTAAGCCTTATAAGAAAAATAGAGTTTTTGATGCACTAGCCCGTGCCATCCAAAAAATAGAAATCAAACAAAAAAGCAATCACTATGATGAGATGCATTCAAAATTGGTCCAACTATTCAAGCATTTGGATGATACGAAAAAAACTGAAGAAAGCTACTTAGATAAGATTGTGCTCAAAGTTGGCAAAAAATACGTATTCGCCCGTACAAAGGATATAAAATACATTACTTCTTCTGCGTATTACGCGGAACTCTTTATGAAAGATGGAAAAAAGCATCTTTATAGAACTTCTATGACCGCTCTGATGGAACGGTTAAATCCTGATTCTTTTTTACGGTTAAATCGTTCAACCATAGTGCAAATACATCAAATTAAAGAAGTAATTAGCGAAGGATATGGCGATTATTGTGTAGTTATGAAGGATGACACTAAACTTAATGTCTCAAAAAGCTATAGAACCTCGGTTATTCAACAGCTAAATCTTAGGAAGCCTTAGAGATGAAGACACAGACCCATACCTATCTTGACCGGAGACTCTTTCAAATGCTCCTTGTATTCTACCTGGTTGCCTACATAATAGATTTTATAGGGACTATACTTATCTATAATCAGGATGAATCTTCAGAAGTTGCTTTAGATCAGTTGGCCATCCAATATGTAATCCTGTTTGTTTCCAAGTTATCCTATATCCTTGTAGCACTATCATTGACCCAAAGTTTTTTTAAAAAAGGAGCTTTACATATATGGATTGTCCTGATTCATTTGGCCTTGGCCGCACTACTGTCCTTTTTTACTGCATTTATAGGGCTTTTGGTAGACGTAGAGCTGTTTTCAAGAACAACCCAAATAACAGGAGAGAGCATTTATATAAGAGGTTTGGGTGGAATGAGCTTTAACTTCTTTATGTACTTTTCGATGATAGCCATAGTATATGCTTACTACTATTTTCAAAGAAAAAAAACAGATGACCTAAGGACCACAACACTAAAAGCTGAGCTACTTGATTCGAAAATAAGGGCTTTACAAGCACAATTGAATCCGCATTTCCTGTTCAATTCTTTAAATGATATTTCCTCTCTAATAGATGAGGATAAGACAAAGGCTCAAAATGCCATTGCCGACCTAAGTGATCTTTTGAGAAAAACTTTGAGCTTAAAGAACTCCAAATTGATTCCATTGAGGGATGAGCTCCAGCTTTTGAACACCTATGCCAAAATGGAGAAATTGAGATATGATGATAAGTGGGAATTCATAAAATCAATTCCCGACGGTCTTGAACAAATTCTTGTACCTCCCCTCCTTTTTCAACCCCTTCTAGAGAATATTTTCAAGCATGGTTTTTCTGAACAGCACCAAAGAGTCAAAACGCTTTTGCATTTACGAAGAACCACGGAATTTCTTGAGATAGACTTAATCAACAATGGAAAAACTTTGGAATCCGAGCCCCCAATCATAGGTAATGGTATCGGAAACATCTTGGAAAGATTAGATTCTTTGTTCCCAGGAAATTTTGAGTTTGAAATTTCCAATATCACCATGCGGGATACAATTTTTAATGGCCCAGTAGTCAGCATCAACCTAAAATTACCACTCATAAAAAATACGAACACTATTTAATCCAACATATTCAAGGAAAGAACTGTACGAAACCCTAAATGTTCTAAGGAAGAATCTTCCGTAGTGGCCATTCGGGAAGAGATGCGATAATTGGCACAATACGTAATACTGCATAAAAAAGAGCCTCCTTTAATAACTCGCTCCTTTGCTCTGGGATTGTAGGGATTAAAAGCGGAATTGGGGCCTTTTGGATTCAAAACCTTTCCTATTTCATGTAATTCTTCATAGTATTTTGCATGATACCAATCACTTGTCCATTCCCACACATTACCCGACATATCATAAAGTCCAAACGCATTGGCTTCAAAGGACTTTACTGGCGCCCTAAGGGCAAAGCCATCTAGTTTTGTATTCATAATTGGAAATTCCCCTTCCCAGGTGTTTGCATTAGTGTTCAAGTGGGCGATGTTATCTCCCCAATAGTAAACGGTATTATTCATCTTGCCACGAGCTGCATATTCCCATTCAGCTTCTGTCGGTAGTCTTCTTCCGGACCACTCACAATAGACCAAAGCATCCTCAAAAGCAATATGTACCACTGGGTGATTTTCCAAACCCTCTATACTGCTTCCCGGACCATTGGGATGTCTCCAATTTGCACCTGTCGTCCAGTCCCACCATTGCGAATAGTCATCCAGATTGGAAATGGACGTTACATTTTTTTTAAAAACCAATGAACCCGGCTGTAAAAGAGCTTCCTCTGGTTTCGGTGTATTTGCTGGGAGTTGTTTTTTCATTTCCTCCCAGTCCACTTTCCTTTCTGCCAAGGTTAGGTAGCCAGTTTCCTCAACGAATTGGGCAAACTGTGCATTGGTCACCTCATGTATATCCATAAAAAATCCGTCCAAAGTCACTTTATGAGCCGGTTTTTCGTGGGGCATTGCTAAGGTGTCCCCTTTCACAGCGCCTTGTTGAAAAACTCCTCCTGATACCCAAACCATCCCTCTCGGACTAACTATAGAATCAGGTTTCTCAATAATGAACGAGAAATCTGTCTTCTCCGTTTTCTGATTTTGGGTGATCTTTGAATTCTTTTTCCGTTCCCCAGAACAGCCCACCCAAAGCAATCCAAAAATCATTAATAAACATGTTATGTATTTTTCGTGAAGGAAATTTGGCCGATTCATTTTGCTTTGGATTTATTGGACTTGCTTAACTACGTACATATAAAAACTAAGAAACTTTTTCATCCTGGGACTTCACTTCTAGAATCAAATATACCTACACTTCTTAAAAGCGAATCCAATGGTTTTACCTAAAGAGGTATAAGAACTTAAACCGAGAAAAGTAGGCAAATCGTTCTGAAATACTTGTATATTGACCCATAAATAGTTTATCAAACCGACCATCAATAAAAGCTTCTACCAATGAAATTAAGCACCTTGGACTATGGAATCATTATCATTTTTTTTCTGTCCACCTTGATTATCGGGTTTGTTGTAGCCCGAAAGTCGGGTAAAAATACTTCAGAGTATTTCCTTTCCGGACGTACTATGCCATGGTGGTTATTAGGTTTTTCCATGGTTGCCACAACTTTTTCTACTGACACTCCGAACTTGGTGACGGATTTGGTGAGACAAGATGGGGTTGCTGGAAATTGGGTGTGGTGGGCTTTCCTTTTAACAGGATTATTGACTGTTTTTATTTATGCACGTTTGTGGAGAAAGTCCAATGTAAACACAGACATGGAGTTCTATGAAATCCGGTATTCTGGAAAACCTGCACGTTTTTTAAGGGCATTTCGGTCGGTGTACCTTGGGTTTCTTTTCAATATTCTCGCTATGTCAGGTGTCACATTGGCCGCCATTAAAATCGGGCAAGTCATGCTCGGACTTTCGGCATGGGAAACCATTGGCTATGCAGCAACAGTTACGTTGATTTTTAGTGCGGTTGGCGGTTTTAAAGGTGTGGTTTATTCTGATTTTTTGCTATTCTTTGTGGCCATGGTAGGCGCCATAGGTGCGGCCTACTATTGTGTGAACCTTCCGGAGGTTGGCGGACTAACCAATTTAATTTCACATCCAAATGTACAGGGTAAATTGGCCTTGGTGCCAGATAGCGCAGACACAAATGCTATAATTATGCTTTTGGCTATTCCATTGGCCGTACAGTGGTGGAGTTCTTGGTATCCAGGCTCCGAACCTGGGGGAGGTGGATATATTGCCCAGCGCATGTTGGCCGCGAAGAATGAAAACCACGCTATTGGGGCAACATTTTTTTTCAACATCATGCACTATGCCTTACGTCCTTGGCCATGGATTATTGTCGCTTTATGTTCTTTAATTGTATTTCCTGAACTATCCAGTATTGAAGCTGCCTTCCCTGGAATAACAGAGGACAAGCTAGGACATGATTTGGCCTACCCGGCCATGCTAACCTTTTTACCTTCCGGATTATTGGGCTTGGTCGTGGCGTCAATGGTAGCGGCCTATATGTCAACCATTTCGACCCATCTAAATTGGGGAGCTTCCTATTTGGTAAATGATGTTTATAAGGAATTTATTGATAAGCAAGCTTCGGAAAAAAAGCTGGTTGCAGTTGGGCGTATTTGTACCGTTATCCTCATGGTTGTTAGTACCCTTATCGCCATGGCACTCACTAATGCCGTTCAACTGTTCAAATACATTTTGATGTTTGGTGCAGGCACAGGTCTCATTTTTATTTTGCGTTGGTTTTGGTGGCGCATTAATGCCTGGAGTGAAATCTCGGCCATGTTCGCTTCGGGTCTTATTTCAATTATGGTAAGTATTCCGGCCGTAAACGTTTTAGTGTTTGGAAGTGAGGGGTTTTTACCAAGTTGGAGTGAATTTCCATTTGTGGTTGTTTTATCAACTATAATTTGGTTGGTTGTTACCTTCCTGACCAAGCCTGATGACGAACAAAAGCTATTTGATTTTTATAAGCGTATTCAACCGGGAGGTAAAGGTTGGAAAAAAATAATTGCTTTGGCCCAACAAAAAAATATATCCATTGTTACCGATACGGGAAAATGGATGGTGCCTCAAGGTCTTTTGGCTATGATTTTGGGCAGTTTGCTGGTCTACTGTATCCTTTTTACCACAGGAATGTTCATTTATGGAAAAACGGGTACTGCTTTTATAATGGTTGGGGTTGCACTTGTTCTTGGATTTCTTTTGTTCAAAGTTTGGCGCCGAATTGGAAAAGAACTGCTAGCTTAATTCAGACATGGCCATCACCCATTCGATACGTTTTACATCACGAAACTCAACTAGGAAATTCTAATCTCTTCCTTACCCTTGTATAGTTTGTATAATTTGGGGTAGCTTTTCTTGAAGGTATCTTTGATAAAGTCCAAAGGGACATCAGTGAAACTCCCATAGTCTTCCAAGTACTCCATGAACTTTTCACTATCTCTGTTGTACTCCTGAAAAACAGCATCTTCTTCTCCGCTGAAATCCAAGGGTTCGACCTTATACATTTCACACAACTCCTTATTAAAAGCCGGTGAGCACTTTACCCATCTGCCATTGTAGAATACTTCAACCAAGCCATGAGGTGCTATTTCGTTTGAGCCTAGTTTGGCTTCCAACCGTTCTACGGCTATATGGTTAGAAACTTTTGCCAACCGCAAACGCGCAGGAATCTGTAAACCCCTTAACCCCGAAACATACAGGATAGCCTTGTCCACACAGTGTGCCTCTGTTTTGGAAGTGATATAGCTCGATTTATAATGTTGGTTCGTAAAACCTATATGGTATGGATTATATCTCCAAGAATCCCTCACCTTTAAATATAAACCTGAGATTTTTTCTTTCTCTGACGTAAGAGACTTAAACTCCGAAATTACATCCTGAATTTGTGGGCTACTATAATCGAAAAAAAAAGTTTCTTCTAGATACTCAGTTTGCATTGGCACAAGATATCTTTTTTAATTTATTCAAGCTATTCATCATTATCTTTAACACTATTTATTTGGATTTGAATCCCCGAAATGCAAAACGCGATTCCCTTTAAGATAACAAAGTCTGCCAACCACGCTTTGTTGGTTCAACATGATTCAGGGCCCCATTTTTATAACCGCCTGCACTATCATGAAGATTATCAACTCATTGCCATAATACAAGGGAAAGGGGTTCTTTATGCGGGAAACAGCACTTCACGTTTCCAGAAAGGTGATGTTTTTATGTTAGGGAGCAACCTTCCCCATCTACTTAAAAGTGACGAAATCTATTTTAGTGAAGATTCTCCAGGTATCCAAGGAGTATCACTTTTCTTTAATACAACTTCATTTGGCCAAGGTTTTTTCAACATCAAGGAAATGCAGGGTTTTAAGGAGCTTCTTAAGACTTCTTCCAAAGGTATTCGAGTTATCGGCTCATCCCAGAATCCGATTTTTAACCGGATTATCTCAATTACCAAACAAGAAAATGAAAAACGAATCATTACTTTTTTGGAAATACTCTCCCTAATTCATTCTTGTAAAAAGTTGTATTTGAATAACACGCCCTTTCATCAAATCTCCGACCAAGAGCAAAATGGCCGTTTAAAAAAAGTGTTGGATTATACTTTTGAAAACTACAAAGGTGAAATAACCATAGAAAAAATAGCAGACCTTGCACATCTAAGTCGAGCTCAATTTAGCCACTACTTTAAGGTACATACAGGAAAGACATATATTCAATTTCTCAATGAACTTCGGATTGAAAATGCTTGTGTTTTATTAAAAAACAATAGGTATTCCGTAGAACACATCTGTTATCAAGTAGGCTTTCAGAATATGTCCAACTTTTTGAGACACTTCAAAAAACAGAAGAACACTACCCCCATTCAATTTAGAAAACTTTGGAATAAAGGATAATTAAAATTCTTTTTGGTTTCCTGCGGATGAAAATTATATGGTACATTCTAAAACCTGTCCAACCGGAATGGAGATACATCCAGAGATGGTTTTTTTTCCGTTACCAACTCGCAAAGTAACTTTCCTGTAATTGCCCCCAAACTCAAACCCATCATACCATGTCCTGTTCCCACATATAGATTATCCAAAGTTCTGGATTTTCCAATATAAGGCATACCGTCTGGAGAACATGGCCGATATCCTTTCCAAATATCTTTCTTATCCGTGTCTGGCAATACCATGTTTCCATAATATTCAGGTATACTCTTCTTGATTCCCTGAATTCTTTTGGTGTTGATTTTTGTCGATAAACCACTCATTTCCAATGTTCCACCAATTCGTAAATCTTCTCCCATTGGCGTGATAGCGACTTTTGCTTCGGAAAGGATTGTGGGTATTTGCGGTCTTACTGCAGGTTTTTTAAGGGTAATGCTATATCCTTTCCCATCTTGAATATGAACTTTAATATTTGCTTTTTTTAGCAGAATACCGGTCCAGCTACCTGAAGCCATGATTACTTTCTCAACCGGAATGATATCACCCCCATCCGTTCGTAAATTTTCAATTTTTGAACCGCTTAAATCAAAGTCAGAAATACGTGTTTTGGATAGAAACTCCACTCCTTTTTGTTTAAGGGTATTTGTTAGCTGAAACATCAATCTATTAGAATAAAGATGGGCATCCCCGGGAAAATAGAGTCCTCCCAACACATCCAAATCCATTTCAGGTTCCAGCTGTTTTAACCCGTTTGGGTTCAGAATCTCTGCTTTAACACCAAGACGTAATGCCTGTTTTGCAAGTCGTTCCTCTTTTTTGGCTTGCTTTTCTGTTTTGTAAAGCATTAAAAGGCCCTTTTCTTCAAAAGAGAAATCAAATCCCTTTAATGCCGAAAGCTCACGATACAATTCCTTACTACGCTCATTCATTTCATATAAGATGGGCATGGAACGCTCTACATGGTATTGGTTGGAAAAGCGATAAAACTGCCACAGCCATTGTATCAAATCTGTGTTCAACCGTGGTTTGATATAAAACGGACTTCTGCTATCCAACATCCATTTTAATCCTTGAGCAATAACCCCGGGATTGGCCATAGGCACAAAATGACTAGGAACTATCATGCCCGCATTCCCGTATGAAGTCCCTTCTTGAAAGTTGTCTTTGTCAATTACCGCAACATTACATCCCTCATTCTTTAAATACCAAGCTGTGCAGAGCCCGATGATGCCTCCTCCAATGATATGTATTCTATCATTTGCCATTCATGAGTAATTGTTTCCCGAAAGTATATCAGTTAATTAGGATTTTGTGAGTTGACCGTTTACGGTTCGCCATATCTCCAATGGGTTGCCATCCTGCAATTCATTCGGCAATAATTCCTTGGGCATATTTTGAAAAGAAACGGGTCTTGCAAATCGTTTTATGGCATCGGTGCCAACGGATGTAAATATAGCATTTGAAGTGGAAGGAAAAGGTCCTCCGTGATGCATTGCAGGACAAACCTCAACGCCCGTTGGAACTCCATTGAAAATCAACCTACCTGCTTTTTCCCCTAATACCTCAATCAACTCCGCTGCCTCTTCAAAATCTTTATCAGTACCCATTAAGGTCGCGGTTAGCTGACCATGCATTGCATTGCCTACCTCCAATAGCTCTGCTCTATTTTTGCAAATAATGGCTATAGTGAAAGGTCCGAAAACTTCTTCATGTAAGAGTTTATTTTTAACAAAGGCGGAAGCGGATACCATGGCCAGGGCAGGTCCAGCTTTCCAGGTTTCTGATATGCTGTCAAAAAGCATGGAAACCCCACTTGAATTTGAAAATTCATTCTTTCTTTGAAGGTACTTGGAGTGTATCCCTTCGCCCAACATAATATCGGAAGACAACTTTTCAAATTCCTGGGTCAGGTCTTCTAAAAAGGCCTGCGTGGCTTCACTTTGCTCAACGACCAAAATGCCTGGATTGGTACAAAACTGGCCTGCCCCTAAGTTTACCGAGTTAGCAATAACTTGGGCCATGGGCTGACTATGGGTATTCAATTTTTCATTTAAAACAAATATGGGATTGTTGCTCCCCATTTCCGCATAAACCGGAATGGGTTCCGCACGATTATTGGCTAAATCGAACAACGCCCTTCCTCCTGCATAAGAGCCGGTAAACCCGACTGCTTTTATAAAAGGGTGTCTCACTAAATACTGGCCTGTTTTAATTTCCCCATTTAGAGATGAAAATACACCCTTGGGCAAACCACAATGTTCTACGGCATTGGAAATTGTTTGGGCCACCAAGGCATTGGTTCCTATATGGGCTGGATGCGCTTTCACAATAACCGGACATCCTGCTGCCAAAGCAGAAGCTGTATCCCCTCCAGCTGTTGAAAAAGCCAAAGGGAAATTACTAGCGGTAAAAACAGCTACTGGACCGATAGAAATAAGCATTTTTCGAATATCCACCCTAGGTAAAGGTTGACGATTTGGTAAGGCCTCATCAATAATAGCATTCACCCAACTCCCCTCTTCTACCAAATCTGCGAACAACCGTAGCTGATTGCAGGTTCTTCCACGCTCACCAACTATTCTTCCTTCAGGTAAGCCGGTTTCGGTCATAGCGCGATGTACCAAAACCTCTCCCAATTTTTCTATTTCTTCCGCGATCGTCCTTAAAAAAACGGCCTTCTCTTTTCCTGATTTATTACGATAGATTTTATGGGCTTTGTAGGCACTGGAACAAGCCTTGTCCACTTCTTCTGGAGTGGCGACAACGAACTTCTCCGGCAATTGCTCTTGTGTGACAGGATTTACCGATTGAATGAAAGTTTTCCCTTCTGAACTTGGTTTGCCGTTAATAATGTTCTCCGTAATCATACTTTGTGATAGTGCAAAATGAAAATCAAAGGTTTAAATAATCGGGTAATTCTGGTCTTGTGGTCAATCCCTGCTCTAAAATAGCCAAGACTCTTTCCCTTTCGGCACCTGCAAGCATTTGTCTAGGGGGCCGTACAGGTTCCGTTCCTATTCCCGTCATCACCTCGGCTAATTTTATATTTTGAACCAACTGCGGACTTATATCCAGTTCCAATATCGGTAAAAACCAACGGTAAATTTTGAGCGCCTCTTGAATTCGACCGGCTTTGACCAAACGATAGACCGCTACTGTTTCTGCCGGAAAAGCGTCTACTAGACCTGCTACCCAACCATCTGCTCCCATCAGCAACTCCTCCATGGCAAGAGTATCCACACCACACAATATCTTGAATCTATTTCCAAAATGATTTCGCATTCGGGTCACATTCGAAATATCACGAGTACTTTCTTTTACCGCTTTAATGTTCTCTACCTCCTGAAGACGTTCAAACATTTCGATGGTTACCTCAATTTTATAATCTACTGGGTTGTTGTAAATCATGATAGGCAAATATGTACTCTTGGCCACCGAGATAAAATAGTCCAACACTTCTTCATCTGTGGGTTTGTACATCATTGGAGGTAGTAGCATGATGCCATGAACGCCTATTTCCCCTGCTTTCCGAACCAATTCCATTGCATTGCGCGTTGAACCCTCGGCTACATTTAGAATCACATCTATTTCATCCCCAACACTATCTAAGGTAGCTTTGGCCAGCTCCAATCTTTCATCATGGCTGATGGTACTGCTTTCGCCCAATGAGCCACCGATAACAACCCCATCTATTCCAGCACTTACCTGATATTCAATGTTTCTGAGAAATTCCGGAACATCCAGTTCTCCGTTGGTTTTGAATTTTGTAGTGACTGCGGGATACACCCCTGTCCAATCTACTTCTCGCATACTCTAATTTGTTGAAGTGTAAATTTAGAACCTAAGGAAGCATGTTTTTTATAGAATTGTCTTGATTTTTGATACAATTAATCAAGTTGGAAGAACCTTTCTTTTCTTAACTTACTTTTTCCAGAGTGGAATAGCATCTTGTTCGCCGAAATCTTCTTGCCGTACAAACCAAGAAACATTCATATGACGTTGATTGTGCCCTAAAACAGAGTCCTTGGTCAAACTCATGGTCAAACGGTCCGAAAACCCATTGGTACCTACTAGAATATTCCAATGTGTTTCCCTAAAAACAATATTGGTCGTGTCTTTTTCAATCAATGGATTTTGGCCAATAATAGGTAACATTTGGGCATAGACATCGGTATCATTCAAAATGGTAAAAAAATGTGCCTCAAAGATATGTTCGATGGTAAGTGTAGTATCTTTCCGCAGTTGTCCGCCAAAACCAATTTTTACGGGACTTCCATTCCTAATTGCGTTCATTAAATCCTGCTTACTTCCGTATAAAGTTGTTCCATTGGCGCTATTCTTATAAATAAGTCTCCATTTTGCATCTTCTTTTGAAGGTGAATTTCCACAACCTATACAAAAAACAAGTGCTAAAACCCATACTAAATTCCTCATGCTGTATTTGATTTAATTCTAAAAGGTACCATTCTTTTGCCAATGGTATAGCTTGGAAATCAATTCTTTAGTGAATCTATCATGGCCTTGGCCTTGGCCAGCTCTTCAGTCAACTTTTCACTTTCCAGCTGATGCTGTGATTGAAGCTGTTCCAGCTTTCGTTCAAACTCCTCTTTTGAGACATACTGAGGCTTAAGAAAAGTATTATTGAAAATACTATACAAGGTGAATAAGAAGCTGATCACCACCGCCGAAATGAGAAGAATCAATAGCTTTTTTTCACGCTTTATTGAAGGTGCATTTTTTTTCAATAGCTTTTTTTCGTCTTTTGAAAGCTTTCTGCTGCTAGAAAGTTGATTTATAAATGTATCCCACTTTTCCTCTTCCTTTACATGCATATCCAAAAAGCCTCCCTCAATTAGGAAGTTTTTGGTTTTTGGGGTGGACGCCAACATGAAAATTTCCGAACCATTACCGCTCATGATATCTAACAAATTCGGATTATAGTCCCGAATTTCACGAATTAATTTTTTGGCAAAATCTAAATTGTAATTAGGCCGAAGAAACTCATCATAGAGCACGCTAACCTCAAAGTAATCCCTGCGTTCCAGGGCATATTGGAGAAAGCGGTCCTTAAGCTCAGATTTGAAGAATTCACCCATGCCGATGTCAGATAGTTGAAAAGTCTAAATTTAAAGCAAAACCCTAATAGAATAGGGTTTTATGAATAATTTCACGTAGAAATAACCCCTACTAAAGATACATCATGATTTTTAAGGGAGAAAGATTAAAAAATGGTAGAAAATTTCAGACAATTTCTGCGCTCAATCCAGCTTGCAACAATCTTGAACATCTAGGTTTCAAGTCATCATAATCTCCTGTCTTGACAGTGCATTTTCCATTATAGTGAACAATTAGGGAGCATTGTTCCGCCTGTTCAGGGGTGTGGTCGCAAACATCGATTAGGGTTGAGATGACATGGTCAAAAGTATTGACATCATCATTGAAGAGTATGATTTCCGACTGTTTCAGGACGTCTTCCTCAAGCAATAGCTCTTCCGATATTTTTTCCTTACTACCCAATTTTGATGGTTTATAAAACTAATATACTAATTTTCAACTATGAACGCTGATAAAGTGCTGCTACCCAGTTATTTTTTTCGAGATTGTCAATAAAATCCATATTTACTTTGGTACATGCCATTTTTATACCTTCCAAATCCTCAGTATAAAACCCACTTAGCAACAAAATACCATTTTCTTTCAGTGCCTTACTGTAGGTTGGAATGTCTTCCAACAGAATATTTCTATTAATGTTGGCAAGGATGATATCGTATTTTTTAGTTCCTATCAAGCAAACATCTCCTTGAAAAGCATTCACATTTTTGCAGTGATTTCTTAGAATGTTTTCTTGGGTATTTAGGTAACACCATTCATCAATATCTATGGCATCAACTTGGGAAGCACCTCGCATTTGGGCCAAAATGGCCAAAACACCTGTACCACAACCCATTTCCAAAACCATTTTCCCACTGAAATCCAGATTCAGCATTCGTTTCAGCATCATGTACGTCGTTTCATGATGCCCCGTACCAAAACTCATTTTCGGTTCAATCACGATGTCATATTGGACCCCTTCAGGGGAATGAAACGGAGCTCTTACGGTACAGATTCCATCAACATGGATAGGGTGAAAATTTTTTTCCCACTCGGCATTCCAATTCTGTTGTGGGATTTCCTTTTGTGTCCATAAGATGGATACTTCTGGATTACGCGCGATAAAGAGTTCTTTCAACAAGCCCTCTTTCCAAATGGATTCCAAAATATAGCCTAGAACTCCTGTTTCTGTTTCAACAAAGCTTTCAAATCCCAATTCTCCCAATTCGGCGATTAAAATATCCGAAAAAGGTTCTCGAGGTGAAACGGAAAAATCAAACTCTAGGTAAACCAAAGAAATCGAATTTTAGATAGCTTTGATAATGGAAATAAAATCATCAGCCTTAAGGGATGCGCCTCCAATCAGTCCCCCATCCACATCTGGCTTTGAGAAGATATCTGCAGCATTTCCAGGTTTTACGCTGCCTCCATATAATATGGATACGTTGTCGGCTATCGAAGGGTTATAGGCTTCCGAAATGGTTTTCCGAATAAACGCGTGCATCTCCTGAGCCTGCTCCGGAGACGCCGTTTCTCCTGTACCAATAGCCCAAACCGGCTCATAAGCCAAGACTATCTTGCCCCAAGCTTTTTCCTCTAAATGGAATAGCGCCTCTTTTAACTGATTTTCCACTACAGAAAAATGATTCCCTGATTTTCTATCGTCCAATTCCTCACCAAAACAGAAAATAGCTGTAATGTCCTTGGCGATAGCAGTATCAACTTTTTTGGCCAGCAGTGCATCATCTTCGCCAAAAAGTGCTCTTCTTTCTGAATGCCCCAAAATCACGGTATCCAGTCCAATATCCAAAAGCATATCTGCCGATATTTCACCGGTAAACGCTCCACTTTCAGCAAAATGCATATTTTGCGCCGCAACCTGAATTGTAGAGGATTCAAGGGCATTTTTAGCCGTCACCAAATTAACAAATGTAGGGGCAACGATTACCTGAGCATGAGTATCCGGAACTTTGGCTGATAATTCGGAAAGCAATCCCTCCGTCTCGCTCATTGTTTTGTTCATTTTCCAGTTTCCTGCAACTATTTGGGTTCTCATAGTGGTATGTTTGATGTATTATGTTATAGTGTGAGTTTATCAAAATCGTTATAATGTACTTTCTGCTGTATGGTTCCACGCTCCAGTATTAAAACCGCTGGATTGGACCGAACAATAGTCTTTAACGTAGTCTCATCAGTAAAATAAAAATCAAAATCCAACCCATGATTTTGTTTTATGGTATTGGCTCTATCATTACTGGAAGCAGACATTCCTATCACCTTAAATCCGTTTGATGCTGCCTTCTTGGCCACTTCTTTCACCTCTGTAAAGGCTTCCAAATTGCTTTTTGCCAAATCATAGGCAATCACCATTACCAACTTGGGTTCTTCCAATAATTCTGAACTTAAATCCTCACCATTTTGTTCTATGGTAAAATCATGTATTGGAGGCTCGTACCCTTTTTGAATCTCAGTGGTTTCCACCCCAACAAACTCACCATCCACAGATGGATATTCCCCGTTAGTGACTACAATTTTATCCTCACCATTCACCTTGAATTGCCACGCATATTCATAAATGGGTTTTGGAGCATCATCTGGTACCGACATCCCTTCTTGAATGTTTGCTCCAATTTTATATGGTCTAAAATCTACGGAAGGTAGATGATTCAATACATGATTCGCAAAGATTGCACAGGCCAAGACCGTCACTCCCGCCAAAATCCAATTCGTTTTGGACTGAAACAGCGGTTTAATGAACTTTTGTCCAAAGAACAGCACTAGAATGAACACGAGAAGTATAATATCCTTGGTAAACGATTCCCAGGGAGTCAATTTAATGGCGTCACCAAAACACCCACAATCTGTAACTTTATTAAAGTAGGCGGAGTAAAATGTAAGAAAGGTGAAAAAGACAATCATCAAAAGGAGACTCCATACGGTCAATTTCGGTTTGAACCCCAGTAATAGAAAAACCCCTAGAACTACTTCCAAAATCACTACAAAAATTGAAATGGCAAGTGCAAAAGGCATCAAAAAGGGCAAGTCCAATACCCCTGTGCTGAAGTACTCCTCCAATTTGAATGAAAAACCTACGGGGTCATTTAATTTTATCAATCCACTTATGATAAACAGAATGCCAACAATTATTCTAGAAAACCAAACCAGATATTTCATGATTGCGCATTTAAGTGGATTAATGCAAAAACGGCATAGTTGACCATATCCTGATAGTTAGCGTCAATACCTTCACTCACTAAGGTTTCTCCTTGATTATCCTCAATTTGCTTTACCCGAAGTAATTTCTGAAGAATTAAATCGGTCAAAGAACTTACACGCATATCCCGCCAAGCTTCTCCGTAATCATGGTTCTTGTTTTCCATCAAGGTCTTTGTAATACCAATTTGTTCATCATAAAGGGCTATGGCCTCATCCTGATTTAAATCTGGTTGCTCTGATACTCCCTTGTCCAACTGGATAAGCGCCATTATGGAGTAATTGATTATTCCAATAAATTCAGATTGTTCCCCCTCGTCTACTTTTCGGGTGCCATTCTGTTGCAAGCTTCGAATGCGTTGGGCTTTGATAAAAACTTGGTCTGTTAGCGAAGGTAGGCGAAGAATTCTCCAAGCCGTTCCGTAGTCCTTGGTCTTTTTGATGAAAAGTTCCCGGCATTGTTGTATGACCTCATCATACTGTTGGGAAGTTTGCTGCATCTATTCGTGTTAATTTGTGTAAATTTCGTTCAAAGTCAAGCTAAACTAGCAATTGCCAAAGATAATCAAACCCAATAAAGCACCTCTTCTTTATGACCATAAACTGTAAAGGAAACCTTGTAGATTTAAATGAGCCTAAAGTCATGGGAATTCTCAACCTTACCCCAGACTCCTTTTATGACGGAGGGAAATATAAAAACAAGGATTCTGTTCTAGTCCAAACAGAAAAAATGTTGGAAGAGGGCGCCACCTTTATTGATTTAGGCGCATATAGCTCCCGACCTGGTGCAAACCACGTTCCTGAAGACGAAGAAAAAAAGCGAATTCTACCTATTTTGGAACTATTGCTAAACAGATTTCCAGATACCCTATTCTCCATTGATACATTTAGAAGTTCTGTAGCAAAAGAATGCCTTGATATGGGAGCTGCCTTAATAAATGATATTTCGGCAGGAAATCTGGATCCAAAGATGTTTGACGTCGTAGCGCGTTTCCAGGTTCCCTACATTTTAATGCATTTGAAAGGAACACCACAATCCATGCAAACGAAAGCCGTTTATGACAATATCATTAAAGATTTGCTTTTCTATTTTTCAGAAAAAATTCAGAAGGCACACAAGAAAAAAATCAATGATATTATAATTGACCCAGGATTTGGTTTTGCCAAGACCTTGGAACAAAACTACCATATGTTGCATCACCTAGATATGTTCCAAAACTTAAAGAAACCTATTTTGATTGGCTTGAGTCGAAAATCCATGATTTACAAAACGCTTAAATCCTCAGCAAAAGAGGCCCTGAATGGCTCTTCGGTTTTACATAGTATCGCTTTATTAAAAGGCGCAAATATTTTACGGGTACATGATGTGAAGGAAGCCCAGGAATGTATTACGCTGATTGAAACTTTAAAGGCCAATGCCTGACCCTTTTGGGTTTTGCTATTTTTGTTAATTTTACAAAAACAACGCGGTTGGATTTCCTCAATTTTCTTGAATTTAAGATTACCGATTTTATCGATATCATCCTTGTCGCCGCACTTCTCTATTACATTTACAAGCTGGTCAAAGGGACCGTAGCCATAAACATCTTTATTGGGATTGTCATCATTTGGGCGCTGTGGAAGTTGACCGAGCTCCTCCAAATGAAAATGATCAGCAGCATGGTTGGAGGATTTATGAATATAGGGTTGATTGCCTTGATTATTGTATTTCAACAGGAAATCCGTAAGTTTTTGTTAATGATAGGTTCAACGAATTTCGCCACGAAGCGAAATTTTGTAAAACATTTTAAATTCCTAAAGCAAGAGGCATTGCCATCTATCACCAACGTAACCGGTATCGTTGCGGCATGCGAAAAAATGGGGGTTTCCAAAACGGGTGCTTTAATTGTTATAGAACGAAACAACCCGCTTGATTTTGTCAAATCTACGGGAGACCAGATGAATATTGAGATTACCCAACCTATTCTAGAAAGCATTTTTTTTAAGAATAGTCCCTTGCATGATGGTGCCGCGATTATTCAAGACAACTACATTACCGCCACACGTGTAATCCTACCCGTTTCCAATGATAGAAATATCCCTTTACGTTTTGGTTTACGGCACAGAGCTGCAGTGGGAATTACCGAAAAAACAGATGCGGTATGTCTTGTGGTGAGTGAAGAGACCGGCACTATTTCTTATATTAAAAATGGTGAATTTGTTCCCTTCAAAGGATTGCCAGAACTCACTGCATTAATTGAAAAAGACCTGGAATAGCATATGGTTTGTAAAAATTGTGGTGCTAGTTTACGATCAGACTTCAGGTATTGCCCAGAGTGTGGGGCCAAGGTGATTCGGAATAGACTCACTATAAAAAATATCTGGGAAGACATAAGTTTCCAGATATTCAATTTGGAAAATACGTTACTCAAAACGTTTCGGCACCTATTTAGTAAACCCGAAACTGTTGTGGAGAGTTATATCTCCGGTATTCGAAAAAGGTATATGAATCCCGTAAGTTATTTTGCCATTGCGGTAACCCTATCTGGGCTTATGTTCTTTGTGCTAAGAAATGTGTACGGAATAACCTTGACAGGAAATACTACTACAAATCCAAGTGGAATGAGTTTGGACTTTATTTACGATTATCAAGGTATTTTCTCCTACTTTCTAATGCCCGTGTATGCATCAATTACCTGGCTTTTGTTCTTGGATAAGGCAAAAATGAATTACACCGAACATTTGGTCGCAAATGCATACGCTACTGCCCAAACATCTTTTCTCCAGATATTGATATCGCTTCCACTTTTTGGTTTTTTTAATATTGATTACGGCCTTTTTAGTATGCTATCCCTTCTATTTATTACGGCCTATTTGTTTTTTGTATTTGCCAGAATACATGAAATAGGATTTTTTAGCGCTCTTCTTAGATCTTTAGCCTATATGGTACTTCTTACCGCCTCAACGATTGCAATAGGCGTAGTAATCGCGATGATTTTTTTTACTACTGGACAACTCAACATCGAAGATTTTGTCCCAAAAAAGTAGTTTAGGCTACTTCTTCCGCCATAAACTGGGCTTCATATAAATCACTGTAGTATCCTCCTTTTTGAAGTAATTCTTTGTGGGTTCCTACCTCAACAATCTTACCAGCGTCCATTACGATAATTTTATCGGCCTTCTTAATGGTTGCCAGACGATGGGCAATAATAATCGAAGTTCTTCCTTCTGTTATTTTTTCAGTAGCTCTTTGAATAAGTTGCTCGGAATAAGTGTCTACCGAAGAAGTGGCCTCATCCAAAATAAGAATACTAGGGTCACTGACAAAAGCACGCAAGAAAGCTATCAATTGGCGTTGTCCACTTGACAACATACTTCCCCGTTCTTTTACGTTGTACTCATATCCTCCTGGAAGACTTAGGATAAATTCATCAACTCCTATTTCCTTTGCCGCCTTATCTATCATGTCTTGAGAAACGGTTTCGTCTTTTAAGGTGATATTGTTGGCAATACTATCCGCAAACAAAAACACATCCTGCAGCACAATGGCAATATGCGAACGAAGTGATTTCAGGGTATACTCTTGAATATCTTGTCCATCAATCAAAATATGCCCGGAATCTATTTCATAGAATCGATTCAACAAGTTGATTATAGTTGATTTTCCAGCTCCTGTTGCTCCTACAATGGCCACCGTCTCACCCGCCTCTACGGAAAATGAAATCCCATGGAGCACTTCTTCATTTTCGACGTAGGAAAAACGAACATCGGAAAAATCAATATCCCCTTTAACATCGGATTTTTCCAATGTCCCCGTATCTGGAATATGACTTTCGGTATCCAAAATTCGAAATACTCTATTGGCTGCCACCATTCCCATTTGAAGGGTATTGAACTTATCCGCAATTTGTCGTAGCGGACGGAACAATAAATCCATGAGAAAAAAGAAGGCGAAGATGGAGCCTGTATCATTCAATCCTGTATTTTCTATGTTTTGGATAACTCCAAAATACACTACCAAACCGATTCCAACGGAATACGAAATTTCGGCGATAGGGAAAAATATAGAATTGTACCAAACTGTTTTCAACCAGGCATTTTGATGCTTTTCATTGATTGCCCTGAACTTTTCCTTTTCAATTTCCTCCCGGTTGAAAAGCTGAACGATTTTCATACCAGCAATGCGTTCCTGTACAAAAGAGTTTAGGTTGGATACTTGGGCCCTAACCTCAATAAAAGCAATTTTCATTGCCTGCTGAAAGAGGCGCGTAGCCACTAAAATAACAGGTAAAATAGCAAATACGATAAGTGCCAACTTCCAGTTAGTAAGGGTCATAATAGCTGCGGCCGATATCATCTTTAAAAGGTCTGCCACTATTACGAAAAATCCTTGGCTAAAGATTTCACCAATACGTTGCATATCTGCAACAGCACGGGTTACCAAAACCCCAATGGAAGAGTTATCAAAATAGGTCATTTTAAAGCCCATCATCCGCTTAAATAATTTAACACGGATATCTTTTATAACCGATTCGCCCAAAAGATTGGCGAAATAATTGAACAACAGCTGGGTTATGACCTGACCAAATAAAACTCCGAGCATGGCCAGGACCAAAAACAACAATAAGTCGCTATCTTTTAAAGACAGTGCTTTATTAATAATGTCCCTAACCAGAACAGGGGTGAGAATTGCAAAACCTGCAGATAAAATTGCTGCTAGCGCTACTACCCAAAAAATAGTACGATATGGGCCCGTGTGCGCAAACACTCGTTTAAAAAGACCAAAATCAAACGCTTTGCCTATCTCTTCTTTTTGGCTCATGCATAAATATTTTCAGGATACAAAATCTGGGTTAAATATAATCCTTTTGCGGGCACGGAAACTCCTGCCTCCGACCTACTTTTACTTTTAAGCACATCCTCTATTTGATTAGGCCTGCGCTTTCTCATACCTACTTCCAATAAGGTTCCTACAATGGCTCGAACCATATTACGAAGAAAACGGTCCGCTGATATGGTAAAAATGAGCTTATCTTTTTCAAAAACCCATTGGGCCTTTCGCACATCACAAATAAATGTCTTTACATCTGTATTTGATTTTGAGAAGCATTCAAAATCCGAATATTCCAGCAAAATTGAGGCTGCTTCATTCATGCCATCAATATCCATGGGTTGCGTTATGCAATGCGCAAAATCGGTGTAAAAAGGATTTTTTCGCTGAACCACCCAATACTCATAAGTTCGTTCTATAGCATCAAATCTGGCATGGGCATCCGAATTCACGTGAACAATTTCAGCAATTGAAATATCCTCGGGTAAAAAAGCATTCATTCTTCGAGTAAAATCATGCAAATCCGCTAAAGTTTCGGTATTAAAATGCGCATACATTTCTTTAGCGTGGACTCCGGTATCCGTTCTCCCAGCGCCTACAACCTCAATGGGGCTTCTAAGCAATGTGGACATTCCATCTTCCAACACTTCTTGAACTGTAATGGCATTAGGTTGGCGTTGCCATCCATGATAGTTTTTTCCGAAATACGAGAACTTAATAAAATATCTCAAAGGAATCCAGTACTTTTAAAAGGCTAAAGATAATCGAATCCAAGGCAGTGGTCTGAACGGACTAACTTTTTAGCAAATTTTTAGCGCATGACCAAAATCCTCTTGCTTTCTGACACACATGGCCATATGGACCGAAGCATTCTTAAATACGCTGAGCAAGCGGATGAAATATGGCATGCGGGGGACATAGGAAGTTTGAAAGTTACAGATGCCTTGAAAGCAATTGCTCCTTTACGTGCTGTGTTCGGAAATATTGACGATCATATTATCCAAAAAGAATTTCCAGAACATAACCGCTTTTTTTGTGAGGAAGTTGATGTTTGGATTACCCATATTGGCGGCTATCCCACAAAATATAATGTAAGAGTAAGAGATGACATCAAAAGAAACCCTCCAAAGCTATTTATCTGTGGGCATTCCCACATTCTGAAGGTAATGAACGATAAAAAACTTGGATTGCTCCACATGAATCCGGGTGCTTGCGGCAAACATGGTTTTCATCCCATACGAACTATGTTACGATTCAGCATTGATCAAGACAAAATTTTGGATTTGGAAGCTATTGAATTGGGAAAACGATAATAGGATGAAGAAGTGTTTTTTCGCCTTTTTGCTTTTGATTTTTATTGGTTGTGCCAATACGAATGAAGCGAAAATGGAGGTAAAGATTCATTCTACGGTTCCTTCAAATGGCATTACCCTACATGTCTTAGGTACAGTTCAAGATGGAGGAAGTCCTCATATTGGTTGCCAAAGAGAATGTTGCAAGCTTTTATTTGAAAATCCCGACAAAACCCGAAAGGTTGTGAGTTTAGGTGTTGTAGACCATGATTCGAAGAAAACTTATCTCTTTGATGCCACACCAGATATGACCACACAACTAAGAATACTTAGTGAAGCTGCCCAAAAAACTTCTGATGCTCCTGATGGTATCTTTTTGACCCATGCCCATATTGGACACTATACGGGCCTAATGTATTTGGGCAGGGAAGCTTATGGAGCAAAATCTGTTCCTGTGTATGCCATGCCTAAAATGACCTCTTTTTTAACCAATAATGGGCCATGGGACCAGTTGGTCAATCTAAAGAATATCTCCCTAGTGCCATTGAAAGACAGTTTAGCTATCAAGTTAGGAAAGGGGTTGTCGGTTCTCCCTTTCTCAGTTCCGCACCGTGGCGAATACTCGGAAACTGTTGGTTTTAAGATTATTGGTCCTAAAAAAAAGGCGCTTTTTATTCCTGATATTGATAAATGGAATATATGGGACACCAACATAATTGATGAAATTAAAAAAGTGGATTTTGCCTTTTTGGACGCCACTTTTTATGACGGAGAAGAAGTAAATCATAGAGACATTTCTGAAATTCCACATCCCTTTGTTATAGAAAGCTTGGAGTTATTTGGGAACCTACCTATGCGTGAAAAGGAAAAGATTCATTTTATTCACTTGAATCATACCAATCCTTTATTGAATCGGGAAAGCGAAGCCTACAAAAATGTGATTGAGAGCGGTTTCAAAATAGCCTCTTTTCAAGACATTTTCCAATTATAGTTTTTTATCAGCAATAGCGTAAGTACCTGCCCAAATTTTCGTCTAACCGATCAAACAACAGTACAACAACATGAAAACAAAAACTTTAGGATTACTGGTATTTGCATCTATCCTTTTGCTCACTGCATGTGTTCAAAAAGCCAAGCAAGCTGAAACTACAGCAGAGCAACCAGGAAAAATGGTGAAAAAAGCACCAGTTTATGATACCAATCAACCCGAGACCGTTTTAAAGGCAGTTGCTCACGCACATGGCGGATGGGGAGATCTTTGGAAGAAACAAGATGTTCAGTACACCTATGATTATCGCACTCCTGATGGTAAGGCTGATGTTTCTACAGAGAGATACATTTTTAAGAACGAAGCTTCCCTTGGGAAATATACACAACATGATATTAATGTAATGCCTGGTGAAGAAGGAGAGGTTGTACAATACTTTAATGGTGAAGAAACGGTAGTGATGGTTGACGGTGAAAAAGCAGAAAACCCACAACTGTTGGGCGTAAGTGACTTTTTGAGAAGAGCGAACTATTTTTGGTTTACTATGGCCTATAAATTGACAGATAAAGGAACTATTATCACCTACCAAGGTCAGGAAGATTATGATGGTACCTTGTATGATAAGGTCCATGTAACGTATGACCCTGAAATCACAGGCAAAGAGCAAAATGACATTTATGTGCTTTACGTAAATCCAGAAACGAAATTGATTGATCGCTTCTTCTTTTCGTTGCCTTTCCTAGGAGTGAATGAACCTGTAATCATAGCAAATTATGAATATGAAGATATAGACGGGCAGTTGGTAGCTACCAAGCGTACTTATTTCTTGCCTAGCGAACAAGGTTATGCCGAAGAACCAAACATTGTTCAAACCCTTAGTAATATAACATTCAACAATGGGTTTACGAGCCAAAATATGATGGAGAATCTTTAATTTCCACAACTCATGTAAAAAACAAAACCCCGGCCTAGGCCGGGGTTTTTCGCACTAATACTACTAAGATGTTAGGTTTAACGTAAGCGATCCACAGATTTTACAAGATCTTCATCCTTTTTGATAGCCCTGTTGGCCAGGACCAGAAAAACGATAGAAAATACAGGAATCAGCATCCCAATACCCTTCTCAGAAACCTCAGTTTCTCCGGATAAGTTTAGCGATCGGTAAACGAAAAATCCTAGTAAAAAAAGATTTAATATCATATTCAATCTGTTCAACACAAATTGATTTTGTCGTTTTTTGTACATAAAAATGGTAATCAAAGCCAAGCCTGCCGAGACCATAAAACTTGAAATGATAGGCAAGCTACTTGTAGCAAAAACTTCCTTAGCTTCAGGCTCTACCCAAAGGCTCAATATAAAAGGTAAAATTCCCGCCAATATTGCGACTACCGCTAAAAAGAACGTTTGAATCCGTTGAATCATTGTACAATATGGATTTCGGTTTGCAAAAATAGCGGTCTTTTTTACAAATTACCCAGAATGTTGAAAAATTATTTGTATACTTGTTCCATTATTAGAGTAAAGCTCACCTAGGGAAACTTTCCCACACGCAGTACCCCAATAATTTTTTTTTACTTCGTTAAAGCATACAACTACGTTTAACTTATTTACAACTTAATGTTTGAGATTTCAGACCTAAAAGCTAAAAAGCTTCCAGAGCTTCAAGAGATTGCTAAAGACTTAAAAGTTCCCAAATTTAAGTCCTTAAAAAAATTGGATTTGGTCTACCAAATTTTGGACCTTCAAGCCTCCAACCCAAAGGCAGTTGCGGATAGCACTCCAAAATCTGAGGAAAAAACGGACACCAAACCAAAAAGAGCTAGAGTTTCTAGAGAAAAGAAACAAGAGAAAGAAAACACTAAACCTGCTTCCGAATCTCCTGTATCATCCGAAAACAAGGAGAAGAAGGAAGAGCAAGCTGCCAATACCCAAAACAGACGGGACCATAAACAAAATGGGCAGCAAAGGAATCAAAACAACCGAAGGAACAATCCAAACCATAGGAACAACCAGCAAGAAAAGAAAAGTAGCAACTTCGACAAAGATTTGAAGAATCGCTATAAAGAACCCGAATTCGAATTTGATAGCATCATTGAGAGTGAGGGTGTGTTGGACATTATGCAGGACGGTTATGGGTTCTTACGCTCCTCTGATTATAATTACCTATCTTCTCCGGACGATATCTACGTTTCACAATCGCAGATACGACTGTTCGGACTTAAGACTGGAGATACGGTTTTAGGGAATGTGAGACCACCTAAAGAGGGGGAAAAATACTTCCCTTTAATCAAGGTTACCAAAATAAACGGTTTAGACCCGCAAGTGGTTAGGGATAGAGTCTCGTTTGAGCACTTGACGCCACTTTTCCCAAAAGAAAAATTCAGGTTAGCGGAAAAACAGAGTACTATTTCTACTAGGATTATCGATTTGTTTTCACCCATTGGTAAAGGACAAAGAGGTATGATTGTTTCCCAGCCGAAAACGGGTAAAACCATGCTACTAAAGGATGTGGCCAATGCGATTGCCGCTAATCATCCAGAGGTGTATCAAATTATCTTATTAATTGATGAACGCCCTGAAGAGGTTACCGACATGCAGCGTAATGTTCGCGGTGAGGTTGTGGCCTCCACTTTTGACAAAGAAGCGACCGAACACGTGCGAGTGGCCAATATTGTCATTGAAAAGGCCAAGAGATTGGTAGAATGTGGACATGATGTGGTCATCCTCTTGGATTCCATTACACGTTTGGCAAGAGCCTACAATACGGTGCAACCGGCTTCAGGAAAAGTGTTGAGTGGTGGTGTGGATGCCAATGCGCTTCACAAACCAAAACGTTTCTTTGGAGCGGCTCGAAATATTGAAAATGGCGGTTCCCTGTCAATCATTGCGACTGCTTTGACAGAAACTGGCTCGAAAATGGACGAGGTAATTTTTGAGGAATTCAAAGGAACCGGTAATATGGAACTTCAATTGGATAGAAGAATTTCCAATAGAAGAATCTTCCCTGCCATTGATTTGATTTCGTCATCCACTAGACGTGACGACCTTCTTTTAGATGAAAATACTATTCAACGTATGTGGATCATGCGCAAGTATTTGGCTGATATGAATCCGGTGGAAGCCATGGAGTTTATGGAACAACGTATTAAACAGACTCGAAATAATGAGGAGTTTTTGTTGACTATGAATGAATAGATTCCGTAGAAAAAAGCTTTAAATAATGTAAAACCCTCCAAGTAACTTGGAGGGTTTTTTGTATGGCTTTTAAAGAAAAGACATATCTTTAGTTCAGTTTTCCCACACACTTAACTCTAACATATTTACTATGAAAAACACCAAGAAAAATGGCCTGACCCTAGTTTTGGGTGGTTTACTCCTTATTGTATCATCTTGTCAAGAAAGGCCTCGACAACAGGAAAAACCAGAGGAAGAAGTTCCTGAAATCATCAAGCCACCTTCAGATATTATTTCGATTGACCAATCTAAGTCTTTGTATGATAATTATTCAAGAAATCGCGTGGAACCTATAATGGCTTTTGAAAGAGAAATGAACGATGACGAAGATTTTGAAGTAGCTCGTTTCGTAGATTTTGACTATGATGCCATGAAGCAATACATTGCCTTTGTGGAGCAAGAAGCCAAAAAAGCAAATGTTGACGTTTCTACCTTTCGTTTGTACTTTGCCAATTATCCTAACTCAGAGAAATTCCCTGATGGCAAAAAAGTAGTACACCCTAGACAGAATTCAATATTTATTTTACCCACTTTAATGAAAGATGGCGAAAATATGGGATTTTATATAGGAGCCGATGGGCAAGCTGAACTTGTCAGAAATGCTACCATTGGACAAGGACAAGGGTATGGCAGTACGCAAGATAAGGTTCAAAAATCCCAAGCTAGTTTTGTACCGTCCTTTTCCTCTCCTATATTGTTGCAAGGAGGCCAAAGTTTAATTATGAATCATGGAAATTCTGGACCTCCGCCAGAAACAGATTTTTAATTTTCGATAAATGACCGCTCAAGAGTTTATCGTTCTATTAAAGGATTTCTTTTTCATACCCATATACTTGGTAACACTTATTGTGGCCATGTTGAATTATAAAAAATTCTTTGATACAGCTCTAAAGCATTTTCCCTTAATCATTGCATATACCTTTTTCAATGAGCTCCTGGGCGGTTTTATTAGATATAATGATAGCTTCGCATTTTTCCCTAATTTGACGAGTACCAACCAGATTATTTACAATGTCTATATTCTTATTTTCTTCCTGTATTTCTACTTTGTCTTCAGGAAAGTAATTCTTGATGAAAAAATCAGGAAGTATATTAGATGGGGAAGTATTTTAGTTATTATATCCTATCTAGTAAACTCTATTTTTCAAAATCCCTTTAAAATTGACCTTATTTATGCGAATGCCATTGGTTCATGGCTGTTGGTAGGATGCGGAATTCTTTATTTAAATAAACTCAACCCACCCTTTTCATGGCATTTGGATAGGCATAATCTCATGTTTTGGACAACTATGGGACTGGTAGTCTTTTATTTCTTTTTCCCAGTCCTTTTTTTAGTCGGCTATTTACACTTCGAGACCTGGGTCCTTTACAAATTTAAATTAGTACTTAAAATCTTGATAACCCTAATGTATATGTTATTTTGTATTGGGTTTATTGTATCACGCCGACAAGCGTTCCGCTAGTTTGTATGGTATTTCCAGTAACCACAGATTACTGCTCTTTCACAACAATCACCTTGTAGTTTATCGATAAAATATACTTTTTGTAGGTTTTTTCGTTCAAAAATAAAGATGTATTCGCTCATCGATAAGTACCTACCATTTATCGATAGTAATGCGTTAATAGACCAAAAATGAAGAAAATACAAAAATCCTAAATCTAGTTTTATTCAAAATTTTGAATGGAACTTATAAAATTGCAACAATGAAAACGTCCCAAATTCCAGTTTTTTTATACGCTCTACTTTTCGTTTTGTTTCAAACTTCATGTGTACAAGATGAACTAGACGATCCTGTTGAACCTAACGCTCAAGAGGAACCTGCAAACCCTACTCCAGTAGACGAATTAGCTATTACGGAATTACAAATTCCTTCTGATTTCGAGTTCAAAACCGAAAAACTTGTCCAGTTAACAATCAACGACAATGCTACCAATGTCAAATATGATGTATATGCATATCAGGACACGGCAACTGGAGGACAAATAACCTACTTTAACGAAGACGATGAGGAAGTAACAGGCACGGACTACCTTGTAGACAACCTAAACCATCTGATTTTCAGTGGTGTCCCTTCCGGCGGAAAAATTGAGCATTCCTTTGTAGTTCCAGAATACTTTGAACAATTGTACATCCGTAGAAAGGAAGGTTTTGCATATTCCTCTGAAATTGTAGACATAGTATCGGAACAAGTTGTTTACACGTATTCTGCCGCAACCGCAAAAGTTGCTTCTTCTGGCAAGTCTATGATAGAAGACTACCTCTACTGTGTAAATGGAAGTGCAGAATTGTTCCAGGTAGACCCTCTTAACGGAGATTACACCTTTATCTCAACGATGCCTATGGGAAGTTACACAGCGGCCATTGATCAACAAAACAACTTTTTATATTCTATAGGTAGGTCTAACCCTAATCCTCTGATGCGCTATGATATCACCAACGACACTTGGACCACCATTGCAAACCTGGGTATAGGAGGACCGCGTTTAGATTTTAATGTTCAAGATGGACTATTATATTTCTCAACTAAATCCAAACTATATTCAATAGACCCTACTAACGGTGCTATACTTTCACAATGGGACATCATAGGACTTGACAGTCAACAGGGCGGGGATTTGGCTTTTGCCGAAGATGGTACGCTGTTCGTATGTACTTTTTCCGGCCTGTATCGATTAGAGTTGAATACCGAGGGAGATTTTGATACCACACGAATTAGTGGAGAAGGCTTGCCTTTTAGCCCTACCTCAATGACGTTTGATTCCAACAATGAGCTTTGGCTGGCCAATAACGGTGGTAATAGCAACTTAATTGTAATGGATACCCAAACCGGTGGGTGGGAATACCGATATGGACCAAATTCAAATTCCGGGATTTCTTTTGACAGAACCATAAATGATTTAACCACATTTCGTGTTTTGGACCAAAATGCTGTTGATCCAGACACCGATGGAGATGGAATTACGGACAGCAATGACGATTTCCCTGAAGATGCAGATAAAGCTTTTGAACAGTTTACACCGAGTAAATATGGTTGGGGTACTGTGGCTTTCGAGGATCTATGGCCATTCTTAGGTGATTATGACTTTAACGACACTACCATCAACTATAGATTTGTAGCTGTTCTTAATTCAGATAATATGGCCGTGCAATTGGACATTTATTTTGAGGTAAGTTCTGACGGGGCCGGTTTTGTGAATGCTTTTGGAATAGAGTTAGAGAGTATTGCCCCAAGCTTAATAGAATCTGTCACTGGCACAGTCTTGACCGAGGGTTACATTAATGTAGCTTCCAATGGTGTTGAACAAAACCAGAATAGGGCGGTTATTATCCTATTCGACAATCACGAGACTATGTTAGGAATACCTTCTAAAATAGAGGTCAAATTTACAACACCTATTACCACAAATCAGTTGGGGCTTGCTCCATTCAATCCGTTTTTAATAGTTGATAGAGATCGAGGAAAAGAAATTCACTTACCCAATAGATTTAGAACCAGTCTGGGCGTAAATGACCTCTCGGTTGAAGGTGTTAATCAAGATGAGGATGGCAACTATCAAACCGAGACTGGATTACCTTGGGCCATAAATATTGTACATAACTTTAAACCCCCTAAAGAAAATGTACCCGTGAACCAAGCTTATAACTTTTTTAATGAGTGGGCTACTTCTGGTGGTGCAGCCTTCCAGGATTGGTATAAAGATTCAAATGGTTATCGAAATGAATCCGTTTTGCAAGATTGAAATAGTATCACACAAAAAGAAAGCGCCCTGTTGTTCAACAGGGCGCTTTCTTTATACTCGTAAAACAAGGTTACATCGCAGCAACTTTGCTTGCTAGTTTACTTTTAAGGTTAGCCGCTTTATTCTTGTGAATAATGTTTCTCTTGGCTAACTTATCTATCATTCCCACTACATTGGGCAAAAGCTCCTCAGCAGCCTTTTTATCCTCTTCGCTACGCAATTTTTTAATTGCATTACGAACAGTCTTATGCTGATACCTATTACGTAGGCGTACTGCCTCGTTTCTTCTGATTCTTTTTAATGCTGACTTATGATTCGCCATTATTTTAATTTAAAAATGATAATGAAAAACTGAAAATTGGCATACCCGTTTTTCACTTTTCATTTATAATTTACAATTCTTCCTTTGTAGCCCGTAGGGGAATCGAACCCCTGTTACCAGGATGAAAACCTGGCGTCCTAACCCCTAGACGAACGGGCCATAAGGTCACATAATTGCGGATGCAAAAATACAACTATTTTTAAGTATTGCAATAGTTACGGTTATTTTTTGGGCGGTTTTAATATGCCTTAGCAAATAACACCCGTTGTTCAGATG
>JBCDAX010000030.1:0-40940 GCA_039184805.1 Bacteroidota bacterium | reverse complement strand
GAACCCACGACCTGCTGATTACAAATCAGCTGCTCTAGCCAGCTGAGCTATATCGGCATTTTGCCACTTTTTTAAGCATAAAAAAGTCCGCTATTTCTAACGGACTGCAAATGTAGCGTTTTATTTGTTTATTCAAAATAATTTTGAAAAATTTTTAATCAGGCTTTAGCCCTCATTTTTTCTTTCTTTTTTACCAATTGTCTTTCCAAAGAATTACAAGCCGAATCAACCGCCTCCTCAAAGGATTTACATTGTTTTTTTACTATAATCCTATCCCTGGGTATTAATAGTTTTATTTCCACAATCTTATTCTCTTTTGCACTGGTGTTATCCACCTTCAAATAAACATCAGAACTAATGACCTTGTCATAGAATAAATCCAATTTATCCATTCGTCTCTGAATGAAATCAATCAATTTACCATCAGCCACAAAATTTACAGATTGTGCGTTTACTTTCATATGGTTTTTGTTTTTAGGGCCACCAAAAAGGTAGACAGGTTAAACTTTAACAAGATTTATTTCTTGTTTCTAGGATGGGCCTTGAGGTGCGCCTTTTTTAGCTCAGCTATGCTATTATGGGTATACACTTGTGTAGACGCCAAGCTGGCATGGCCCAATAACTCTTTCACAGCATTCAAATCAGCTCCCTGATTCAGTAAATGGGTCGCAAAGGTATGCCTGAGGACATGTGGACTCTTTTTTACTTTAGGAGATACCAAACTAAAATACTTATTTATAGTTCGATAAACAAGCGTTTCATAAATTTTAAGGCCTTTTTGGGTCAAAAACAAATACGTCTTATCTGGGATAACTTGAAGTCTTGAACGCCGTTCAAGATAATCTTTCAAGAGTGGAATCAAGGTAGGTAATAAAGGGAGTAGTCTTTCCTTATTTCGCTTACCCAAAACCTTTACAGTCTTTTTTGACCAATCTATGTCTTTGAGTTGAAGATTAACCAATTCTCCCCTCCTAATTCCCGTAGCATACAACATTTCAATCATCAACCTATCTCGGAGACCTTCAAAGTCGTCGTTGAATGGTATTAGCTTCAGAATCTTTTCCATCTCCATTTCGGAAAAGGGGACCTCTACTTTCTTTTTGGTTTTTAAAGCCTTGTGTTTCACCAAGGGTGAGGTAAGGATATGTCCTGTTTTTTGAAGAAACTTATAATAGGCATTTAATGACGAGATTTTTCTATTGATGCTTCGGTTGGTTAATCCTTTATCCGCTAAATGAACAATCCAGCTTCTAATAAACGTATACGATGCTTGATCCATGTTCTTTTCATTAAACTCATCAAAACAAAACTCCCTGAAACTATCAATATCATTCCCATAAGCAGCCAAGGTGTGTTTGGAGTAGTTTTTTTCCAGTTGCAAATAATTGATAAAAGCTTCCAAGGACATAAATCAAAGGTATCAAAAACAATAGGTCCTAAAAAAGAACATCCCTTGCAGAGATTCTACAAGGGATGTCATATATATTGTTAGATGTAGCTTAAATTTCCTCGCTATCTCTAAGGTTCTGAATATACTGTGCCTTTTGCACCTCAGCTCTTCGCTTTACAGAAGGCTTTGTATATTGCTGTCTTGAACGTAGCTGACGCATAGTTCCTGTTTTATCGAACTTACGCTTGAAACGTTTTAAAGCTCTATCTATATTTTCTCCTTCTTTTACTGGTATTATCAACATGGGCTACAACCTCCTTTCTTTTATATTTTGGACGGCAAAGATAGGACTTAATTTGAAATGAGAAATACTACTTGCCTAAAAATTTAATTTTGTGGTACGTGAGCAAAACTCTTTTTATCCAACATAATCTTTGCCAGTATTTCTTTTAATATTTCTGATGTACCTCCCCCAATACGTCCCAATCTACTATCACGAAGCATCCTGGCCAAAGGATACTCTTCCATATAACCATATCCACCTAACATCTGAAGGCATCCATCAATCACTTTATCTGCCATTTTGGTAGACATCATTTTCGAAATGGTTGCTTCTTTTACGGAATATACGCCTTGATTCAATTGATTGGCAACCATATAATTATAGCTTTTGCACACTTCCATCTCAGAGGTTAACTCTACCATAGTATGTCTAAGTGCTTGAAATGTATCCAAGGATTTTCCAAAAGCAGTACGCTCTTTCATATACTCCATAGTATACTCAATTGCGAACTCCGCCCTGGCATGTGCATTTATTCCCATTACCAGACGTTCCAAGTCTAAATGTTGCATCAAATATGAAAAACCTTTATTCTCCTCACCCATCAAATTCTCCAAAGGTAATTTCACATTATCAAAAGCAATTTCAGCGGTATCGGAAGCTCTCCACCCTAACTTATCAAGCTTAGTTGCTGTAACCCCAGGAGCATCCCTATCCACTAAAAAGATACTTATTCCCTTATTTCCCAATTCCGGGTTGGTCTTTGCAGATACCACTAAATAATCACTATAAAAGCCATTGGTAATAAATGTTTTGGAACCATTCAACACGTAATGGTCGTCCATCTTTACCGCTGTAGACCGCATGCCTGCAACATCAGAACCACCAAAGGGTTCTGTGATGCAAAGACAGCCTATTTTATCTCCCATAATACTGGGAGCCAAATACTCATTCTTAATACGCTCATCTCCTTCGGCATTCAAATGCGTCATTGCCAAATAAATATGAGCCCAAATTGCAGCTGCAAATCCTCCTGAATTCACTCGTTGCAACTCCTCCAATAGAATAACTGTGTAGAAAAAGTCCAATTCAAGACCTCCATAAGCTTCCGGGTACTTTAAGCCTAAATAGCCCATTTCACCAAACTTTTTCCAAATGGCTCCATCTATAGTTCCCGTCTGCTCCCAATCATCAACATGAGGAACCACTTCTTTCTGCAAAAAATCTCGTAAGCTTTCTCTAAATAGCTTATGTTCTTCATTAAAATAGGTATCAACCATTGCTTGTATTATTCTTTTTCAAAGGACAAATATAATCCAATTCTGTCAATCTTTTCTTTAGAATCGTTAAACATAGGAGCCACATCGTTTAACGAATTGAATGGTCCATTTACTTCTCGATATCTCACAATTTTCTCTGCCTGAGAACGATTTATGTAAATCAATCCCGCTATTTCTGAGCTTGAAGCGGAATTGATTTTGATTTTTTTGATTTTCGGTGGATTTACGACCTGGAAACGTTGAAGCGCTCGTTCAACAGTTTCGGTATCCAAACCATATACATCATAGAGCTGATCATTTACCAAAAAACCACCTAACCTATCCCGAAACTTTATGATTCTTGCTGAAAGCTTTTCTCCCACTCCATAAATCTCCATCAGCTGTTCTGCTGAGGCCTTATTTATATCCTTGACCTTATTGATAGGAACTGACTGAGTCTTGTTCTGAGTGGTAGCAGAAATTTGAGTCTTATTTCTTTTTTGTGTCCATTCTGGAAACTTGAAGAAGGGTGAAATAACACTAAGAAGAGAATCAGATACCTGTGTTACCACTTGAAACTCTAAATTGGAATTTACAAACTTTCCTGTTTTTCGGAAGGCTATCAGTCGGTCAATCTCTTCGGTAGACATCCCTAAAGTATATCCTTTAAAATCTGTTATATAATTAGGATTGAAAGGATATATTTTAGGTGTCTTGGTAACTAAAGCTATTTGCTTTAAACTATCTATTCCTTTTTGAAAATCAGAGTCCCAACGTAGTGCGGAATCCGTATTGGAATTTTGGTATTTAACTAGAAAGTAGACCGTTTGGAGCAAGACGATTGTAAGCAACAAAAAGAAAATCCCATTTCGTTCTTGTTTATCGAATCGAAAATGGGATTTGAATTTATTCAAAAGACCAGTATTTATTTACCTGCCTTTATGGCATTCAGATAACGTTTCAGTTGTTGCTTAACTTCTGGGAATAAGAAGTACAACCCTACCATGTTTGGAAATACCATGGCAAAAATCATCGCATCTGAAAATGCCCAGATAGAATCCATACTGGCTGCTGCACCAATAACTACAAAAGTCAAGAACAATAGTTTATAGGTCAAATCCATTTTCTTTCCTCTACCAAAAAGGAATTTCCAAGATTGAAGTCCATAGTATGACCATGAAATCATGGTAGAAACCGCAAATAAAACCACTGCTATGGTGAGGAATACATTGGAATAGGGAATATACTCTGCAAAGGCCTTAGAAGTTATACCGGCACCTTCATAAGGTAAACCGTCAATCATTACAACTCCAGAGCCATCTCCTCCATAATCAAAAACGCCTCCAAAATTAAATATGATAATAACTAAAGCGGTCATAGTACAGATTACAACCGTATCAATAAAGGGTTCCAAAAGTGCCACAAGCCCTTCAGAGGCAGAATATTTTGTTTTCACAGCAGAATGGGCAATAGACGCTGAACCTGCACCTGCTTCGTTTGAGAATGCAGCTCTTCTAAATCCTACCAATAATACTCCGATTACGCTACCAACTCCAATTGCAGTAGGGTTAAAAGCTTCTGTTACAATCAAACTGATGGCGTCATCGATTAAGCTGAAATTACCAAAAATGATATAAAGACAAGCTATGATGTAAAGCAGCGCCATAAAGGGAACCACTTTTTCGGTTACAGAAGCAATTCGTTTTATTCCTCCAATAATGATAATACCAACAAGAATCGCCAAAACAACTCCAATGATTGTACCGGCCATAGTACTATCCCAACCAAATAATTCTTTTACTACGATTGTGGCTTGATTAGATTGTGCAGCATTTCCACCACCAAATGACCCTCCAATACAGAATACCGCAAAAAGAGCAGCCGCAACCTTGCCTAGAGTTTTAAAGCCCCTGTTTTTTAGTCCCCTACTTATATAATACATAGGGCCCCCGTATACCGTTCCGTTCTCATCAACATCACGATATTGAACACCAAGAGTACATTCAACAAACTTGGTAGACATACCCAAAAGACCACAAATTATCATCCAAAAAGTTGCTCCAGGTCCTCCTAAAGCAATGGCCAATGCAACACCCGCAATATTTCCATTTCCAACCGTCCCAGAAACTGCAGTAGCCAGTGCCTGAAAGTGACTTACTTCTCCTTCTTGGCTTTCATCGCGAATGGTATCGGGCAAATCTCCGTCTACTATATTCACCTCAGCTTTTTCGACGCCATGACCAGCACTCCCCTCCAATTCATCATATTTTCCACGCACCACATTAATAGCTTTACCAAAGTAACGGACGTTTGGAAAACCAAAATAGATGGTAAAAAATAAGGCACTTACAACGAGTAATATTAAAACAAAAGGCACATTATTTCCCCCGATTGGAATTGTGAAAAAAATCACGCTAGAAAAGAAATCTGAAACTGGTTTAAAAGCGGCATCTATTTTTTTATCTAAACCTACTTCAGCAGTTTCTTGTGCAATGGTAAGTAATGGTAAAAATAGGGTGAAAATCGACAGAAGTCTTTGCTTCATAATGTGTGAGTTTGGTATGTTAAATTGATGTAAAGCGAGCAATATCTTAAAAAAAAACTTCGGAATCAAATAATGGGAGTGTTAAACTAACCTATCTTAAACATTTGGTTGAGCTTTTTAATTTGTTCTGCCCTACCCAATACAATCACCTTGCCTTTGGGCTCTAAAACCAAATCTGCTTCAGGGTTAATTATGTAATTCCCCACAGGGTCTATGTACCCTATTATGGTACAGCCCGTTTTTCTTCTAAGATCCAAATCTTTAATAGAATTGTAGTCCGATTCATTGGTTAAGTCTTCTATCTCTACTTCTTCCAAGTTGGTTGTATTCTCTCCTTCAATTGATAATTGATTTATGAACGTAATCAAATCGGGCATAACCACAAGCGAAGCCATATGGTCCCCACCTATTTTATCGGGCATAATTACCTTATCCGCTCCTGCCAATTGCAATTTGGTAAAGGAAGTTACTTGAGAAGCCCTACTAATTATAAAGAGTTCCTTTTTCAATTGACGGGCCGAAAGAACTATAAATAGATTTCCTGCATCATCAGGCAAAGTGGTAATAAGGTACTGGGCTTGCTCAATCCCTGCTTCCAGCAATACTTCATCTTCACTCGCATCACCTTCAATGAACAAAATATCCTCTTCATGACGCTCAATGATTTCTTTGTTTTTTTCAATGACCACAAAGGGTTTTTTATAGGCCTTAAGTCTCGCAGCAGCCTGCATCCCATTTCTTCCAAATCCGCAGACCACAATATGATCCGTTAAAGCTTCAATCTTTTTTTTCACTTTTTTCTTCTTTAGTAATTGAAGTGAGTTTCTTCCCAATAAGTATTCGGTAACCACAGAAATGGCATATCCAAAAATAAAAACACTGGTGACGATTAAAAATACTGTAAAAATCTTCGCTTCGGCATCCAAGGGTCTTACCTCGGAAAAACCCACGGTAGTCACCGTTATTATTGTCATGTAAATGGCTTCGACCCAGGTAAAATTGGAAAAGAGCTTGTACCCGACCACTCCAACAACCAAAACCAAGAACATAAGGGAAAGGGCAAGTACAATCTTGGAACGAAATAATCTCACCATATCCTATAAATCAAATACTGACGTTCTTTTGGTGTACACAAGGTCCTTGATTTTGAGCCAGAAAGCAATGAAAAGATACAGGGCAAAGCCAAAGCCCAAGGTAGCGAAGGTTAAATAGATAAAAGTGATACGAACTACTCTTGCTCGTATACCTATTCGTTCCGCAATACGACGGCATACTTCAAAACCTCTTTTTTGAAAGTAATATAATAGGTTGTAAAAAAAGGACATGACTAAAAGTATACATTTCTATTCAATAAATTCACTCCTACGGCACAATGCAAACACTTTTTTTGAGTACAATAATTGGCATATAATTGTAGTTTGGCCTGGCTTTGTAATGCATTATTTGATGGGACCCTTAAAGTTTTAAAACTATCAATAATTGTATTTGATTCACTTTTAATCTGGGAGACAAGTGCCACCAGGTCTTCTCCCCATTGTTTTCCTAAATGTTGGGCATAGCAAAATTTGAGAGGTATTACCGTGTTTATAAGTAGTAACTCGACAAAGGTTTTAGACACCTTTTTCTTGTATTGCTTGCTAGATTTACCAAAGGTGAAGTGGTTTTCCCAATAAGGACTGGTTGATACTTGGAACACATCATAATAGTCATCTATATCATGAAGGGATATTAATTTTTGAAAAAGACTTGTATTCTTATGATAGAGGTTTGCCAGTTGGGAAAGGCGAAGGGTGGGAAAGTTAACGGGACGCATACCAAAAAAAGCAGGTTTCTTCTCTGGAAGAACTAATCTAAATTTTTGTCTCAAATAGTCATACTCTTTTCTCAAATCAAGAAAGTACCCATCAATGCAATCCTCCATTTCCAAAAGCCCAAAATGACCAAAAAGAAGACTTTCCAGTTGAAGTGGGTCCATTCTCGTCTTCCTAATAATTGAAAAATCCAGTCCAATTGCACTATCCAAAAAAAATGAACCATTCACTTTGGTTCCGAAGTTTTTACACAATAGTGCAAATAATACAGACTCCCAATCATTGTTAGACCTCTTCAAAAGTGTTTCAATTTGTTTTGACTTTTGTTCCAATCGCTCAAAATAGAGTCGTTCTTCCCAATTTTCCCAGATAATAGACCGTACCGTAGTTAAGTACTTCTCACAGTTTATAAATCTTGTTTTTGAGGTATCCATCAGTTTTTGATAAGACCTTAGCAATTCATTGGAAATAAGGTTTTTCAAAGCCAAGGTCGGTATTTGAGAGGCATCCCGACGAAATACGGCTACATCATCTTCCCAAACCACATGTAAAATCACATTGTCGTAGTTTGAATCTGTTTCATGGTGGTGGGCATACCAATCCGAAGATTTAAGATGCATTTCCACATTTCCAGCCCACAATTGACCATTTATGGATATTCTAGCATTTAGAAAGTCGGGGCCTTCTCCAGAATTGGGGAGACCGTAATCAACAATATGAAGTTCTTCTTGTTGCTCGGTTAGAAGGTGGGTAAATGGAATTTTTTTGTACTGCCATACAAAATGGAGTAGGTCTTCACGCATGATTTGGGACTTAAGTTGTAAACTGACTGCGTATTGTTTGAGGTGTAGGTTAATACGCAGTCATAAACTTAAGTATTATTCCGCAACTTCTCCTTCCCAGTTCATGAATCCACCTTCAAGATTATATGCGTTTTCAATGCCAATGCTGTTCATAATGGCACAGGCTTGACCACTTCGGTTACCCGAACGGCAGTACACATAATAGTTCTTAGTCTTATCTAGCTTTTCAAGTTCATTTAAAAACTCCTGTCCTAAATATATATCTATATTGGTTGCCCCCGGGATGTACCCTTCTTCTACTTCTTCTGGTGTTCGCACATCTAGAATAAAGGCATTGTTATCATTTTCCAATTGGGTTTCCCACTCTTCTTGTGATAGGTCTGACATTTTTATCAATTTAAGTTTAGCAAAAATAAAAATCCGGAGCATAACCCCGGATTTAAATCTCTTTATCCTATGGATTACACTTTTATGGTGCATCCTATGGCCTTCGTAGAGGTCACCTTGATTTCTTTTCCAGCTAACATGGCGTCTACCGCATCTTCAACATATTTTTCTTCTACCTTAGAAGCATCTTGGTAGTTATCATCAATAGCACCAATATATTTTACCACATTTCCACTAGCTGTTTTTTCCAAAAGATAAACATGTGGGGTTCTTGTAGCCCCGTATTGCGGATATACTTTTTGACCCTCATCTAGAAGGTATGGAAACGTAAATCCTTTTTCTTTCGCTCGAACCTTCATTTTTTCAAAACTGTCGCCAGGTTTTGCAACTGGATTGTTTGGATTGATAGCAATAACAGGAACTCCTTTGGATTTGTACTTTGCATCCAGTTCAATAATACGGTCTTCATAGGCCACTGCATAAGGACAGGTATTGCAGGTAAAAATCACCAGAAATCCTTTAGCATCTGAATAATCAGAAAGTGAAACCATTTTCCCGTCAATATTCTTTAAGGAAAAATCAGAAGTAGTATCGCCAATGTCATAGCCTTTTTCAGCCGAAGTTGTCGTAACAAAAGAGGCCATTGAAATCAGAAGTATCAATGCGCCTAAGATTTTAAAGGTTTTCATGTCTATATTAATTTATGAATTGATTTAATTCGTTAGTGAGTTCTTCATAGGTAAAGCCGCGTTCGTAAAAACTGCGTTTGCTCTTGTTATAAATTAAGGTTGCAGGGATTCCTCCCCCCCACTCTTCGGAAACTTTGGGAATCCAAGTATTTTGTTTGGGGTCGTCGAGTATCACCACTTCCGATTGAAGTCCTTTTTTCTCTACGAAAGGTTCCAAACGTGATTTCCACATGCTGGGCATATCCAAGCTTACTAGAACTACTTTTACATTGTCATCTTTGAATTCAGCATTTACTTTTTCAAAGTATGGTAGCTCTTCAATACAAGGTTTGCACCATGTTGCCCAGAAATTCACTACATAGATGGTATTGTCCTCTTTATGGAGCAAAGGTTCAAAGGAATCAAAATTGTAAACTGGAAATTTAACCTCATTTTCCGATGACTTCGTTTCCTCAATTGATGGACTGGCTGAAACCACATCCTTGGGATTGTCTTGTTGTTTAGATTTTCCTGAACAACTAAACAAGACTAGCGCAAACAAAGAAATCCAAAAAGATAAGTATCGCATTTCATGAAATTTAGCAGACTAAAATTAACCATTGCTCATCCTACGATTCTTTTTTTAACAAAACTTTATCTTCAAAAACAGGTTTAGTTAACATATATAAATATACATTTGTATATACAAATATTGTAAATACATGAATGTTGAAGAAATTATAAAGACCACAAAGCAAATTCCATTGGAAAGCAGGACCTTAATTCATATGACTTTGGTACATAACCAGGTAAATGAGATTATCAATACTGCGCTCAAACCTTTTGAGGTCTCCCTGCAACAATTCAATGTTTTACGAATCTTACGTGGGCAAAAGGGGAAACCTGCCAACCTTTCTACTCTTAATGAAAGGATGGTCACCAAAATGAGCAACACCACCCGTCTGGTAGACAAGCTATTGAATAAAGGTTATGTAAACAGAGCCGTTTGTGAAACCAATAGACGTAAGGTGGAAATTCTTATTACAGATTTAGGAATGGAGGTACTTTCTAAAATGGACAAAGCGGTAAGCGCTGCCGAAAAAGAAGCGGTCTCCAACCTATCGCAAAAAGAACTTGAAACATTAAACAAATTACTAGACAAATTTTAAGCATGAGCACAACCCTTGAAAATCTAAACTGGCGGTATGCCACCAAAAAATTCGACCCGAGCAAAAAAGTATCCAACCAAGATTTGGAAACAATTTTGAAAGCCATTCGACTAAGTCCTTCATCCTATGGATTACAACCGTATCACATTCTGGTAATCACCGATGCAGACACAAGAAAAGAATTACAACCTGCCTCATGGAACCAATCTCAAATTGTAGATGCCTCACATATGTTGGTTTTTGCCGCTAAGTCCGAATTTGGAAGTGAGTTGGTAGATGATTATCTGGAAAACGTGAGCACGACCCGGGGCATGGATATAGAAAATCTTAAAGGATACGGCGATTTTATGAAATCGAAACTTTTGGACCTACCCAACACGGTTAAAACAAGTTGGACCACTAGACAAGCGTATTTGGCAGCACAAAGTGCGATGCTTGCAGCAGCCGAATTGAAAATAGATTCCTGTCCTATGGAAGGGTTTGAACCTGATAAGTACGATGAAATACTTGGGCTTAAAGACAAAGGCTTAACTAGCGTTGTGGTGCTCACAGTGGGGTACCGTTCAGATGAAGATGAAACCCAAAACTATCCAAAAGTTCGAAAAAGCAACGAAGAATTATTCACACACATATAAATTAATATACTCTTAAATTTTAAACATGAAAACAAGCATTTTATCATTAGCATTGACCCTAGTATTTGGAGCAACCGTATTGGCCAACCCAATTGATGGAGAAAAAAAAGCCGTTAAGGTTGAAGAAAGTACAGTAACCTGGAAAGCTTACAAAGTTGGAGGTTCCCACGTAGGAACCATTGCCCTTAAATCAGGTTCGTTGGAATTTGAAGGTGAAACCTTGGTAGGTGGCGAATTCACTGTGGACATGTCCACTATCAATACCACTGACTTAACGGGTGATTACAAAAACAAATTGGACGGTCACTTGAATTCAGACGATTTCTTTTCTACCGCTTCCAATCCAACTTCTTCATTGGTTTTCACCGGTGTAAAGCAAACTGGAAAAAATTCCTATGACGTTACAGGTGATTTGACTATCAAAGGAATTACAAAGCCTATAACTTTTGACCTTTCTGTATATGTAACAAAAGCGACCGCTACCTTGAAAGTTGATAGAACTAATTTCGACGTAAAATATGGGTCAGGAATTATTGGTACAGCAAAAGACAAACTTATCTATGACGAGTTTGACTTGGTTGTTGACCTTCAGATGTAATTGACCTAAGTTTAGTGTTTGGAAATCCCGCTGGATACCTTATCTGGCGGGATTTTTAATTTTATGCAACAAAATTGGCGAGAATTCAATTTCCTTTCTATATTTGAAGCAATGAATATAAAAAGAGTAAATACTTGGTGGTGGAAAACCTTACGACAGATATCGTGAGCTAGTCCCCATTATAATCATATACGAGGCTTGTCATCACGACAAGCCTTTTTTAGTTTAAAATTCTAAGTTTTCTAGAAATGACTTATAAATTAAGAACACACTATAAAAAAATCTTAGCAGATACCATTACTCCAGTCAGTGTGTATTTAAAAATACGGGATAAGTTCCCTAACAGTATACTTTTGGAAAGTAGTGACTATCATGCAAATGACAACAGCTTTTCGTATATCTGTTGCAATCCTATTGCTTCCATCGAAGTTGAAAATGAAGTCATTATGGAGAACTTACCGGATGGAAATTCACAAACTACTGAGATTACTTCCGATGTTGATGTCACTGAAATCATCCATGATTTTTCTAAAAAGTTTTCCATAGAAAACAATGATTTTAAGTTCATCAACAATGGCCTTTTTGGGTATATGGCCTATGATGCGGTTCGGTATTTTGAAGATATTGATATTTCTAGGAAGCCCAATTCTATTAAAATTCCAGATATCTACTATGCGGTTTATAAGAATGTGATTGCTATAAACCATTTTAAGAATGAGGCGTATATTTTTGCCCATTGTTTTGATTGCGATAGCAACGTTGAGGAAATCAAACAGCTACTCAATGTAAGAAGCTTTGCTTCTTATAATTTTTCTTTGGAAGGCGGTCCGGAATCAAATTTGAAGGACGAAGAGTATAAGGAACATGTAGCCTTGGCAAAAAAGCATTGTCAACGTGGAGATGTTTTTCAGTTGGTGTTGTCCCGACGTTTTTCGCAAACCTTTAAAGGCGATGAATTCAATGTATACCGGGCGTTACGTTCTATCAACCCTTCACCTTACCTTTTCTATTTTGATTATGGAGATTTCAAGATTTTTGGAAGCTCACCAGAAGCCCAATTGATAGTCAAGGAAGGAAAAGCTGAAATCCACCCTATTGCTGGAACCTACAAAAGAACCGGTAGTGATGAACAGGATGCCGAATTAGCCAAACAACTCGCGCAGGATGAAAAGGAAAATAGCGAGCATGTCATGTTAGTGGATTTGGCGCGTAACGACTTAAGCCGAAATGGGAATACGGTGAATGTAGAGACCTACCGGGAGGTACAGTATTTTTCACATGTGATACACTTGGTTTCCAAAGTAACGGGAATGAAGAAAAAGGATGTACCCACTATGAAGGTGATTGCGGATACTTTCCCAGCAGGAACTTTAAGTGGAGCGCCCAAACATATGGCTATGCAGTTGATTGAAAAATATGAAAAAACCGGACGCTCCTATTATGGGGGTGCTATAGGCTTCATGGATTTTCATGGCAACTTCAATCACGCCATCATGATACGGACCTTTTTGAGCAAAAACCACCAATTACACTATCAGGCCGGAGCCGGTCTAGTGGCTGCTTCAGACCCGGAGACGGAACTTCAAGAAACGTTCAACAAATTGGGCGCACTCACCAACGCCCTTAAAATCGCTGAAACTATCTAGGTCATGGGAAGAAAGATATTAATGATAGACAACTACGATAGCTTCACCTATAATTTGGTGCACTACCTTGAAGATTTGGATTGCGATGTTACGGTAAAACGAAATGACCAATTGACCTTGGAAGAAGTGGAAGATTTTGATGAAATCGTATTATCTCCTGGCCCTGGAATACCAGATGAAGCTGGTTTACTTAAATCAATTATTGAGACCTACGCACCTTCAAAACGCATTTTTGGGGTATGCCTGGGGCAACAGGCCGTCGGAGAGGTTTTTGGCGGTAGTTTGATAAACTTGGAAAAAGTATATCATGGAATTTCCACGACCATTGAGGTGGTAAAAGAGGATATAATTTACAAGGATATGCCCAAAGAACTGGAAGTAGGAAGATATCACTCTTGGGTAGTTCATCCAGATTTGCCAGAAGAACTTGAGGCCACATCAGTAGATGAAAACGGTCAAGTAATGAGTTTACGACATAAAACCTATGATGTTACTGCCGTGCAATTTCATCCAGAATCGGTTTTGACCCCACACGGAAAACAGATGTTGAAAAATTGGTTAGAAAAATGAAAGAGACACTAAATAGACTTATCAACCACGAAATCCTTTCCAAGGAAGACGCCAAACAGATTTTGGTCAATATTGCGAAAGGGGATTACAATACAAGTCAAATAGCCGCATTTTTAACGGTCTATATGATGCGTAGCATTACTATCGAAGAATTGGAAGGCTTTCGGGATGCGCTTTTGGAGTTGTGCTTGGCGGTGGATTTAAGTGACTATAATCCAATCGATTTATGTGGTACCGGAGGAGACGGCAAAGACACCTTTAACATCTCCACTTTGGCTTCATTTGTAACTGCGGGTGCGGGAATTAAAGTGACCAAGCACGGTAATTACGGGGTTTCTTCCAAATGTGGTAGTAGTAACGTCATGGAATTTTTGGGAATCAAATTCAGTAATGATGCCGACTTCCTAAAAAAGTCCATTGATGAAGCAGGAATATGTGTGCTTCATGCGCCCTTATTCCATCCGGCCATGAAAAACGTAGCCCCTATTCGAAGGGAGTTGGCCGTAAAAACCTTTTTCAATATGTTAGGCCCGATGGTGAATCCTGCTTTTCCAAAAAACCAAATGGTTGGGGTTTTCAATCTGGAATTGGCAAGAATGTACGGGTATCTCTATCAAAACACAGATAAAAACTTTACTGTGCTTCATGCCTTGGATGGTTATGATGAAATCAGTTTAACAGGAGCCACTAAAACCATTTCCAATGGTTCCGAAGGCATGCTTTCTCCTTCAGATTTTGGAGTTTCCAAAATTCCGGCTTCTTCCATAGTAGGCGGAGAAGATGTTTCAGATTCAGCTCAGATTTTCATGAACATCCTTCAAGGAAAAGGTACTGAAGAACAGAACAACGTAGTTTGTGCAAATGCAGGCGTAGCTATTTCAACGGTTGAAGGTATTTCTCCCAAACTAGGGTTCGAAAAAGCAAAGGAATCTTTATTGGGAGGCAAAGGATTGAAAACATTGAAGAAGTTACAAGAATTGAGCACTCAATAGACATCAGACATCAGACATCAGACATCAGACATCAGACATCAAATAATAAAATGAACATCCTAGATAAAATAGTAGCCGACAAACGTAAAGAGGTAGCACTCAAAAAAGAGCTGATTCCCACAAGTCAATTGGAGGCTTCTGTTCTTTTTGGGAGAGACGGTAACTCATTGTCACAAGCGTTACGTAATTCGGACACCGGAATTATCGCAGAACACAAACGACGCTCTCCTTCCAAACAAACCATAAACCAAAATACCAATGTGGGTATGGTGGCCAAAGGTTATGAGAAAGCTGGGGTATGCGGAATGAGTGTATTGACCGATATCAAATATTTTGGAGGTTCGTTGGAAGATTTACTGTTGGCAAGAGCTTCCGTAACCATGCCCCTACTCCGTAAAGAATTTATGATAGATGAGTACCAGATTCTTGAGGCCAAAGCACATGGTGCTGATGTCATTTTACTTATCGCCGCGGTACTTACACAAGAAGAAATCAAAAATTTATCTGAGCTGGCCAAAAGTTTGGGCATGGACGTTTTATTGGAAGTACATAATCAAAAGGAATTGGAAAAATCCATCATGCCTAGTTTGGACATGTTGGGAGTCAATAACAGAAACCTAAAAACGTTTGAAGTCAGTTTGGAAACCAGTAAAAGCTTGTCTGAATTGATTCCAGATGACTTTGTCAAGGTTTCAGAAAGTGGTATTAGTTCCATAGGAGCAATCACTGAATTAAGAGAATTTGGATATCAAGGTTTTTTAATTGGAGAAAATTTTATGAAGACGGAGAATCCTGGTCAGAGTGCCAAGGAATTTATTGAACAATTAAAATAAACGTCACTTCGAGTGATTTTGGAGACCAAAATTATATCGAGAACTGACAGGTCTCGATACGTTTTGAAGAAGTTTAAAACACTCGACCTGACGAAAGAAAGGAAAATGAAACTAAAAGTTTGCGGTCAAAAATATAATGTAGATGAAGTTGCTGAATTGCAACCAGACTTCTTGGGTTTTATTTTCTGGGAACCTTCAGCACGTTCTTTTGAAGGCAAAATACCTGAACTTCCAGAAGGAATACAAAAAATAGGGGTTTTCGTGGACGCTTCTGTTAATGAAGTATTGCAAAAAATAGAAGCTTACCAATTGGATGGGGTACAATTGCATGGGAAGGAAAGTCCGGAGTATTGTGAACAGTTATGTCATTCCGAACTTGCTTCGGAATCCCATACGAAAGAGACCCTGAAACAAGTTCAGCGTGACGGTCTAAAAATTATCAAAGTATTTTCCATCAAGGATACCTTTGATTTTTCGATACTAGAACCTTATGAAGAGGTATGCGATTACTTTCTTTTCGACACTAAAGGGAAACTTCCCGGCGGTAATGGCTATACGTTTGATTGGAAAATCTTGGAAAACTACTCCTCAACCAAACCCTATTTCTTAAGTGGAGGTATTGGATTGGAAGATGTAGAGGCAATTCAATCTTTTCTAAAAACAGACGCCTCCAAATACTGTTATGCCATAGACATCAACAGCAGATTTGAAACGGAACCCGGGCGAAAAGACATCAAAAAACTAAAAGAATTTAAAAACTTGTTGCAACATGAGTTATCACGCTAACGAAAAAGGATATTACGGGGAATTTGGCGGTGCATTTATTCCAGAAATGCTCTATCCGAATTGCGAAGAACTTCGCCAAAATTATTTAAGAATAATGGCAGAGCCTTCCTTCAAGAAGGAATTTCATCAATTGCTAAAAGACTATGTGGGTAGGCCCACCCCATTATACTTCGCGGAACGTCTTTCAGAAAAATATCAGACCAAAATCTATCTAAAAAGAGAGGATTTATGCCATACAGGGGCACACAAAGTGAATAATACGATTGGTCAAATCCTGATGGCCAAAAAATTGGGTAAAAATAGAATCATTGCGGAAACCGGTGCGGGTCAACATGGTGTGGCAACCGCTACTGTATGTGCGCTAATGGGTATTCAATGTGTGGTGTACATGGGTGAAATTGATATTGCCCGTCAAGCTCCCAATGTGGCACGAATGAAAATGTTAGGTGCAGAAGTACGAGCTGCAAAATCAGGTAGTAGAACGTTGAAAGATGCTACCAACGAAGCTATTCGGGATTGGATCAACAATCCTGTAGACACCCATTACATCATTGGCTCTGTAGTTGGACCACACCCGTATCCAGATATGGTCGCTCGTTTCCAATCGGTTATTTCCGAAGAAATTAAATGGCAGTTAAAAGAAAAAGAGGGCCGGGAAAAACCAGATTATGTAGTCGCCTGTGTAGGTGGCGGAAGTAATGCTGCAGGAACTTATTACCATTATTTGGATGAACCCGAGGTAGGAATTATTGCGGTAGAAGCTGCCGGAAAAGGAATTGATACCGGAGAAAGCGCGGCCACTTCTGCTTTAGGAAAAGTAGGCATCATCCATGGAAGCAAAACCCTTTTGATGCAGACTCCAGACGGCCAGATTACGGAACCTTATTCCATTTCGGCAGGACTGGATTATCCAGGTGTTGGACCCATGCACGCACATCTTTTCCGCAGTGGACGCGGAGAATTCATTTCCATAACGGACGATGAAGCCATGACAGCAGGCCTTGAGGTTTCGCAATTAGAAGGTATAATACCAGCTATAGAGACCAGCCATGCTTTTGCCATTTTCGATTACAAAAAGTTCAAAAAAGATGACCTCGTGGTCATTAATCTTTCCGGAAGAGGGGACAAAGATTTACAAACCTATATTGATTATTTCAGATTATAGAAGTTAGAATAAAGATAATAGATGCACCAACTTGGATTACTGATTACTTAAAAATGAATAGAATCAACCAAAAATTGAGCGAAAACAAAAAATTGCTCTCTATATATTTTACTGCCGGCTATCCAGACATAGATGATACAGTGGATGTCATTCAATCCTTGCAGGATGCTGGTGTGGATATGATTGAAATTGGATTACCCTTCAGTGACCCGCTAGCCGATGGGCCCACAATTCAAGAAAGTTCAACAGCCGCCTTGCAAAATGGGATGCATACAGAATTACTTTTTGAACAGCTCAAAGACATTCGTAAGTCCGTTGATATCCCTTTAATTGTTATGGGTTATTTCAATCCAATGTTACAATATGGTGTTGAAGCCTTTTGCAAGAAATGTCATGAAATTGGAATTGATGGTATTATAATGCCTGATCTCCCCCTCGATGTTTATCAAGAAGAATATGAAACCATTTATAAAAAGTATGGGTTAATCAATGTCTTCTTAATTACACCGCAAACCAGTGAGAAACGAATTCGTGCCATAGATGAAGCTTCAGATGGATTTATTTATATGGTCAGTTCAGCCAGTACGACAGGTGCTAAATCCGGTTTTGGAGATGAGCAGAAAACCTATTTTGATAGAATAGCTTCATTGAACTTAAAAAATCCTCAGATTGTGGGATTCGGAATTAGTAATTCAGAGACCTTTCAAGCTGCAACGCAACAAGCTAAGGGAGCCATCATAGGGTCTGCGTTTATTAAGCATTTAACCCAAAATGGAGTTGAGAGCATTCAAGGTTTTGTGAAAAACATCCGAAGCTAGGCTAGACCTAAATTGGGCTGAAGCGGAATGGATTTATAAATCTGTATTTCGGCAGTAACGCCTTTAGAATCTTTGGATAGTTTCAAACCACCATTATTTTTCTTGAGCATCCGTTTACAGATAAAAAGTCCTTTTCCTGAACCTTTTTCCTGTTTGGTGCCTGGTGTGCTGGTAACGATATGCCCCGAGTTTATTTTTCCAAGTTTTTCCTCATCAACTTCCTTGGCCATATTATGTACTCGCAAACTAAAGTGATCTTCATTTTCAAGATTGTCCACTAAAATACGTTGGTTTTCAGGGGAGAACTTAATGGCATTTGTAAGTAGATTTCGAATTACAGTTTGAAAAACTTCTTTGGAATAAAACAAATTGAACTCTTTGTCTACTGAATTCACCAAACTGAGATTCTTTTCACTCAAATTTTGAGAGTATTGATTTCGAATATCCTCAACAAGTTCATATAAATTGATGTCCATATATGACTTTAGGGTCTCATCATTTTGCATGGCCCAGTTCAATAGGTTATCTAACATCCCATATGTCTTATCCACAGATTGCTGGAGTAACCCTAAATACTCATTTCTATCGGTTTTTGATTTTGAATTCCGGGTGATGGTTGTCAACATGGATATTTGATGGATAGGTGTCCTCAAATCATGGGCGATAATTTTCATAATATCTTTTCGGAATGTGGTGAGTTCCATCAATTCTTCATTCTGAACACTAACCACCTGATGCTGTTCTTGCAATTCATTCTGTAAACGAATTACCCGGTTAAAAACAAAAAAGCTTACCGCACCCACCGACGAAATCATAATAAAAGCGAGAATATATTTTCCAAGAGGCAAATCTGGATATAGCATGGCACAAGCAATGATAAATGCTGTATTATAGCCAATAACCACAAATTGGTGCCAGGGTTTTTCGAAGACCGCCAATAAAAGGCCCATCACAAAAACAATCATTTCTACCCTAGAGAAGTATGCTTCAAAGTTTAAATTGGCATCCTCCAAACGAAAAGGCAAATAAATTGTAGAGGAAACAATATTAATATACACCATGATAATGAACAACAAACTGGTTGTCATCCATTTCAATTTCCAGAAAACCGAGGAAATCAAAATAATGGTAAAAACTACAAGATGTTTTACCGCATATTTATTTAGTCCTCCCAACTCGTATTCAGTAAAAAAATTGGTAGCCAATCCTGCCAGCACCAAGATGATGAGGACATGAAAAATAATGCTGTTGCGGTTGATAGCAACTAGCACTTTTTTATCTTTATAAAACGTATGTAATGTGGTTTCCAAAATTGACACATTCTTGGTACTTGAACGTTTTTAGATGTATTTTCTTACTTTTTTGATGATTTTTTAGATGAAACGCTATTTTCTTTTTCTTTTTTTATTGACGGTGGTTAACGGCTTTAGCCAAGGTTTGGATAGTATTACTCTTAAATCTAGTGTGGCCTCTGCCATTCAAGATTTACGGGATTTTGTTGCCCTTCCTAGTGATGCGCTTAATGCTGATGATATTGATGACAACCTGATTTGGTTAAAAAAACAATTTGGAGAAAGAGGATTTAATACAACTGAGTTGGATACCGAAAATCACCCATTATTTTTTGCGGCATTACCATTGAATGATGAAAAGCCTACGGTTTTGATTTATATGCATTTTGATGGACAATCCGTTGACCCTAGTAAATGGGACCAGCCCAGCCCTTATGAAACGGTTCTAAAAAGACCTAGTGGGAATGGTTTTGAAACCGTTTCATTTGATGAGCTTGATAACGATATAAACTATGATTGGCGTTTGTTTGGTAGGGCAACTGCTGATGATAAGGGTCCTATAGTAATGTTCCTTCATGCCATAGACCTTTTAAAAAAGAATGAAAGCGAAATGCCTTTTAATATCAAGGTCATTTTGGATGGCGAGGAAGAAAGAGGGAGCAAACCCCTTCCAAAAGCAGTCAAGCAGTATCGCGAATTGTTGGAAGCGGACTTTCTTATAATCAATGACGGCCCTATGCATCCTTCGGGAAAACCTACTTTAATATTTGGATGCCGTGGAATTACTTCCTTGACCCTTACAACTCATGGTCCATATAAACCTCAGCACAGCGGACATTATGGAAATTATGCTCCAAATCCAGGGTTTCAATTGGCGCAACTCCTAGCAACCATGAAGGATACAGAAGGAAGGGTATTGATTCCAGGGTATTATTATGGAATTACTTTGGATGAAAACACAAAATCTATTTTAAAAAGTGTCCCAGATGATGCCAAAGCGATTTCTGAAAAATTACAATTTAAAACAGCGGAAAAAGTAGGTTCGTTTTATCAAGAATCTTTGCAATATCCAAGTTTGAATATTCGGGGAATGGGTTCCGGCTGGATTGGTGAAGGAGTGCGAACCATCGTTCCAGAAAGTGCGACAGCCGAGCTGGATTTGAGATTGGTACCGGAAACCGATGGAAATCGATTAAAAAGCTTAGTTAAGGAACACATTAAAAAACAAGGTTTTTATGTAATGGACCATATGCCCAGTAAAGAAGAACGTATGATGCATGACAGAATAATCACAGTAAAAGAGGGTTCGGTTACAGACGCTTTCCGGACTGACTTGGATAATTCCTATGGAACCTTTTTGAAAAGTACGTTGGAACACAATTTTGGTGAAGAAGTTGTGCAGATTCGCATCATGGGAGGAACCGTTCCTATAGCACCATTTATCAACGAATTAAAAATTCCTGCATTTGTTGTTCCAATGGTCAATCAGGACAACAATCAACATAGTCCGAATGAAAATCTAAAGATTGGTCAATTGGCTTATGGGATTCAGGCTTTTTATGGGATTTTAAGCAGTGATCCTAAAGAGTAAGTCTCTGAATCACACAAACAATGAGGGCAGTTATCTATTCCAAATATGGCGGGCCGGAAGTGCTAAAGATGCATAAAATTGACAAGCCTCATCCTAAAGAAAAGGAGGTTCTTGTTAAAGTTTATGCTACCACAGTTACTTCTGGCGATGTAAGGTTAAGAAGCTCAAACTTTCCTCCACTTCTTTGGTTACCAGCCCGAATTCTGTTTGGGTTATTTAAACCCAAAAAAAAGATTCTTGGACATGAGTTTTCTGGAATAGTAGAGGAGATAGGTAGTAATGTAACCCAATTTGAGGTTGGAGACGAAGTTTTTGGAACTACTACTATGCTTAGAACTGGGGCATATGCTGAATATTTATGTTTACCTGAATCATGGAAACATGGGGTTTTGGCTATCAAACCCGAAAATGCAACTTTTGAAGAAGCCGCTTCATTGCCCATCGGGGGTATGACTGCAGTATCATTGCTAGAAAAAAGTGCACTTAAGGAAAATCAATCCATTATTGTCTATGGGGCATCCGGTAGTGTGGGCAGTTACGCCCTACAAGTAGCAAAATATAGAGGAGCTAAAATTACGGGAGTATGCAGTACATCAAACTTGGACATGATACACTCGTTGGGTGCTACAACAACTTTGGACTACACAAAACAGGACATTACCAAATTGGAATTCAAATACGATGTTTTCTTTGATGCCGTTGGGAAGGTATCAAAACGAAATGCAAAAAAACTTCTAGAGAGGAATGGCACATATGTTTCAGTCCAAATGCTTACCCAAGAAAAAACGGAATACCTCATTCAACTAAAACATATGTTTAATGAGGGAAGGATAAGATCCTACATAGACCGAACTTATTCATTGAAAGATATTTCTGAAGCTCATACCTATGTTGATACTGGTCGAAAAAGAGGTAATGTTGTCATTTTAGTCAGAGAGCAAGAATAAACTAGTTCTTCTTACATCTACCGACCAAATCGTTGATTCCAGCGCATACCAAATAACAATCTGGTAAGCTTGGTTCTTTTGATTATAAAGTGATATAGTAGTCCGATGGTTATCAAACAAATGATAACCAAGAGTAAAAGCTTGGCGGAAATGGGCAAATTCCACTGTAAAACGTAATACCCAGAGGCCACAATCACCGCTTGATGTATGATGTAGAAGGGATATACAGCTACATTTAAATAACTCAGCTTGTCATTGGCAAAATTCAAATACTTCATGGCGTAACCTATTGCCGACAATATCAGCAGCCAAGTATGAAGTCCATTCAATACCCCATAACTGTATAGATTGGCATCTTGGAATGTTGGTTTATTAGCTTCCCAATCCCAGTAGTATATAATAAACAACGTAATCGCTAAACCAAAGGCAATTCCAAAAAACAATTTTCTATACTTTAAGCAAGTATTCCAAAAATTGGGAAGTGCGCCAAGAAGAAAACCAAACAAATAAAATGTTATCGAAGAAACAAAAACATACCAATCATCAATAAGGCTGCCTTGTTCCGGCCAGTCAAGGTAAAGGCTAAAAAAGTAATAAACGAAAGGCGCAGCCATAAGCAGATGGGCTATTGGACTCTTAAAGGCCCTGTCAACAATACCTTTTAGGCTATTGAGCATCTTGACCTTGGACAGAGAAAATATGGGCAATAAAACAATAGTAAAAACAAAAAGGTAGGCCACAAACCACATATGACTCCATGTAAAGGAACCATCCGGATAGGGAATAATGTCATAAACTGAAGGATAAAATTCCAAATAACCAGGTTCAATCCTACCTTTTTGCAGCCATTCAAAATACACCTGAATTGGAGTTATAAAAAAGATGGCAAATACAAGAGGGATAAACAATCGAACAAAACGCTCTCCTGTAAACCTTGCGATACTTCTTTTGCGTAATGAAAACCGCACACCCACACCAGAAATAAAGAAAAGCAAGGGCAAGCGCCATTGGTGCAGCCACCAAATGATTCTAGTTATCCAAGGTGAGGTTTTTTCATTGTTGATTTCCCAGGTGTAGTGTTCTACAAACGGTACTGCACAATGAAAAAGAATCAAGGTCATAAAGGCCAATACGCGAAGCCAATCAATATAGTGCAGTCGTTCTGTTTTCAAAATCGTGTCCTTTTTGGTTCTATGGGTATAGACGTAAAACCAAAAAGAAACGTTGCCTACAGTTGACTATGAGCCTGACCTAGGCCGAATTTCGACTAGCATTAATATTACCGTAGAGTGATCGTGTCACTATTTTTTCGTAGAGTGCCTTGAATTCAGAATCTTGAGAAATATGATATAACGCGTTTTGCTGAATAACCAATAAAGGCAAAACAATATTCTCCCGAATGTTTACAGATTCTCGAGAAATGGTTTCATCTTCCATTAAAATCTTAGAGCCCGATATTTGGAGTAACATCTTTTTGGAAAGCTCGTACTCTGAAAACAAAACTTTCCAAAACTCTCCGTATTCGCTATCATTTTTCATATAACTCGTCAAGTTGAAATTGGTCTTCGCCAAAGACATCATGCTATTGTGCATCAATGCCCGAAAGAATGGAACTTCCTTGTACAATTTCTTTACATCGTTTAATCGACCTTCATCCTTAAATTTCTGAATCGCTGTTCCCAATCCAAAATAACCGGGTACGTTCTGTTTAAGTTGGCTCCAAGAACCTACAAAGGAAATGGCTCTCAAATCCGAAAGCGTCAATTGTTTTTTGTTTCCTCGCTTACCCGGACGGCTTCCAATATTGGCGTTGGAGTAATATTTTAATGTACTTCGGTTCTCCAAGTACGAAATAAACTTCTCATGCTGTTTTAAAGCATCGTACTTGTCAAAACTAGTCGTGGAAAGTTCTTCTATTAGTTTCCGTTGTTCGTCACTAATTACAATTTCCTTTCCAAAGAGATTGTTACTTAACCCAGCCGTTAACAACTGCTCGGCATTATGGATGAACTGGTCTTTGGTGCCATATGTACTTGTAATGGTTTGCCCTTGAATGGTCAATTGAATCTCATGATTGGCCACATCTTTGGTTTGGGCCGCATAAAAACGATGCGTCTTGCCTCCTCCACGTGCGGGCGGCCCTCCCCTACCATCAAAAAACAATGCTTTAATGCCATTCTTTTTACAAACTTTGCTAAGGGTCTCCTTTGTTTTTAGGATGGACCAGTTGGCCTTAAGGTATCCTCCATCCTTTGTACCATCTGAAAAGCCCAACATGATAGTGTGCGTGTCTTTTCTTTTCATAAGGTGGTCACGGTACATTTTGGTGTCAAACAGGGTCTGCATAACACTTTCGGCAGCTTCCATACCTTTCATGGTCTCAAAAAGCGGAATGATATCAAAGGTGATTTCTTTCGCATCCCAACCACACCAGCGGAACAACCCAAAAACAAATAATACTGAAAAGATATCCTCTGAATTGCTGATGATATAGCGATTACAACCTTCCTCCCCATTTTTGGCTTGAATGGACTTCAGTTGTTTTATGTTGGCTATGGTATCTTTTACAATATCCTCCTCGTATTTTTCGGGGGTAATCTTTGGATTCTTCTTCAATAACCAATCCACTAATTGAGCTTCAGTCAGTTCATCCAAATGCTCTTTAATCGCTCCCTCCCGTTTAAGAATGGATTCTATAGCTAAATAGTGTTTGCTATGGTCTTGACGAATATCCAATGTTGCAAAGTGCGATTTAAAAATTCGTACTTTATTGATTAGTGTATCTAATTCACTTAAATACAAACCATTATAGTCTTCCAATAAAACCGAACGAATCTCGCTGAGTTTCGCTAAAATTTCTTCATATCCAATGATGTATTCCACATTGAACATAGCTTGGTACAGAGCATCACTAAGACTGTTTAAATCATCTTGAATAGACTTAAAGGTGAGCTTTCTACGAATTGACTTCAACTCATTGTAATAACATTTCATTAATGTGGTACGAAGCTCATCTGCCACCTGATTGGTAATCTTTGCTGTAACAAATGGGTTCCCATCCCGGTCTCCGCCTGGCCAAAATCCAAGTTTAATGATATCGTAATTTGAGAAATCCTCATCACGGATATTGCGCTTTACATAAGAAAATAGTTCTCCTACTGCGTCATAATAGGTGTGCCTAAGAATATGGATGATATTTTTAGCTTCATCCAAAGGCGTAGGTTTTTTGGCATTCACCAAGGAGGTCAATCCCAATTGCTGAAGGATAATATCAATATCATTTACTCTGTTTTCCTGAATCATTTGTCCGAGTTCAGAAATAATATCCAATACCGATGGGGTGTAAAACTGGGTGGGGTGTGCCGTTAAAACTATTCTTGCACTAAATGTGGACAGTTTTTTGGAAATTTTGTCCCAATTCTTGTTTTGATCTACTAATTCAAAATAGTCCTTAATGGAAAGGGAATTCGTATACTTCTGAAGCTTGGGAAACGCCGAGTCTTCTACACTATCATACAAAACTACCTGCCGTTCCACATACTGGATAATCTTGAACATAAAGTCCAATTGCTCGCGTTCGGAAGAGATTTCAGTGAAATTGGCAAAAAAGTTATCCAAAATTTCCTGAGGTGTTTTCCCTGCATTCAATCCCTTTTCACACTGGTCAAAAAGAATGGGAATCAAAATTCCTACGTTTTCAATATCCCGATAGGGCAAACTCAAAAACAAGCTGTTGTAAATCGTAAACTTGTTTATGACGGACTTTTTAAATTCCTCTAGACGCTGTACTTGTTGTGTGTTTGTATGTAATGGCATGTTAATGGCAACTTTGAATTTTTAAATATCGGCATAAAAGCCAGATTACCCCACTTTGTTTTCTCAAATAACAATTTGTTAAGCTGAGCGCAAAGAAAATAACAAGAATAGACTCGGGAATTACCCTAAATGGAAAGTATCCTCAAAAAAAGGCCTGTATTGCTCTACCCGAAAATCAAAGGTAGTATACTCTGGATTTTTCGATTTCCTATCCTTGTAGGCTTGAACACTACCTATTGCCCTATTCGCCGCTCCAGAAGGTGCCGTAAAAGATACCGTTTGAACCACTCTAGCATTTTTTGGCAATTTGAATTGATGAACTCTAGGAACGTCAGACGAAATCAGTTCCAATTCTACTTGTTGGGATTTTGCCAACTTCCTAAAGAAATACTCCGGACCATTTTTACTGTTCCCTCCCATAAATAGGAGCGTCTTTATATTTTGGTATTCTTCAAGATACCCAATTATATCCCTAAGCTTTACATTTTGCATCCCCAGGTCAGAAGCATCCACTTTTTCCCGTTCGGCACTGTCTACAATATCGCATACCGCTATTCGATGTTTTAGCAAAAACTGTTTTCGCTGCAAAGTGGCCTCAGAACTGGTTTCATATTTTAAGTCTAAATCGAAAATCTTGTTTAAGATAGGCCAGAGCATCCCATTTCGACTTCCGTAGCAGAAGTCCACATCATCACCTTTTAACTCTCCAGTACTGAATCTTGGGGGAGGCAGAGTACCCACAATCATCTTTTCTGCCTCGGAAAACAGAAATGGTGCGTACGGATGTTTGTGTAAAAACAATAGCTATGAATTACCGAACAAAAACAGGTTGATTGGGCTTTATGGTATGTTCTTGACTGAAGAGATAGCTATCGTAATTAAAACCTTTGATATCATCCAAAGTCTTAGCATTTGAATCCAAAATGTAACGAACCATAGAACCTCTTGCCTTTTTGGCAAAGAAACTGATTACCTTAAGGTTATCGTTTTTCCAGTCCTTGAAAATAGGGGTAATAACGTCTGTTTTCAGGTTTTTTTCATCAATAGCCCCGAAATATTCGTTACTGGCAAGGTTTACAAATAACTCACCATCTTCCAACTCTTCGTTGAGATGACTCGTAAGCTGCTTCTTCCAAAACTCATATAGATTCTTTTTACGAGCCACCTTAAGTTGTGTTCCCATTTCCAATCGATAGGGTTGCATTAAATCCAAAGGTCTTAAAATGCCGTAAAGTCCTGAAAGAATTCGAAGTGTGTCTTGAAGCCTATCCAGTTTGTTCTCTGATATGGTATAGGCATCCAATCCTTGATATACATCCCCATTGAATGCATAAACCGCAGGTCGTGCATTGCTAGGAGTGAACGGTGTTGAAAATTGCTGATTTCTTTCCCAGTTTAACTCTGCCAAATTATCCGAAATGGACATCAACTTCGCCAAAGCCTTAGGCTTTTTTTTGGCCAAAACTGAGTTCAGTTTAACCGATTGTTCCAAAAACAAGGGTTCGCTAAACTTTGTTGTAGGAAGTGCCGTTTCAAAATCCAGAGATTTAGCAGGAGATATAACAATTTTCATTTCAATACTTTTCCGTAAAAATAAGAAGGAAAGTCCATTTAATGTGAACCCTTATAATGATGTTTAACAATATGTAGATTGAAAAAACTTATTAGCCACTGTGCTGGGCATAATTACGCCATTTTTCAATTCCATTTCGCATGTCTTCTGGGAGTTCCGAATCAAATTTCATGAACTCGCCTGTCTTTGGATGCTCAAAACCCAAAGTCTTTGCATGCAATGCTTGACGGGGTAAAATCTTAAAGGTGTTTTCTACAAATTGCTTGTACTTGGTAAAAGTGGCCCCCTTCAGTATTTTATCTCCGCCATAACGTTCATCATTGAAAAGGGTATGTCCCAAATACTTCATGTGTACGCGAATTTGATGGGTTCTACCCGTTTCCAATTTGCATGACACCAGTGTAACATAACCCAAACGCTCCAAAACCTTATAGTGCGTAACGGCTTCCTTTCCGTGGTCCCCTTCCGGGAATACGGTCATTTGTAGTCTGTTCTTTGGATTTCTCCCGATATGACCTTCAATGGTCCCTTCGTCTTCTTCAACATTTCCCCAAACCAAAGCAATATACTCCCGTTCACTACTTTTCTCAAAAAACTGTTTGGCCAAATGGGTCATCGCTTCTTCAGTTTTGGCAATCACCAAAAGTCCAGAAGTATCTTTATCAATTCGATGTACCAAGCCCGGTCTGTCTGAACTATTCTTTGGTAAATTCTCAAAATGGTGCACTAAGGCATTAATCAATGTTCCTGAATAATTTCCGTGTCCTGGGTGTACTACCATTCCTGGAGGTTTATTGACCACTAAAAGCGTATCATCTTCATAAACAATATCCAACGGAATGTCTTCAGGGGTCAACAAAAATTCATACGGAGGATGCTCGAACAGCACCTTTACCTCATCCCCTGCCTTTACCTTATAGTTTTGCTTGACTATGGCATCGTTCACCCAAATATGACCTTGTTTGGCAGCTTGCTGGATTTTATTCCTAGTGGCATTTTCAATAAAATTCATTAGAAATTTATCTACTCGCAAAGGTTCTTGCCCCTTTGCCGCAGAAAAACGATAATGCTCAAAAAGTTCATCAGAGTTTACTTCTGGATTTTCCGGACTATCCATAACTATTGGGAGTCTGCTTGAATACGGGCCTTTGCAGGTACGGTTCCGTTTCCACAGATAAGTTCAATCTTCGAAGTCTTTGGAATTTTATCTCCAGGTTTAAGATACTTGCCTTTATGCTTCATTTGGTAGACCATATCCCTACCTAATTCATCAATGTAGGTAACACGCTGAACATCCAACCCAACGGCTCGCAACATAGATGTAGCATTACGTTGGGTCACTTGAATGATATCAGGCACGGTAACTTTTTTGTATCCCGAAGGATTTACGGTAAAGTATATTTTGCGATTGGTCTTTACTTTATTCCCGGCAGGTGGGTCTTGCTCTAAAATTGAAAATCGTGGATAATCAGGATTATAGTTTGACGAATCCAATACCTGATATCGCAACCCTGCATCTTCAACGGCCTTTCGCATTTCTATAACTGACATTTTCGAAAAATTGGGTACTTCAACGAATTCACCATGATTGGTTGTGCTTTTCAACCATCGTAAAATTCCAAAGGCAATGAGCACCACAGCTACCAAAGCCAATCCCAATTGAATTAAAAAAGTCCTGCTTTTCAAAAAGCTTAAAAAATGTCTCATCTTATGTAGGTAACTGGACAAATATAGGAAAGCCAATGCTTTTTTCTTTACTTTGACCTAGCCATATTCGACAACCGGATGAAAAAGAACATTGCGATTGTAATGGGAGGTTACTCCAGTGAACACGATATCTCCTTAAAAAGTGGAGAAGTAGTTTATAAACATTTGAACAAGGAAAAATTCAATACGTATCGAATCCATCTTTATCAAAAAAAAAATGAAAATGATGGTTTCGTTGAAAGAACCTGGTCTTACCTAAATGAAGATGGCATGGAACTGCCAGTGGATAAATCGGACTTTAGTATTATCGTTGAGGGAAATAAAGTGAATTTTGATTGCGTCTTCAATGCGATTCATGGAACCCCCGGTGAAGATGGACTTTTGCAGGCATACTTTGAGCTTTTGGGCATACCACAGACTTCTTGCGATCATTACCAAGCGGCATTGACATTCAACAAACGTGATTTATTAAGCACATTAAAACCCTTTGGGGTTAACTGCGCTACTTCTTTTTATGTAAATGCTGGTGACCACATCAATGAAAAACAGATTGCAGAAAAAGTAGGCTTGCCCTGCTTTGTAAAGGCAAATCGAGCTGGAAGCAGCTACGGCATCTCAAAAGTGTATCGCGAGGAAGAATTAGGGCCAGCTGTGGAAAACTCCTTTAAGGAAGATAACCAGATAATCATTGAGTCCTTCCTCGATGGTACTGAAGTTTCAGTTGGAGTTATTACTTACAAAGGTGAAGTGACGGTATTACCGATTACTGAAATTGTCTCAGAAAACGATTTTTTCGATTACGCAGCAAAATACGAGGGTAAGTCCCAAGAAATTACGCCAGCAAGAATTTCCAAAGAGCAGGAAAAGAAAGTATCCCAGCTTGCAAAAAGCATTTACCAGATTTTGGGCCTAAAGGGGTATTCTAGAAGTGAATTCATTTTTGTTGGTGACGAACCTTTCTTGTTAGAGGTGAACACCACGCCAGGATTAACCGAGGAGAGTATTTTACCGCAGCAAGCTCAGGTAGCAGGAATGAGTTTGACTGAATTATTTGAAAGCGCAATAGACGAAGCTTTGCTCTATAATACCTATTTTTAAGAAAACTTTCCAGGATGAGACGTGCCATTTTCCCCGGTTCCTTTGACCCACTGACTTTAGGACACTATGATATTATTACCCGGGGAATCACCTTGTTTGATGAACTTATCATTGCCATCGGGATAAACGCTGACAAAAAATACATGTTCAGTTTAGAAGAAAGAACCCATTTTATCAAAGAGGCCTTTAAGGACGAGCCTAAAATAAAAGTTCTAACCTACACTGGGCTTACTGTTGACTTTTGCAAGGAGATTGAAGCCAACTTTATATTACGGGGTCTTCGTAACCCAGCGGATTTTGAATTTGAGAAGGCCATTGCACATACGAATAGAAAATTATCGGAGATTGAAACCGTATTTCTTTTGACGTCTTCAGGAAAATCATACATCAGTTCTTCCATAGTAAGGGACGTTATTCGGAATGGGGGTGACTATACGGGATTAGTACCAAATACGGTAAAATTTAAGCCGTAGATCCATAATTGCATAATTGCATTTCATCGATACCGTCGACCTGACGGACTTCAAAAAATCGCCGATTGTCGATAAAACAACAGCTTTTGGGTCATTCACAACATTAAAAGTTGATATAAGAGTAATACTTTTAGTTTAGTAGGAAATTTCTTTATTCCCAATCTTATTTGTTTACTTTGAAATCAGCGCAAACCGACCTCAATAGTTCCATTTTACATCAATTGCCTCTAGCCACCGCATTGGTAGATTCCTCCTTCAATTTAGTGGATGCTTCCGCTACCTGGCATCAATTATTTAAAACCAATGTCAATGTAAATAACCCTGATAAAATTTATACATACTTTGAAAATCATGACGGTTGTTCTCCTCAACTATTAGAACAATATCTAATAGGAAACGATATTAGAACCATTCGCCACAGTATAACCAAGGATGAAAACACTCAATGGTTGGAAAGCACATTTGCACCTTGGATGGATGAAAACAAAAATGTTCAAGGAACTATAATTCAGACCATTGACATTGGAAGACAAATACAAAAAGATATTGAGCTTGAGCAAATCAAAGAACTCTTTCAAGCGACAACAGAAATTAACCATATAGGTAGTTGGGAATATAATATTGAAACTGAAAAACTCTATTGGTGTAAAATGACCAAAGAAATTCATGAAGTCCCCGAAAGTTATGAACCAAATGTATCCGAAGCTATTCAATTTTACAAGCAAGGGTATAGCAGAAATAAGATTTCCATGTTGTTCCATAATATTCTTCAAGAGGGCACTTCCTTTAATGAGAGACTACAAATTATCACCCATAAAGGTGAGGAGCGTTGGGTAGCCGCCGGTGGCAAGTCAATAAAAAAGAATGGCAAAACCGTAAAGATTTTTGGAACCTTTCAAGATATAAATCAACAAGTAATTACTGAAAAAAGAACCAAAGAAAGCGAGCGTCTTCTAACCACTCTAATAGACAATTTGCCCATCAACGTATTCATAAAGGATAAGGACTCACGTAAAATATTGGTCAATAAGGCAGAATGTGATTATCTAAATCTTAGTCCCAACGAACTCATCGGGAAAACCGATTTTGATCTCTATGATGACAAAGTTGCCAAAACATCTAGAGATGAAGACTTGGAAGTAATGCGATCTTTAAAACCCATGTTGGGAGAAGAGACCATCAATGTACGAAGGGATGGAAGTGTAACACATTTTCTAACATCAAAAATTCCACTTCTCGATTTAGAGGGTAAGGCATACGGTCTTATTGGAATGAGTATGGATATTACTACGCTTAAGCAAAAGGAAGAGCAATTACGAAATCTCATTAACGTAACAGCCATTCAGAATAAAAAGCTGATAAACTTTGCTCATATCGTGTCGCACAATCTCAGGTCTCACAGTGCTAATTTCTCTATGCTCTTGGATTTTTTAATAAAAGAGAAAGAACCCAAGGAAAAGGAAAGAATTCTAGGCATGCTATCCTCCGCTTCGGACAATCTTTTGGACACCTTGGAGAATTTGAACGAAGTGGTCGATATAAGTACGAATGTTAATCTGGATAAGAAGTCGTTAAGTCTAATTGACAGTATTGAAAGGGTAGGACAAAATCTATCGGCCTTTCTCGAGAAAAACAAGGTGGAGGTCGTTAACACCATAGATGAAAGCTTACGCGTAATGAGTGTTCCGGCCTATTTGGAAAGCATCATACTCAATTTGATGACCAATTCTGTAAAATATCGACATCCCCTTAGAACACCGAAAATTACTTTGGCCGCAACGAAACAAGAAAATGGAGTCACCTTATCTGTAACGGATAATGGATTGGGTATCGATTTGGAACGTTATGGGGATAAGATTTTTGGGATGTATAAGACGTTTCACAATAATAAGGACGCGAGAGGTCTGGGCCTCTACATCATAAAAAATCAAATTGAAGCTATGGATGGTTATATAGCTGTCGAAAGTTCTGTGAATAAGGGTAGCGTTTTCAAAGTGTTTTTTAATGAAGAAAATGAATAACATTTTTATTATTGATGATGACCCTATCACGGTTTTTGGCATTAAAAAAATGTTGAAGACTACTGTGGCATGTGAAAATATAAGCACTTTTCGTAATGGCAAACTGGCTATGGATCAGCTTAGGCAGGATATTGAGAACAACATAGCCCCTCCCGAGGTTATTTTTTTGGATATCAATATGCCCATAATGGACGGATGGGAATTTCTAGAAGAATTCCTAAAGCTTCGAATTGATGACAAAATCATCATAAATGTCATCACCTCTTCCATAGATCCATCAGATTATCATAAGTGGAATCAATTTAGATTGAAGTGTTTCCACTACCTTAATTTTAAGAACAAGCCGATATTTAAAATTGAATCAACAGATTTGAGTAGAATCAACCTTGCTTCTTAATCCGCAATTATCCCTATTTTTGAAGTTTAGCGGAAAATCAGTTTTCTGATAACATCAATTATACAAACGTTGAAACCTTACTATTTTCTACTGCTTCTTTTATTGCTTTTTTCTTCCTGCAAAAAACCTTTAGCAGATGAAGTTGAAACGTACAAAACCGTTTTTGAATCCAAGAACGGAGAAGAAACAGCGACCTATGAAGAAACCATCTCGTTTTATATCCGATTGGCAAAGGAATTCCCAGAAATCAATATTCAAACCATAGGCGAAACGGATAGTGGTTTCCCACTTCATATGGTCACCTTCAACCCGGATGGGGATTTCAACTTGGATAATGTGCGTAAGGAAAAGGCCATTATCCTTATCAATAATGGTATTCATCCTGGGGAAAGTGATGGCATTGATGCTACCATGATGCTCTATCGGGATTTGGCCATTGAAAAGTTAAAGTCACCGAAAAACACAGTTTTGGTCACCATCCCAGTTTACAATGTAGGGGGTGCCCTAAATAGGAATTCCACCACCCGTGTCAATCAGAATGGACCCAAAGCATATGGTTTTAGAGGCAATGCCCTGAACTATGACTTGAATCGGGATTTTGTCAAAATGGACACGAAAAATGCGAAAACATTCTCTCAAATTTTTCATTTGGTAAAACCAGATGTTTTTATTGACAACCATGTGAGCAATGGTGCGGATTATCAGTATGTTCTAACCCATTTATTTACTCAGCACAATAAGTTGGGAGGCGAATTAGGATCATTCCTTAACCAAAGCTTTATGCCAAAGATTGAAGATGGCCTTTTGAAGAAAGAGTGGGATATAACTCCGTATGTAAATGTTTTCAATAGACCCCCAGAATTAGGTTTTAATCAATTTATGGACCATCCTCGATATTCCACAGGATATGCAACGCTTTGGAACACCTTAGGTTTTATGGTTGAAACTCACATGCTTAAGCCCTACAAGAATAGAGTGCAAGGCACCTATGAAATTATGACTACCACCATGGATGTAGTGGAAAATGATTTTAAAACCATAAAAAAGCTTCGAGAAGAAAGTTTTGCAAAAAACCTGGAAAACGAAAAGTATTATTTCAATTGGCAAGTTGATACCACACAAACATCCACATTACAATTCAAGGGATATGAAGCCGAGGTTGTAGAAAGTCCAGTAACTGGACTTCCAAGGCTCAAATACAACAAGAATGCGCCTTTTACCAGAGAGGTTGAGTATCAAAACCATTTTTTCCCTCAGGATACAATTACGATTCCAGAAGCGTATGTTGTGAAAAAGGGCCAACATAAGGTTATGGAAAGGCTCGACGTTAACAACATAAGCTATTTTCCGCTGGAAAAAGATACGGTTCTAGAGGTAGAAACCTATAGGATTCTGGATTTTAGCACAAGAAAGAGTGCCTATGAAGGTCACTACTTACACTATAACACCCAAGTTGAGAAGAGTGTTACCCAGGTTGGCTTTTCTGCTGGAGATTATCTAATCCCCACACAACAGGAGGGAATACGATACATCTTAGAAACTTTGGAACCCCAAGGCGTGGACTCCTTTTTTAATTGGAACTTTTTTGATACCATTCTTCAACAGAAAGAAGGCTTTTCACCCTATGTCTTTGAAGATTTAGCACTAAAATTACTTCAGAAGGATTCGGTTCTACGAAACACTTTTCTCCTCAAAAAAGAGGCTGAGCCTGAATTCGCAGACAACTGGTATAATCAATTGGATTGGATTTATCAAAATTCGCCTTACGCGGAATCCGCCTATATGAGATATCCTGTTTACAGAATTTCCAAGAATAGTGAAGCCGCTAAGTTGGTCACTCAGGATTAGGCCAATCTTTAAACAGCACCTTGATATTAAAATAGGATTTTTCTAGAGCTTTTTTGGCTTTTTTAGGGCCTTTCCATTTTACCTTCATGATACCCTCCTCGGCCTGACCTTTCAATTCACCTTTAAAGGAGGTTGACATAGCAAACCAATGAACCACTTTGAGGGTGTATTCACCATTCCTTTTAAATATATGATAGGTTGTTCGCATAAATTGGTCAATAGTCAAACCAGAAACTCCCGTCTCCTCTTCCACCTCCCGAATAGCAGCATTTTCGATAGATTCCCCTTTGTCAACTTTACCCTTGGGCAAGTCCCACTTTTCATTGCGATAAATAAAAAGAACTTTCCCTTTGGCATTGGTCACAAATCCCCCCGCCGCTACTACAACCGGTAACTTGTGCTTAAAAACTTCCAAAAGTTTGGTTTCCTCAGGATGGTAGAGATAAGCGATCTCAGACTTCCCTTTGGCTAAAAGGTCAATGGCCTCTTTGACCGAATCACTTTCCAATGAAAACAAGTTTCCGTTCGCATTTTTTGGCCGCTCGTTTGTTAAAATCAGTGGGGACTCATTAACAAAAACTTTATACATTTGCGCAATGGTTTTAGACAAGGATGTTGCGAAAAAAACAGCTGAGCTATTGCTACAAATTAATGCAATAAAGTTGGATCCTGAAAATCCTTTCACTTGGGCCTCAGGTTGGAAATCCCCTATTTATTGTGATAATCGTATTATGCTCTCCTATGCGGAGGTACGACGATTTGTTGCTAAGCAAATGGCAATTCAAGTTGAAAAACTATATGGTAAACCTGATGTAATTGCCGGAGTAGCCACTGGAGCCATAGGCGTTGGGTTACTGGTTGCCGAAGCATTGGACCTACCTTTCGTTTATGTGAGACCGGAACCGAAATCACATGGTAGACAAAATCAAATTGAAGGACATATTGACGAGGGACAAACCGTTGTTGTCATCGAAGACTTGATTAGCACGGGAAAAAGTAGCCTTAATGCCGTCAAAGCTTTAAAAGATAAAAATGTTGTCTTAAAAGGAATGATTGCCATATTTACATATGGTTTTAACGTGGCCTCAACCAATTTTGAAACTGAAGGAGTTCGTTTGCATACCTTATCCGACTACGACCAATTAATTCAGCAAGCTTCTGAAACCAATTACATCAAAGAATCTCAATTACAAACCCTAATGCAGTGGAAATCTAATCCACAGCAATGGAAACAATAATCCTATATGCACATTGAAACCCCAACCCAAAACGTTGCTAAAAGCCAGCAAGAGGTTTATGACTTTTTAATAGATATCAAAAACTTTGAGAAGTTAATGCCCAAAAACATTGATAAATTTGAGGTCTTGGATGAAGATACGTTCAAATTTGCATTGAAAGGGATGCCGGAAATAGTCTTACGAAGAAAAGAACAGCATCCACATGAAAAAGTGGTCTTGGGAGCTGCCAGTGATAAACTACCCTTTACTTTGACTGCTTTAATAAATGAAATTGGAGATTCAGAAAGTGAAGTTACTTTAAGTTTTGAAGGGGAATTCAATGCCATGATGGCCATGATGATAAAGAGCCCTATCACCAATTTTATGGAAAACTTGTCTACAAATATGACCAAGGTGTTCTAAATCTGCAGAGAAACTTCTTTTAAGGAAAAGTCACGTAAACTACCATTTTCAAGTTCCACAAGCAGTTTTCCTTCCTCGGAAACACCACGGATGATTCCTGGAAATACATCACGCTCCCCCATTTTAAAGGTGGAGACTTGGTCTTTTCTGAATAGTAAAGGTTCGTACTGGGTTTGCAAAAGTGCGAAGGGCATCTTTTCCAAATTGTCCAATAAGGCTCTCATTTTTTCGAGAATGAGTTGTAACACATAATCCAAATCAAAAGTCTTTTGGGTTACCAGGGATAAAGACGAGGCTTTGGTAAGATTACCGAATGAAGTTTGATTTACATTAAGGCCAATTCCGATTATGGATTTCTTTACCACATTTCCGTTTATGACATTCTCAATTAAAATGCCGCAAATCTTTTTTGTACCTGACATAATGTCGTTTGGCCATTTTATTTTAACATTAGGAATATCCAAGTCTGTCAAAACCGTGTGCAAAGCAAGGGAGACTACTATGTTTAATCTAAACTGACCCTCAGCTTCCAAACTTTCAAATTTCTTTAAAATACTGAATGTCAAATTTTTACCTTCTTCGGTATTCCATTCGGTGCCCATTTGCCCCCTACCCTTATTTTGCTTTTTCGCGACTACCGTGGTATAATCTTTTACCGTAGTCGATGACATCAAATCCTTCAAATAAAGATTTGTCGAGTCCGTGGCATCAAGTTTGATTATTTGTGTTAGTTCTCCCAAAGTGGTGCGTCCAACGATATATTAAATTCTAGGACTAAGAAAACAAAAAAAACATAACTTTGTAGAAACTAAAACTTTTGAATGCAGAAGACGAAAGCGAGCGCAGATGAACTTATTACCTTAATACTACATGGAATAGAAGAAGTTAAAGGTGTTGATATAAATCTTTTAGATCTTAGGGAAATTGAAAATACGGTTTGCGACTACTTTATTATCTGCAATGGTACTTCCAATACGCATGTGAACGCTATAGTTTCTTCCATCCAAAAAACCGTAAGTAAAGCAATTCAAGACAAGCCTTGGCATGTAGAAGGTTCTGATAACGCTGAATGGGTTTTGATGGATTATGTGAACGTGGTAGTACATGTATTTCAAAAACATATAAGAGAATTCTACGATATTGAAGGACTTTGGGGAGATGCCAAGGTCACCATGGTGGAGAGCAGTTACAATTCTTAAAGAAATGGCAAAAGAAAATAATCCCAATACCCCCAAGAAACCACGTTTTAGCTCGTGGTGGATTTATGGTGTGGTTATCGCATTGATCATCGGTTTCCAATTTTTTGGAGGAAGCGCTTTATCAAGTACAGAAAAAACAACGACATCAGAGCTTCAGGAGTACCTCCGTAACGGTGATATTTCCGAAATTCTTATTATCACAAATACTAGACAAGCCAAGGTATTTTTGACCGAGGAGGCACTACAAAAAGACGTTCACCGCAATGTAGCGGAGAGACCTTTTAATTTTTCAGCGGGTAAAATGCCTCAGTATGTTTTGGATTATGGTGATCTTCAAAATTTTGAAGATGAAATCAAAAGCATCAAAAAGGAAAATAACCTAGATACCATAGTGGATTTTGATACGGAATCCAATGTTTTAGGGGAATTACTGCTTTCCTTACTTCCATTTGCGCTTATCATAGGTATCTGGATTTACTTAATGCGTAGGATGTCAGGAGGCGCTGGTGGAGGTGCTGGCGGACAGATTTTCAATATTGGAAAATCGAAAGCCAAACTTTTTGATGAAAAGACCGACACAAGAACCTCTTTTAAAGATGTAGCTGGGTTGGAAGGTGCCAAAGAGGAAGTTCAAGAGATTGTAGAATTCTTAAAGAATCCGGATAAGTACACTTCACTAGGTGGTAAAATTCCAAAGGGTGCGCTTTTGGTAGGGCCTCCAGGTACAGGTAAAACGCTTTTGGCAAAGGCCGTTGCAGGCGAAGCTAAAGTTCCTTTCTTTTCCCTTTCAGGTTCTGATTTTGTTGAAATGTTTGTTGGGGTTGGTGCTTCTAGAGTACGTGACTTATTCAAACAGGCCAAAGACAAATCCCCTTCCATTATTTTTATTGATGAGATAGATGCTATCGGACGTGCCAGAGGGAAAAATAATTTTACGGGGTCGAATGACGAACGGGAAAACACACTGAACCAGCTATTGACGGAAATGGATGGTTTTGGCACAAACACCAATGTCATTGTTTTAGCTGCCACTAACCGTGCGGATGTATTGGATAAGGCTTTAATGCGTGCAGGTAGATTTGACAGACAGATTTACGTAGACCTACCAGATTTAAGAGAACGAAAGGAAATCTTCGAGGTACACCTTCGTCCTATCAAAACTGCAGAAACCTTGGATTTAGACTTTTTGGCCAAACAAACCCCAGGTTTCTCAGGTGCAGATATCGCTAATGTATGTAACGAAGCTGCTTTGATTGCCGCCAGAAAAGAGAAAAAAGCGGTTACCAAACAGGATTTCTTGGATGCAGTTGATAGAATTATTGGTGGTCTAGAGAAGAAAAACAAAATCATTACTCCGGAAGAAAAGAAAACCATTGCCTTCCACGAAGCTGGACACGCAACGGTTAGCTGGATGCTGGAACACGCTGCTCCTTTGGTAAAAGTGACCATCGTTCCAAGAGGACAATCGCTAGGTGCGGCATGGTATTTACCAGAAGAAAGGCTGATTGTACGCCCAGAGCAAATGTTGGATGAAATGTGTGCTACTATGGGAGGGAGAGCAGCTGAGAAAGTGATTTTTAATAAAATTTCTACTGGGGCTTTAAGCGATTTGGAAAAAGTCACCAAACAAGCAAGGGCCATGGTAACCATATATGGGTTGAACGAGGAATTGGGCAATGTGACCTACTACGATTCCTCTGGTCAAAATGAATATGGGTTCAGTAAGCCATATAGTGAAGAAACAGCCCAAAAAATCGATGAGGAAATCTCAAAAATCATTGAGAAACAATACCAGCGTGCCATTGATTTATTGAAAAAGAATAAAGATAAATTGACTGAGCTGGCTGACCGTCTTTTGGATAAGGAAGTTATTTTCAAAGACGATTTGGAAAAGATTTTTGGAAAACGACCGTTTGAAAAAGAGGAGCTGGAAACTGCTGAGTAAGTAGTCTAGTCTGGCAGGTGTGGGATAAAGGAGGTAAACAGGTAACCTGAAATAAATACGTGGGAGTATTTGACAAACTTTTTGGAGGTGGCAAAAAGGTTTCCAAGGAAACTTTGGAAACCCGAGGTGCCCATATGCCTGACTTGAAGATTCCCGTAGATGAAAAATTCACTATCTATTTCAAAAAAAATGGTGGTAAGTTTATCTATTGCGAAGACGACGCAGAGGTAACAGAAGCCTTACACAACATCATTTCTGAGAATGATTGGCAAAACCATCTTTTTTATATTATGGATGATAGGCTGGAAAGCCGATTTGCGCAAGACAAACTTAAATTCACCAAGGTTCGCAACGAAAGTGAAATCTTTTTTACTACCTGTGAACATCTCATCGCACACAACGGTTCCATATTAGTTTGCTCCAATCAAATCAAGGAAAAGAAATTATCCGAACTCCCTTCCAACCTAATTGTATACGCCACTACCAGTCAACTGGTGGATTCAATAAGTGAAGGTTTAAAAATTATAAAGGATAAGTATCGTAAAAATATTCCCAACAATATTACCACACTAAAACACTTCGAGCCTACTCCAGAAAACAAAAATGATTTTCTTTCCTACGGTAGTGCCTCAAAAAATGTATATCTTTTGCTTCTGGAAGATTACTAAAACCAATGAAGGAAGTACTAAGACGGGCTATAACAGGCGTCATTTATGTGGTATTACTGCTCGGCTCTGTTTTTTTAAGTTCTGATGCGTTCGACTTTCTTTTTATGGTATTCGGTCTTGGTTGTTTATATGAGTTCAAGAGAATCGTACGAATAAAGGGCTATCATATCTTCATTGCCTATTTAGCACTTTGGTGGATTTTTATTTACATCACACAACACCCGGTACCTATAAACATTTTACTTCTATCCACCCTAACTATAAATCTGGCACTGATGACTTTTCTTTTTTCAAAGAAAAAAATCAGGTTTTCCAAGGTCCAAAAGTTCTGTATTGCCGTATTGTATATTGGCGGCGGCTGTATTTTTTT